>NZ_JAELTU010000866.1 GCF_016429015.1 Rhizobium sp. ASV20
GTTTAAAGAAGATACATATCGCGATCCGGCCAAGTGGTTAGATACGACGGAAATACCTTGGTTTGGATTTAGCCCCGAGCAATCCAAGGATGGCGTATCGCATGGCAATCCGCAGGCGAATGCAGACCGCGGGCTGACTTGGTGGTGGGTGTCTGTGTTTCCGAATAAGGTTATGGATGTCTGGTTGGGTAACGATGTGAATGCGACGAGGTGGCCGTCAATGCTGGCTGCTCGGGATGGAAAGGTGTATATCCCTAATTTTGCTTTGCATCCGGTTAAAGTGTAAAAATCGGGTTGGTCCTCTTTTGGGAATTATATCAAATTTTTTTTTGTGTCAGCGGGCGTTGAGGAAATTTAGATAATAGATAACACAGGCTATAAAGC
>NZ_JAELTU010000867.1 GCF_016429015.1 Rhizobium sp. ASV20
CTTCTAAGTTCAATGGCGCTTTGCTCCGCTCTTGCTTTTGACAAAACGCCTTTATTTTCAATCCAAGAAAACAGCATGCCTGCTAATCCGTTCCCATCGCAAACAACGCCGTAGAGGCGGCAAATGAACGCTTCGGGGGGTGGCGGTATGTGCGCCAGAGTCAGCCGTTTGAGCGTGCGAAGTTCCGTCCGCGCATGCTCGGGTCCGAATGAGAGTGCAAAGCGTTTGAAAAAGCACTCTACGTGACCTCCATTGCCGTCAGGCACTACCACTCTCCGTGGGGGTTTGATAAGAACATCCTGTGGTTGGTCATAGCAAATGCCCACTTCACCTATGTGGAAGGACCGTGTCCAGCTATCCAAGTCGTCCAGGAAGTCGTCGCT
>NZ_JAELTU010000868.1 GCF_016429015.1 Rhizobium sp. ASV20
GGCTTACCGCAGTATGGCGACGGCGAACACGAGGATGAGTTTATGCTGTCTGGCACAGAAGATCTTGTTCCTGTACAGAGCGTCGCCACCGATGGTAGCCTCATCACTAGCTGTGAATTTCGCGAGCAGGAAGGTGTTCGTTGGCACGTTGAGCGTTATCAGCCTCGGATTGAGAGCGGTTTCCTTCGAATATTGCGGTTTTCGAACACGAGGACGGGCGACTGCTATTGGGAAGTCAAGACTGATAGCAACGTGACGACCATCTTTGGCGACAGTAAGGAAAGCCGCATAGCCGATCCTCTACAGCCGCTGCGTGTCTTTGAATGGCTCCCGAGCAGAACTTATGATGACAAGGGGAACATGACAATGTATGAATACAAGAG
>NZ_JAELTU010000869.1 GCF_016429015.1 Rhizobium sp. ASV20
TCCTTGCTTCCATCCGAAATGCCAGATTGCCAAAAACGATCACTCAATACACGGCTCACCATTGAGCGCATGTCTGTAGGCAAGCCAGACCAATTGTCTGGGTTATGTGTAGCGTGAGCGAAGCTATAACCGATTAGCTGCTTAGTTATACATGTTTCATAGACCACCGATTGTGACATACCGTAGAAGTTGTAGTAAATCCGCCAAGATATCGGAGAAACCGTCTTGCCAAAGCGTATAGGATGCCTGGAAGGCAGGCGATGTCTTATCCAGCCTTTCTACAGAGAAGGCGAGGAATGATTTGGTGGCTCGTAAGGGTAAAATCTTCAACCACGTTAACGTAAAACTCAAGTACTTCGTGGACTGCTTGCTTACCTTGATAC
>NZ_JAELTU010000870.1 GCF_016429015.1 Rhizobium sp. ASV20
CTCCTATGATCGTCAGACGCAAATACGCTGGGAAACAGGTGAGCCAGCATCAGGCGGATTGACGGTAGGCAGGCACAAATCAGACCGACATTGATCTCGAGTTCTGCGAACAGGCCTTGCTCGGCTTGGTCGCGGGTCGGGTTGATGGAGGTAACGCATCCTGGAATGGCTCGAAATCGAACAATGGAGAAGATAGTCCCCCTACATGATAAAAGTCAGCTTCATGTTCTTGCCCCTCGGTTCTTGTCTTGCTATGTGGGAAACTTGTAGAAGCAGTGTTAGGGGCGGATACGTACATGAATCCTAATAAAAACATAATTCCGGCATTGATCTTCTTCTTCCATTGGAGCTTCAGCTTATACAGCTGTGTCATGGGGATAGCG
>NZ_JAELTU010000871.1 GCF_016429015.1 Rhizobium sp. ASV20
TACCACCAACCTGACTTTTTGGTGGATGTTGTCTTCTCTCCCATTTTTATATGTCGAGGTTTTGAAAAGATCTGATTCCAGGATTATTCTTTTGAACTAATATCACTCTTTATGTACTTGATTGTTTATCAAATTGTTGAATTTATAGGATGGACAGGGGGAGACATGATGCTATTCAGAGGTGCTGCTCCAAGGATGCAAACAAGCTAAAAGGTTTCTCTCTTTTTTTTTCCGCTATTAAATATCAAGGGGAGATAATTATTATTTAGATAGAATTTGGCAGAGTATTATTTAGCCGACACGCAAGATTTTCACTACAGTCCCAATGTCTTTACTTTTTCCGACTATGATGGGCTTTTGACGACGCTTTGATGCATGGAAGT
>NZ_JAELTU010000872.1 GCF_016429015.1 Rhizobium sp. ASV20
CCCTCGGCCCGTAAGTATCTGCAAACACGCCATACGGCACAGCAGCAAGCAGACCCGGGACCATGCTAAACGTCATGTCCCATCCTAGTACGAGCGAAAGCCGACTCTGGACGTCCGGAGCTTTGCAGCGCGACGGGTCGGTTGGTTCTGCTGCGCCGCTGGGGACGAGGTTGCGACAGGCGGCTGACTCGATTAGTTCGGTCATACCTGTGTCGAGGAATTCGGCTGTCATTGCCGTGCAGATGTTTATTAGGATGAAGAGTATCGCGGTATACAGCAGGTGTTGGCGCCGTGCGTTGTTTGATCTCTCCGGGGATTCATGGTCGGCTCCTTCGTGGCCTGCTTGTGCTATGAGCGGGCTACGGTCTGAGTTACTACCCTCC
>NZ_JAELTU010000873.1 GCF_016429015.1 Rhizobium sp. ASV20
CCCCCCCCCCCCCCCCCCCCCCCCCCCCCCCCCCCCCCCCCCCCCCCCCCCCCCCCCCCCACTCCCCCGCCCACCACCGAGACCTACACTCCAAGAATTTCGTCGGCAGCGTCAGATGTGTATAAGAGACAGGCTGGAGAGTGCCCTGCCGGATTTCCGTCCCCCCCCCAATAGGTATTGTCCCCATCGAGGATAAGCGTTCCAAGGTCGGTCTTGGTCAGAGTACCGCCGCCATCCAGCTGATTGGAGATCTGTCTCTGGTACGCGTCTCGGGGGGGACGAGACATCGGCGAAGATCGCGGTTGCCGTCTTCGGCTGGAAAAGGGGGGGGGGGGGGGGGGGGGGGGGGGGGGGGGGGGGGGGGGGGGGGGGGGGGGGGGGGGGGGG
>NZ_JAELTU010000093.1 GCF_016429015.1 Rhizobium sp. ASV20
ACATAAGGCTTCGGGTGCTCCTTGAGATGGCTAATGATACGTCGCATCAGCTGCAGCACATCACGCGAGAAGGCCTCATTTCCGGCCTGGAAAAAACGCCGCCGCATCGCGCGAATGCTGGAATAAGCCCCAATTCCGGTAACGCTCGGCAAATGGTACTCTCCAAAACCAATGGGGACGGGCTCGGAGCGCCCTTTTTCCTGCACACTCCCCTTCTCAGGTCCGACCTCCAGCAGGCTGCTGCGTATGGGTGTCGTTGGATCGCTCTCCCTCTGGCTTTTCGGCCCGCGCAACAAAGCGAGACCGCATCCGACGATGAGACCGAGCAGGGCGCTGACCGGCAACAGCAGCAAAGGTTTCGGCCAGGTCGGCTGCACCGGCGGTGCCGCGGAACTAATCACCCGGGCCTCCTGCAACTGGAGGCCCTGCATCTGAGAGGTTTCCTCGGCACGCTTCAGGAAATCGTCAAGTACGGTTCGAGCTGCCTGTGCCCTCGCCTCCAATCGCCGCAACTGCACCTGTGCAACGTCGGATCCTTCGAGTTGCTGACGCAGCGCATCAAGCTTCGCCTGAAGCGTCACGACGTTTTGAGCACCCAGGTCGGATTTCGCCTTCAGCTCCTGCGTGATCCGCTGCGCCTCCACGGCCATCAGCCCTTGCATCCTGTCCAGCTCGGACCGAAGCCTTTTGATCAACGGATGGCGCGGCTGGTACATGGCTTCATAATTGGCAAGATCCGAGGCGCGTTGATTGTAGTTTTCGCGCAGCTTCACGGTTGCTTCGGAGGAAAGGATCTCGGACAGCTTGGCGAGGCCGGCGGGCGATGTGCCGGCCGCAACCGCCTGATTGTATTTATCCTTGGCCTGATCGGCATCGCTGCGCGCGGCGATCAGTTGATCGGTGAGCTTATCGATCTGCGACTGCAGCGTGCCCCCGGCGGATGCATCGAGGATCTTGTGCGTGATCTTGAATTCGGCAACTTCGTGCTCGGAATCACTGACGTTTTTCTGAAGACCGCCGATCTTGTCGGCAAGCAGGGAGTTCACGTCGCTGTTGGCGCTTTCCCGCTCTCCAGAAAGACCGGCCTTGTAGCGGCTGACGATGGCGTTGGCGATGCGGGCAGCCTTGTCGGAATATCGGGATACGAAGTTGACATCGATAACGTAAGTGAGCCCCGCCCGCTCGACGGTGACGCTCCGCTGAAAGCGCCGGAAGATCTCATCCTTTGTCGGAGCACCGCCGCCCAGTCCGACGAGCGAGAGCAGACCACCACCAGAGAATTCCGGATCATTCACGATGCCCTCGCTTTCGAAGACTTTCATCAACAGATCGCGAGATTCGATGACGAAGACCTGGCTTGCGATCGCGGCGCTATCGCTGCCGATTCCGGGCAGTACGCTGTTCAAGTTCGTGGCATGGGAATCGCGGGGGTCGATCATGATCGAGGCGGTCGCCGTATAGCTCGGCTTGGCGACGGCAAGATAAGCGACGGTCAAGAGCACCAGGAGGCATGTGCTTGCCAGAACGGTCATCTTGCGTTGCCAGAGGGTAGTCCATACGGCCCCGACATCGAACAGCGGCGGAAGCGTGCGCTCGTCAATGCTAAACGGCTTCATCTAGTCCCTCTTCGCGACCGCAGCTCTTCGGCGCATCGCACATCACTAAATGCAGTATTAGTGAATAATATTAATCATCCGTTGAATTTACACCCCAGCGTGTGATCCGAACCGGTATTCGCAAGTAACCATGTTACGAGTTCGTTCTGGCAACAGCATAAGAACTTACGATATTAGAGATACATTCTATTCCCGGGCTTTCAGGCCTTGAAGCCAGAATCGATCGGCGCAGGATCACGATATTGGGTGACAAAACGAACAGCGGTGAGGCTTTACCGGCCGGAGCGCCCTCTCCCGCAGACAACCTGCGCTTGTCGATGAGCGCGCTCGCCAAGAGCGGTGCGGTCGCCAGCATCATCAAGCTCGCGAGCGCGGGTCTATCGTTCCTGATGTTCGTGGCGGTTGCCATGACGACGGACGGGCGGCAATTCGGCCTCTATAGCGCCGCCTATGCCGGTGCGAGCCTGACCTCCTTCTTTTCGCTGATTGGACAGCACAGCGCGGTCCTCCGTTTCTGGCCGCAATATGCCGGAAACAACGATCTGAACTCCGCAAACGGCATGATGGCGCGATCCATACTTGTCGCACTGGCCGGTCTCGTCGGCTTCAGCCTCGTCATCGTCGTGATTGCGTTTCTACCATTGGCCAGCGCCGACATGCCGGAATGGCGATCGATCTGCATAGCGGCCAGCGTGCTCGCTTTTGCCCTTGGCTGGTCGGAATTCGTGGCGTGTGCCCTGCGCGCCAAAAACGCACTGATATTTGCCCTGCTTCCGCGCGATGTCATATGGCGCGCTATTGCGATCCCGGTCTTCGTGCTCGCTCATTTCATGCAGGTAAAAATGAGCGCCGTGACCGCAACCTACCTGACGGCCGGTTTGCTGCTGCTGTCGATCGCTCCGCAAACCATCGTTCTGTTTCGCGATACGGCCCGCATGAGACGCGGCCCATTGAGCCCGGAACAGAAGCGGGAGTTCAAGACCGTTACGCTCGGCCTGTGGGGCGTCACCGCGCTGCCTCCGGCCCTGAGCCAGGCAAGCACCTTGCTCGTTGCTGCCATCCTCGGCCCCGAAGCTGCCGGTGCGATTTTCGTCGCAGACCGGACCATGCGTCTTGTGGTGTTGGCTCTCAACGGCATCAACCAGGCGCTCGCCCCGCAAATCTCCGGCGCCTTCCATAGCGGCGACAAGCCGCATGTTCAGCGCATCACCAGCCTTGCTGCTCTCGCGGGCTTTGGCATCGCATTGTCGGTGCTCGTCGTCTTCGTCGTCTTCGGAAATCTGATCCTATCGATCTTCAATCCGGCCTATGCCACGCCGACCATGCAGGTGACGCTGATCATCTTCGGCGTTGGTGCCACCATCGGGACGGCCTGCGGCCCGACCGAAATCCTCATGCAGTTGACCGGCCTGCAACACGCGCTTTTCAAGCTACTCGTCGTGGTCAACGTGCTTGGGCTGTGCGCCACGGCGGCGCTGACCTATCTCCTGGGACCGATCGGCGCCGCCTTGAGCATCGCTGGCACCATCAGCGTCTGGTGCATTACCGCTGTGTTCATCGCCCGGCGCAGCATCGGCATCAATCCATCCATTTTCGGCTTCTTCGCCGGAGAAGATGCACTCGCCGCCCGCTCCTTCCTGAAAGGCCGCACATGAAAATCATCCAGGTACAGACGCAGGCGGAGGCAGGCGGAGCACAGCGCATTTCCGACATGGTAGGCGAAGGCTTGCGCACTCGCGGACATGAGATACGCACGGTGTTCATGTATCGGAAGACGGATGTCTATGATCGGGATCCTTACGCGGATTTCATTTTGACCGAACCGCCACGCGGCCTGCTCGGTCAGATGAAGGCCGCGATCGGTCTTGCTCGCTACCTGCGCCGCGAGAAGCCCGACGCGGTCATCACCTTCCAGCACTATGGCAATATTTTCGGCACGATCGGCGCGCGTCTCGCGGGAGCAAGGCGGATCATCGCGAACCAGAGCGGAGCCCCGCAAAGCAGGGGGGTAAGGGGCATCCTCACGCAAATCGACAAGCTTATGGGCACTATGGGCCTCTATCATGCGAATGTCGTCAACTCGAGCTGGACCGAGGCACAATTCGCAGCATTTCCCGAGGCCTATCGGCGGCGGACCCGACGGATCGACCACGGCGTTGCCGCACCATCGCGCCAAATCGAAAAGGCGTCAGCGCGGGCCGCTTTCGGTCTGCCGGAGCGCGCCTGGCTCGCCGTGTCATCCGGCCGCATGGCACCCTCCAAGAACCAGATCTCACTCGTCAGGGCGCTCGCACACCTGCCCGACATTCATCTCGCGATCGCGGGAGCCGGACCAGAATGGGAGGCGATTGTCGCACTTGCGGAACAAGAGCGCGTCAGGGACAGGCTACATCTCATTGGGGAAGTTCCGCCCAGCCGCATTTTTGAGTTTCTTGCGGCGGGCGACGTCTATGCTTTCGCATCGACCACCGAAACCTTTGGCCTCGCTGCCGTCGAAGCGGCGATCGCCGGACTGCCTGTCGTGACCAGCGACCTGCCGGTCATGCAGGAGGTGCTGACGACGGAGGATGGCGAGCCGGCGGCACTCTTCGTCGAGGCTACGACCGCGGGCATAGTGCAGGGTCTTTCCGAAATCATCGCGAAGCCTCACCTGGCGGCCGGTCTCGCCGCCGCCGGACAGCGCCTTAAAGAACAATATTCTCCGGCAAGAATGTGCGCAGGCTATGAAGCGCTGCTCTCGGCGCAATCATTTTCGCACGGCCTCAATCCCATCGATCACCTCCAGTCGGCCTGATCGATTGAGTGTATGGATCTTTGGGTAGGGCCAATCGCCAACCGCATCGATTGGCCGAGGTGCGGACAAACGAACCGTCTGCTCGTCCAACTCCAGCAGTTCGCAGAGGCCGAGGCCGCCCCCATAACCAAGCGTACCATCCTGCATTGGCAGGAAGATGCGATTGCTCCTGTCCCGAATAAAGGCCCCCCCAGGGCGCGTCATCCGCCGATCGATGAGTACCGGGTTCAGCGGATGCGGCCTCCAGGGGCCTACAAGTCTTTCAGCGTGGAAAATCACCAGCGTGTCGGAAGTGCTGCCATAGCCATCGCGGTTCGTGGCAAAGAGCCAAAGCCGGCCGCCATGTTCGAGCAATGTCGCATCGGAAATTTCACCGTCTATGAGCACAGCCTCGGGGACCCAATGGTCGGGAAAATCCACGGCGCGATAGAGCGTGAGCTTTCCACTCGCGCTAGCTTCGGGCAGCATCCAGATCGCGCCATCCCGCTCAAACACCTGCGGATAGGAGAGATGATACGGCTCCTCCAGGATGCAGCGCGGCGCCTGAGGTTTGCCATCGACATCGAAGGGCACGACGGAGATAACAGCCTTTCGCGTTGCATGCGGATAGTCTTCCACGAACAGGAAGTGTCGATCCTGCCATTGGAAGACAAAGGGATCGGCATAGAAATGATCCCCTTTGTCTGGCAGGACAGACCAACCATTCCCGAGCTCGCATGTCGCCGCCACCCCGGCTCCATCGACGAAGCGATAGCCGACGCGCCAATGTGCATGGCGGAAGCGCACCCGCCTCATGGCCTCGTTGCCGAGCCGAGGCAGGGCTCCCGTCAAATAGGCAGACACAAATCCCTTCGCCGGATCACCAGCAATCAAAGGCGGCTCCGGCCGCAGCTCTTGCATGATCGATCGATTTTCGACGAAAGCCCGTACCACCGCGACGGCAAGCGTAATGGCGCGAGCAAACACGTCCTCAAGGCCAAGCGCCACAGACTCACGCCTGTCGACCATTGGCAAAGCCCTTCCGACGACGGTCTTTCCATCAAGCACCGCCTCGATGACCGGTAGAGTGCCGCACGCGACTGCCGTCGCGACCGCAATATCCAGCGGCGATCCGTCGAACCGGAGCGCGATGGTGGAGACAGGCGATGGGGCGGCGTTGCCGGTAAGGTCCAGCCGCAGCGTTGGGGACTCCCGACGAACCTTTGCCGGAATTTCCGACGCCGGAGAGACAAGAGCGCGACCGCGCTTGCGGAAGATACGACGCTCGAGGGCCAAAGCAATATTGACGATAGCTGGCCAGGCTGCCGACCCAGCATCGTGCGAGACGGCGATATCGTATCCATCAGCCTGAAGTCGTTGAACCACGATCTCCTGCCACAAGCGAGGAGCAGCTTTTGGAACGATGATATCGATCGATGGCATGGCGCTTCCCGTCCGCGGCTGCCTCCTGCGGGATCCACAGGCGAGATGGAGAATAGCTTGGCCAACAAAGCTTACTTTCGAGTTACTCCAGGGTTGCATTGAAAGCGGCCCGACGCATCGTCACCGATGCGCCGGATAACAGGATCATCCGCGGGCACGCAATGCAACCGTGAGCGGGAGACGCGTGGCGGAAAGAGCAGGCAGCGCGCCCCCAACTATGCCGATGGCCAACCCCAAAAGGCCGGCGATAGCAACCACTTTGCTGTCCACCGTCAATTGAAACGCCATGCTGGCATTGTTTGCACCGATCGTACTGGCTTGCCAGCCATTGAAAAGAATCCACGAAGCTGCAATGCCGATCATGGCGCCCATCGCCGAAAGCAGGATTGCCTCGACCCAGGTCGCAACAAAGGCGGAAAGCCTACTGAATCCGAGAGCTCGTACCGTGGCAATCTCGACGGCACGATCCGAGACGGAGCTCATCATCGTGTTGAGCGCACCCGCCGTGGCGCCTAGCGCCATCAAGAGCGCGATCGGCCACCCGAACATGCGAATGAGATTGGCCGTGCCGGAGGATTGTGCGGAGTAGAGATCGACCTCAGATATCGCGACCAAGGGCGAGACCGTGATGCCGGCAAGCACCGACTGCAACCGCCGCATCGAGGTCGGCTCGACAAGCCTGAGCCTCATGCTCTGAACCTCTCCCTGTCGATCGAATGCCGAGCGAACGGCCTCGAGATCAGCCCAGATTTCCGATTCGAAAGCGCTTCCATGTGCGGAAAAGTGGCCGACTACCGTCCATTCGACCGGGCCGAGCCGGACCTTTTGACCAAGGGCGAGGGAATGAAATTCCGCCGCAAGACGATCACCGACGACGATCTCACGCGAGCCGACCCGGGGGTAGCGACCAGCCGAAAGGGTAACACCGTCTCGCAGCGACGGCCCCGTCGAATCCATGCCGCGCAAGGCCAGCATCTTGGCGGCCTCGCCGCCCTCTTGCCGAACTTCGACCGGAATGACGATTTCACGGGAATAGACCTGATTTCCGTCCGCATCACGCTTGGTTCCCATATCGCCACGCATTGCCTCCAGGGCTCGGATGACGCTGGCCGGAATATCGGAGCCCATTTCCTGATTGGTGCCGCCGCCAAGAACGACAGCAACAGTGGGAGAGCCCGCGGCCCTCAAGGCAGCCTCGAAGCCGGCGGCCATGGAGAGGAAGCCGGCGAGAACCCCGACGACGAGCGCGATCGACAGCGCCATCGAGATTGAAATCGCCAGCCGGCGTGGCAGGCTGAAAAGGCTGGCCCGGATCATCACGAGTGTTTGCTTGATACTGGAGGACATGGAATTACCTCGCTCTGAGTGCTTTGGCGACGGGCGCACGCATGGCATTGATCGCCGGCAGCATCCCACTCGCAACGCCGAGAAGCATGATGAGGCAAAGTGCCCTGGCGAATGCTACGGTTGAAAAGACCAGGCCGAGCAGCGGCCCGGTGGCTATCGAAGCGAGCTTTGCCAGGAAGAGCCCGGCAAAGCCCCCGATAAGGAAGATCAGCATCGTCTCGCTGAGAACGAGCCCCAGAATCCGCCTGCGCGAAAAGCCCAGCGTCTTCAGAACGCCGATTTCAAAGGTGCGCTCTCGGACGGCAAAGACCATGGTATTGACGACGATCATCAACAAGGTCGTGAAAGCCGCACCGACGACGAGGTTTACGATCAGACCTATGTCGGCGTACTGGCGAAGGAAGGCCTCAAGAAATTGCTTCTCAGACTGCGTCCGCGTCGGCACCGCGGAATTGGAAAACAGGGCATCGATGCGAACCGCCAGTTCACCTGAAGGGGCATCCGCCTGCGGCCGTATGATAAAAGCGTCCACGGTATCGGCGTTCCGCTCGCGGACAGCGTTGATGTAATCATAGCGAGCAACGATGAAATAGGTATCGGCGCTTGCCGTCTCGCCGTCGAAAACGCCGGCGATTTCGAAACGCCAATCGCGACTGCCGTCTTTTGTTGCGGTTTGGAAGGAAGTCAAGGTAATGCGCTGGCCGACGGCCCAGCCTTGGGCCTCCATCAAAGCCCGGCCGACAAGCACGCGGTCGCGCCCGGCAGAGAGCGATTTGACGAGATCGGCCGTCAACCCAAGCTCCTTGCCGTTGACATCCGCAAGCAGCTGCGGCTCGACGGCACTGACGGCCATGATATTCTTCTCCTTGCCGACAAAGCCGCGCAAGCGCGCCATATAGGCAACCGCAGCGACGCCCGGCACCGCGGTGATGCGCGACATATAGGCCATAGGCAGCGGCTGATTGCGTCCGGCGGCATTCATGACGCCGAGAATATTTTCGCTGGCACCGGCCGACCCCTGCGAGCCGTTCGTGAAACTCGCCGTCAGCCCATAGATCAGGAAAGCCACGGCGACACAGAAGATCAGCAGCACCGTACGCAGCGGCTTGCGCCACGCATTCTTTCCGGCAAGACGCAGGAAGCTCATCACGCAACCCTCCTTTCTTCGACAAAATTCCCCTTGTCGAGATGCAGCACATGCCTGGCATGAAGCGCAGCCTGCTGATCATGCGTGACCATGACGATGGTCTTGCCCATCTCCCGATTGAGGAAGCCGAGCATGCCGAGAACTTCGTCGGCCGATTTCCGGTCGAGATCTCCGGTCGGCTCGTCGCAGAGCAACAGATCCGGATCTGCGATAATGGCTCGCGCAATACCGACACGTTGCTGCTGGCCGCCGGACATCGAGGCCGGATATTGCTTGCCGCGACCGCCGAGCCCGACGAGATCCAGTATCTTTTCGACCCGAGCGCGCCGTTCCCTGGCGGAAATCGGTTTGAGCAGAAGCGGCAGCTCCACATTCTCGGCCGCATTGAGCATGGGCAGCAGATTATAGAACTGGAAAACAATGCCCATGTTATGCGCGCGCCAGGAGGAGCGCGCCGCCTCTCCCATCTGATCAAGTCGGGCACTGCCGATGCGCAATTCGCCGGCATCGGGGCGGTCGATACCCGCCAGCATGTTGAGAAGCGTTGATTTTCCAGACCCGGACGGCCCCATGATCGCGACGAAGTCGCCTTTCGGGATGGTCAGATCGACGCCGCGGAAGATAGGGAGTACTTCGCCTCCCAGACGATATCCCTTCTGTATGGCTCTCAAAACAATGTACGTCTCTTCCTTGGGGCCTTCTGTCATCGGTTGATCTCTCCTGATAGTTCGTGGGAATCGGGTGCGGCGATACGAATGCGTGCGGCCATGTTCGGGCGGATCCCGATCGGCGGCGCGATCAGGGAAAAGCGAAGCGTGATCGTGCCCTTTTCGACTGATGCAATCGGCGCGATCTTGGCGAGGTCGATGATGAAAGGCTTGTCGGGAAACCCGTCGAGGACTGCCTCCCCACGCATGCCGGGGTGGATCACGGCGATATTCGTCTCGGCCACGTCCGCGTCGATCACCATGCTGCCCATATCGATCAGCGTCAGCAGGCTCTGATTTTCCCGAATGCTGTCCACGCGTGCCAGCACGGTATCGCCGATATGTGCGCTCACCTTCGCAACGGTACCGGCAAATGGCGCCCTCACGGTCAGTTCATTCAGCTGTTCCCCGGCAACGCGAACCGCAATGTCAGCACGATCGATATCCTGGCGCGCCTGCGCCACGGCGTTCGAAGCGCTTGCCGAGGCTGTCTGGGCTGCCTCGAGATCCTTTTGCGGCGTTGCTGCGCGGGTCGCAAGCGCCTCGATGCGGCGCAGCGAGGCATTCGCCTGCGTCAGCTCAATATTCCTTGCCGAGAGAGCAAGATCGGCCGAAACCTTGGCCGCCTCCGCCTGTTCAAGCGCAAAGCGGGCGCTCGCGTCGTCGAGCGTCACCAGGACCTGACCGGCCTCGACACGATCGCCCGCTTCGACCGGAATGCTGGTAATCCTGCCTTCGTATTTGGAAAAGACTGCGGTCGAGCGCGGCGCGACGACATAGCCTGATCCGGTGATTTCGCGCGCCAATGCGGAGGTCGTCTCTCTACCGGAGAACGCTGCCTTGTGATTTGCCTTGGCGGCCATTGTACTTGTTGCAACCTGTTTCGGGGTTGCGGCCACCGCTCCTTGTGGCTCTGAAAGCATAGCGCCTACACTGCTCGCCACATTCGGCCACATGGAAATGCCCGCGATGGGTGCGGCAATCAAAGCAAGGATGGTCGAGGCGAGAGCGCACCGCCGCGCGATTTTTCGCGGCGGTGCGGATGAGTTGGTTTCCGTTGCTGGCGCATGGGAGAGCGACTTGAGCGCTTCGGCAAGTTTTCGGTCGGGTTCGGTGATCGTGTTCATGCCGGCAGCATGGCCGATCAGGCTGGTAACTCGACCTCAATCACGTTTTTGACGTCCTCGATCACGATTTCGCACTCAGTTTGCAGAGTCAGGCCGGATTTTCCTTCCGCTCCCGCCATTGCAGCGGGGTCATGTCAGTGACGCGGCGGAACTCGCGGTTGAAGTTGGATTTGGTCTGGAAGCCCACCTCGAACATGATGTCCGTCACCGGTCTCTTCGTCTCCGCGAGCAGGCTGCATGCCTCGGCAACCCGGAACTCGTTGACATATTGCGAGACGTTCTTGGCGGTCGTGCGATTGATCGCCGTCGAGATTTGCCGGGCCGGAATGCCGGCCTTGCGAGCGAGACGATCCAGATTGAGGTCCGGATCCCGATAGACACGTTTCGCTTCCAGCAGCGACTGGATGGCCGCTATCGTGTCCTTGTCTGCGGCCATATCGAATTGCGGGGCAGGCTCAGCCGCCTCCGGAAAGCTGCGCCCGCGGCTGGCGACGGCACCTGCGATCGACAGGATGACCAGCGCCGCCAGATTACCGAAGGTGATCAGCGCAATGGCGTGCCTGCCTTGCGTCCAGGCGAAATCGAGAGCGACGAAGATGTCGAGTAGGGCTGACAGCAGCAGGGTAAGGGCGGTGAAAACAAGAGCCCGAAAAACAGGCGACGTGCTTTCGAAAGATGTCATTCTCAACACATCCGTTCCCGCGCGCATCAGGAGGAGGATCGCGATCGCATATCCGATGAAGATCAAAGGAAGCACCACGTCGATGGCATAGCGCGATATTGACATCAGAAAAGCGATCATGACGGCTGGAAGGACATGCAATCCTATTCGCCACGAAGGTAATTCAGCGCTCTTGCGCGTGAGTTTGCGCACTCCCAGATAGGCCAGTGGCGGAATGAGCGCGGCACTGATCGGCATGATATAAATGACTGCGTCGACGCCATATCCCCAACGCAAGCCGCCGAGAAGACCTTGAAAGGCGCTTATCAGTATAAGTCCCAGAAATGGGACGTTGCGGGGGGCCTCTTTCAAGGACGTCTGGTCGCTCCCCTTCGCCACGACGACAAAAAGGATGAGGAGCAGGATGGCAACGACAAAGGGAAGCGGGATGAAAAGCATCGGGATCTACATCAGACAGGGAAAACGGGACGACCGACTTGAGGCATGGCTTTGATCAACGCCCTCCGCGACCTGAATCATGTTCGAGGTCGACAATATCCTTTGTCGCAACCATTCCAACGAAAATCGGATTTTCGCGGCTGCACTTTCGATGGGAGATTTTGCGTTCCCTCATCCGCTCGGCCGGACGACGCGCGTGTCAGGCGCTCAACGCTTGGCCTTGCCGCCTCGCTGATCCGTTTCCGCAACGACCGATGGGGCGATCGAGCCGATCTCCAGCCGTACGCAGAAGCCCTCGCTGGTATCGAGGAACAACACTCTTCCACCGTGAATTTCGGCGGCTTTCTTGACCAGGTTCAGGCCTAAGCCTGCGCCGGACGAGCTGGTATTGATACGGCGAAACGGCTCAAAAGCGCGATCGCGTGCATGCGGCGGGATGCCGGGCCCCTGGTCGCAGACATCGATGGTACCCGTCGCGCCGACCCGGACGACGATCGCGCCCTTCCCTCCGGCATGATCGATTGCGTTTCGGATGAGATTCACGACAGCCATTTCGATCGTCGATGCCTGGATGACAAGGACGACCTCCTGCGGGGCGGGCTCGAAATCGAAATCGTAACCGGCGTCCATCGCGATTGGTGCAAGGTCGGCGGCCATGCTCTCGACCAACACATTCAGATCTTTTCGTTCCGCACGCAATTCAACGGCGCCGATAGCCTGCATCTCCAGAAGCTGATGAGCCACGCGCGAAAGGCGATCGATATCGCCTCGAAGCTGCTGGCTGACCTCAACTTCCGGAAGCAGATCGGCTCGGGTTCGCGCGATCGCGATGGGTGTCCTCAGTTCGTGAGCCGCATCGGCGAGGAAGCGATTGTGCCGGTTATAACCTTCATCGAGCTTGGAAAGAGCATGATTGAACGCATCGACCAGAGGGATGATCTCGGTCGGCACCTTCGAACGGTCGAGCCGGGCCGAGCGTGTCTCGAAATCGATCGTCTGCGCCTGCCTGGCCGTATCCACCAGCCAGCTCAACGATCGTCCAACGGCGCGCGGCGTCACCAGCAACGTTGCCACACCGGTCAGTGCCAGCATGGGAACGACAACGATGAGGATGATGAATCCTACCGCTGGCAAGACGGTAAGCCAGGGGGTCTGCCCATTGGCATCCTTGGCGACGTCGACGCGAATGTTGATCCACACATTGAGACCCTCATTGGGGAAACCTCGCTCGGTCGCGGCAACAAATTGAAGCCTGCCAACCTGCGTATCCCGATTTTCGAGCGTGGCATGGGTTCCGTTGCCGACCTCCACCCGTGCCCGGTCGATCGTCCGGGGAAAGCTCTCCTTGAGGGCAGCCACCGGTGCCTCTCCATATTGGACGGTGGACCCATCCGTATCGCGGATGACGAACCAAAGCTCCGGATAGTGACGCTTCAGCTCCGTGATCGCTGGGACCTCGTTCACCTGCAACCGGCCGTCAGCATCCCTGACCACATGTTCCGCCACGATGCGGACAGCCTGTTCATTGGCATCCTCAAGCTCTGGATTGATGACCCAGATCCAGCCGATAAGAAGAACGACAAAAAGAACCAGAAGAAATGCCTGCAATGGGATCAGGCGTCTTATCAGCCCCCATCGCAAGGACCGGCTGCGCTCGGACCTCATGCCTTGGCCCGGATCAGATAGCCGATGTTTCGCACGGCTCTTATTTCGACCGTAGCCCCGGCGAGAGCCAGTTTCTTTCGAATCCGGGAAATATGGGCGTCGAGCGCATTCGATCCGATTTCGTCCTCCAATGCATAAACCGACTCGATCAGGTTGGCTCTCGTGACGATACGGTTCGGGCGGCGCATCAATGCCTCGATCACCAGATATTCCCGTCGCGGGAACTCGATCACCGATCCTGCGATGGAGACTTCATTGCTGCGGGGATCGACACTCAGATTGCCGAAATCGAGATACTTGTCGGAAATAGCAGGGCCTCGCCGCTGAAGTGCCCGCAGCCTTGCAAGCAGCTCCTCGATCGCGAAAGGCTTGGCGAGGTAATCGTCGGCGCCGCTATCGAGTCCATCGACGCGGTGATCGACACTACCAAGTGCAGTCAGAACAAGAATCGGCACTGGATGCTTGCGCTGGCGAAGCGCGGCGACAAGATCCAGGCCCTCGCCATCCGGCAGACGGCGATCCAGCACGAGAACATCATAGGCGCCGACGCGCGCCATCGCGTCCGCATCGGCAATGGTGCGGACATGGTCGGCAAGCACATCGCGACGCCGCAGCGCCTCAAGCAAAGCCTGAGCCATTTCGGGCTCATCCTCGAGCAACAAGATCCGCAATAGCCTCTCCTAAGGAGGACAGCGCCTCGCCGCCCCGTGCTCACTGACATGGAAAAGATTGCATATACATTACATGCCGCCATCCGATATGGCGCGCAAGCGGGGATCCGGCCGATTTCGATCGGAGAATGGCTGCACGTTTGAGCAGGGACAAGCGATCCGGCACATCCAGCCAGTGTTCACAATGTCACACCTTGCCTAAAAGTTGTTAACGACTTGCTATTCCACCTTGCCCCGGTCTAATCCGGCCACAAACCAAATCTACGGGTCGCCCGAAAGATCCACCCGTCCGCCTTATTTGTTAACAACATCACTGCGATCCCCATGAGCCGTATTTTGCCTTCTCTGTCCCGCCGAACTTTCATTTTTGGTTCGCTGGCCGCTTCAGCAACGCTGGCCGGCTGCTCCACTGTGCCTGGTGCCCAGGGGGACCCTGGCGAACAAGCGATACGGACGCCATTGCCGGCCGTTCCTGCAGTCAAGCCGGTCGTCGAACCGGAAGTCGCTGCTCCCGCTCCGACGGCTTCTCCCGAAATCGCCGCTCGTTATGCGCAGCTTCAGGATGGCGCCTACACCATTCCCGCCATCCCTTACGAGAAAATCGACCCCAAATATTATCGCCAGCAGGTCGCTGATCCCACGGGCGAGCCGGCCGGCACCGTCGTCGTCGACACGGTATCGCGCTTTCTCTACCTGGTGCAGCCGGGCGGCAAGGCGCTGCGCTACGGCGTTGGCATCGGCCGCGAAGGCTTTGCCTGGAAGGGAGAAGGCATCATTCATTGGCGTCAGCATTGGCCGCGTTGGAAGCCGCCGACCGATATGATTGCCCGTCAGCCGCGCCTCGCGAAATTCTCCGTCGCCAATGGCGGCATGGCACCGGGATTGAAGAACCCACTGGGTGCGCGCGCGCTTTACATCTTCCAGAACGGGAAGGACACGCTTTACCGCCTGCACGGGACACCGGATTGGCGATCAATCGGCAAGGCGACGTCTTCAGGCTGCGTCCGGCTTATCAATCAGGATGCTATCGACCTCTACGAGCGTGTTCCCTTTCATGCCCGGATTGTCGTCTACCAGACCCCGCTGCCGGGAACTGCTGCCTGAAAACTGTAACACGAAGGCCGCCCGGCCTGACCGGGCGGCGTCTTTCCTGAACGCACTCTCACAATAGTGGGAAAGATGCGGCTCCTTCATTCCAGGCGGAACGGGAACCTGCAGTGTCAATTCAGTGGTTCTTGTTCGGACCCTTACCGGTGGTGAAACTGCAGGTCTTGATCTTGCAGCTTGGATCGTCACTCGTCGGAACGCTGGCACTCGCCATAGAACCTTGGCCAAGACACGACATGGAGTTTGAGACCGTCCGGCTATACATCATCATACCCGGATGATGAGAAGGGTATCTCAGCACGATTGACCCTTCCTGTGCCATCTTCTCATGCACTGTTGCGCAGGTCATCGACTTCGAATTGTAGGCCGACATGGCCATTGCGTTCGTGGACATCATTGCAATTGCCGCAAGTATGATGATCGTCTTCATGGGGCTTCCTTTGGTGGCACCAGATAGCGCTAGTGAAGATCACATAGTTCTTCATTAGCATCACATTTATGACAGTGAGCCGACTTCCCTTTGTCAGCAAAGGCATCTCGACCGAAGGCCACGCGTCGACGATTTTTTCGCGCAAACGCAGGCAAGCTTTGAGCGCCTCGTTCTGTACGATACGCCGGAGCGGGATACCGATCGAGAAGGGTTCCGATGGACTTCGATCGAAACAAATGAGGCCCATGAGAACACCGGGCCTCATCACATCGCAAGGTCAACTCGACCTTGCTGTCATCAGAAAGTCCGCTCGAAGCGTAGGATGCCCGAGAAGGTATCGTCTCCCGGCAGATCATAGTGAACATAGGTCACTTCCGGTTCGATCAGCAGGTTCTTGACCGGATTGAACTTGAGGTTCGTGGTTGCTTCGAAGATCTTCGAGTCGGTGTAGGCAAGCTGCACGTTCCATTTCAGCTTGTCATTGATCGGAACGCCGACGCCGCCCCAGACAGCCCAGTCACCCCAACCGCAGTCCGCACCATGAACGACACCAGAAGAGGTGGTGCAAGCCGAGACATTCTGGTTCGATCCGGCATATTGGTTGAGCTTATCGCCGTTGGTGTTCCAGCCACCCATCAGGAAAGCGGAGAACACGCCGAAATCGGCATCTATACGAGCCTTGATGGCACCTTCCTCGACGATGGAGTCATAACCGCCGACAACACGGAATTGCCATGCACCTGCCTTGTAGCCGAGGCCGGCAACAACGTTCGGCGCGTAGTGATTTGCTTCCGACAACTGCCAGCTTCCACCATAAGCACTGGATGTCGTCCCGGAATTACTGTCTTCAAGCGAAATTACCCCGGTAAAGCCGGTGCCGCTGTCGTAGTTATATGTGAGCTGGTTGAGTTCATATGGACCGTCATAGATGACGTCGTCCTGGATCACGTCGCCGGCATAACCGATGAACTGGTTGTATTGCGAGTCTGTCTTACCGACTGTGAAGCCTGCGAGGGTAATATAGGCCCAGAGAAGGTTTGTTGTCGTGGCGTTGCCGTCATTCCAATCCCAGCGGACGATAGTCTCGGTCTTCAACGGGCCATATTCGGTGTCAGTCGCGGTATTGAGGTTCAGCTCGGCGCGGGTATGCCATTTTGTACCAAAGCTGCTGGTTCGATTGTAGGGATCTTTCCATTGACCTTCCGTGCGCACCTTGCCGCCCACCCTGAGGCAGGTCTCCGTGCCCGGAATGAAGAAATAGCCGGCGCCGAAAGCATCGCAGATGCGAACATATTCCAGTGGCTCCGGTTCAGCGGCGACAATGGCATCCGCCGCGTGAGCACCGGATACTACGCTGAACGCAGCAGCGGAGCCGAGAAGCAAGCTCTTGATGTTCATGGTAACTCCGTTTTCGAGATGAACCTGCACGAAGCGGCGGAGCTCGAAAGCCCGTTCTGCGGCAAGTTCATTGCCACTCTCGAAGCGTGATGCTCCGCCTTTCGACGGCAAGATGCGTTTGGAGCTACGCGTTTACAAGGAACTAATGAAATGTGACAAAATGTGACGGCGCGTACATATATTGTGTTGCTAAAACAGCGCATAACGAGAGGACAGCAGGCACCGATAACGCGAGCCCCGACTCTCAATACTCTATTCGATTGCGGTGATCTCCAGCTCATCGTTGCCGAGGCTAACGAAGTCGCCAACAGCCTTACCCATCACAAGCCTTGCCACGGGTGAGACATAGGAAATCGACCCAGCTTTCGGATCGGCTTCATCCTCTCCGACGATACGATACGTCTGCACGCGGCCATCTTCGCGGCTATATGTGACCGTGCTCCCGAAGGTGACAACGGAAGAGGAGATTGGAGCCGGCATGACCTCGGCGGTCCGTACCCGTTCCACGAGGTAACGCACATCGCGCAAGGGGATCGCCGCTTGCC
This sequence comes from Rhizobium sp. ASV20, assembly GCF_016429015.1. Taxonomy (GTDB): domain Bacteria; phylum Pseudomonadota; class Alphaproteobacteria; order Rhizobiales; family Rhizobiaceae; genus Rhizobium. Next base: position 17,097 of record NZ_JAELTU010000093.1, read on the forward strand.
GCCGGCGCTCGTTGACATCCTCGATTCCGGTGGTCGCCTCATAGGCTTCCCGCGCATGCTGGAGCTGCTGCTCCAGCGCCTTCAGCCCCGCTTCGGTCACGAGGTTGGGATGGGGAGAAATGATCCGGTCGGGCAGCAGGGTTTCCGCCGCCGTTTCCGCACTTTCTTCCTTCATGAATGCGGTGCTCAATTCCAAACTCCATTTCGACCCGCTGTGCTTCGACGCCGGTGAACGCCGCTATCGTTGACCCGAAGCGCACATCGCATCTCTGGAACAACGAAGACCAAGCACCAAATAAGCCTGACAATATAGGATGGATAACGATCGAGGGGAAATGCAATGGCGACCAAAACGTCCAAACCGGCGACGAAAAAGAAGTTTGAAGACGCAAGCGCTGAACCCAGACTGCTTTCGGGCGGTAATCCTCAAATCGCCAAAGGGTATGGCGATGAACCGGTGCAGGCCTACATCGCCGCGATGCCCGGCTGGAAAAGGGAGGTCGGCCGCCGGCTGGATATATTGATCGGACAAACTGTTCCCGATGTGCAGAAAGCGGTGAAATGGAACTCGCCGCTTTACGGCCACGAAGGCGACGGCTGGTTCCTCGGCATTCATTGCTTTGCAAAATATATCAAGGTCGCCTTCTTTCGCGGAGCATCCCTGCAACCGATTCCGCCGGGAGAATCCAAAAGCCAGGATACGCGCTATCTCAACATCCGCGAAAACGACGCGATCGACGAAACGCAATTCGTCGACTGGGTGAAACAGGCGAGCAAGCTGCCCGGCGAGCGCATGTGAGCGTGCGCGCGCCGACATTTCTTGGCATTCAGCGGATGATTGCGTAGCATCCGTTCTCAGTCGCACTCGTCCGGCGGGCAATTCCTGCCAGCCCATTTGTAACGCAGCGCAAAGGATCCCCATGCGTCGTCTGGACAAGGAGATATTCCACTCCCTTTCGCTCCTTGGCATGGTCATGGGGCTTGTCTTCTTCGCAGCATCGCTGACCCCAAGCCTCATGCCGCGCTCCTATCTCGTCCAGGGCGCGCTCTCGGGTGTCAGCGCGGGCGTCGGCTACATGATTGGAACCGCCCTCACCTGGCTTTGGTTCTATCTCCAGCTACCCACCCCCGATAAATCATTGAAGCCGGTGCGATGGGCAATTGGCATTGCATGTCTGGTCCTTTGCCTTGCCGCGCTCTGGCATGCCACATTCTGGCAGAACTCGATCCGCCTTTTGTGGAAGATGCCGGCAATCGCCACCGCAGAGCCCTATTGGCTCGCGGCGGTGGCGGCGGTGACCTTTCTGGCGACACTTATCTTGGGACGCTTGTTTCGCCTGGCGTGCCTGATATTTTCAAGTTGGCTTTCGCGTATGGTGCCAAGTCGGCTGTCGAAGGTTGTGGGTGCTCTGCTCGCCATCGCGCTGTTCTGGTCGATCGGCCAGGGAATATTGCTTCGTCTTGCGCTTGACGCGGCGGATGCTTCCTTTCAACAGGCGGACGCACTGATCGAAGTTAATCAGCCAAGCCCGCAGGAGGCGACGAAAACCGGCAGCTACGCCTCGCTCGTCGAATGGCAGGACCTCGGCCGGCAAGGGCGGCACTTCATCGCATCCGGGCCGACCGCAAGTGAAATCTCCAGCTTCTGGAACATGAAGTCACAGGAACCGCTTCGCGTCTATGTCGGATTGAACAATGCAGAAACGAGCAAGGAGCGCGCAGCGCTTGCCTTGAAAGAGCTGATACGGCAGGGCGCTTTCGATCGGTCGCTTCTTGTCATAATCGTACCGACAGGAACCGGCTGGATAGACCCGGCCGCCATGGATACGCTCGAATATCTGCAGCGCGGCGATGTCGCGAGCGTCGCTGTGCAATATTCCTATCTGACAAGCTGGATGTCGCTTCTGTTCGAGCCACGGGAAGGCGAGGAAACGGCCGTCGACCTCTTCGATGCTGTCTATGGCTACTGGTCCAAACTCCCGCACGACAAGCGCCCGAAGCTCTATCTGCATGGATTAAGCCTCGGAGCGCTGAATTCGCAGCTCTCGCTTGATATCTACAATGTCATCGGCGACCCGGTGAATGGCGCCTTGTGGAGCGGACCTCCCTTCCGCAGTGCCCGGTGGATGGCAGCGACCGCGGCACGCAATCCCGGCACACCGGAATGGTTGCCGAAATTCCGCGACGGATCGGTGATCCGCTTCGCCAATCAGGACCACCCGCCAGAGCAATATGCCGCTCCCTGGGGCCCTCTTCGCGTCATATATCTTCAATATGCCAGCGACCCGGTCGTCTTCTTCGACGCATCGTCCGCCTTCCGCGAACCGGAATGGATGAAGGCTCCTCGCGGGCCAGACGTGTCGCCTCAGCTCACCTGGATACCTGTGGTGACGATGCTGCAGCTGCTCTTCGACATGATGATCGCCACCACCTCACCGGTCGGCTACGGGCATATCTATGCGCCGCAGCACTATATAGACAGCTGGATATCACTGACCGATGCCTCGATCGCACCGCAGGATGTCACGCGGCTGAAGGCGTTCTTCGCCTCACGCTTCGACATGACGCCCTGACATGTGAACAATCGGAGGACGGACAGCGAGCAACCGCGCGCACTCGCAATTGCCGCCCCGTCGGTTTGCCACCCTTCAACGCAAAAGGCCGCCGGGCTTTCATCTGGCGGCCTGTCATGAAGTGTCTTGCTAAAATGCACCGCGATCTTTCAAAAACCGCTGCGCACCTTTGCGAGACATGAATTACTGCCCACCGAGCCGATAACCCTCGTTGAGATCGTCGAGCGTGACGCCGTTAACGGTCACAGCATAGCGATCTCCGGTAGCGTCCTTGGAGACGGACACCTGGTACTTTCCGCTTGGCAAGTCGAGATCCGCCGAGAAATTATCCCACTTTGCCGGCAGCGCCGGCTTCACGTAGAGATGACCGTTCTCGACGCGAACACCGAGGATGCCCTCGATCGCCGTGCGATAGAGCCAGCCGCCCGAACCGGTGTACCAGCTCCAGCCGCCGCGACCCTTGAGGGCGCCTTCGCCATAGACGTCGCCGGCAATCACATAGGGCTCGACCCGGTAGACGTCGGCTGCCGACTTATCGAGCGAGTGATTGATCGGGTTGAGCATCTCGAAGCAGCGCCATGCATCTTCCGAGCGGCCCATGCGCGCAAAGGCGAGCGTGGTCCACACGGCGGCGTGGGTGTACTGCCCGCCATTTTCGCGAACGCCCGGAGGATAGGCCTTGATGGCACCGGGGTCGTTGGCCGGATTGGTGAAGGGAGGCGTCAGCAAGCGAATGAACCCGCCTTCCTTGTCCGCGAGCTTTTCGAGCACAGCGTTCATCGCCGTCTCGCTGCGCTCGGGATTACCCTCGCCGGATAGAACGCTCCACGACTGGGCGATGGAGTCGATCTTTGCCTGATCGGACTGGCTGGAGCCGAGCGGCGCGCCGTTATCGAAATAGCCGCGACGATAGTAATCACCATCCCAACCGGCGGTTTCGAGCGCTTCCTTCAGCTTGGTCAGATGTTCCGACCAGCGGCTGACGCGCTGCGCGTCACCACGCGTCTCGGCATAACCGATGAACCGACGCAGGGCGCCAGCGAGGAACCAGCCGAGCCAAACGCTTTCGCCACGGCCATCAATGCCGACGCGGTCCATCTTATCGCACCAGTCGCCACTCATCATCAGCGGCAGGCCCTTTACACCGGTGCGCTTGATTGCCAGATCGAGGCCAAGTGCGGCATGCTCGTAGAGCGATGCGTTCTCGGCCGAGATACGCGGTACCAGGAATGCGTCATACTGACCGGGGCTAAGCTCAGCCCCTTCGACGAAGGGCAGCATCTCGTCGAAGATCGCGGTATCCCCCGTCGCCGTGCAATACTGGTCGACCGCATAGGCGAGCCAGACCGGATCGTCAGAGATATTGGTTCTGACGCCAGCGCCGCTGTCGGCCAGCCACCAGTGCTGGAAGTCACCCTTGGCAAACTGGCGACGGCCAGTATTGAGGATCTGCCTGCGGGCGATCTCAGGCGAATGCAGCAGGAATGCGAGCGAATCCTGCAACTGATCGCGCAGACCCCAGGCGCCGCTCGACTGATAGAAGGCCGTGCGCGCCATGATGCGGCAGCTGAGCGTCTGATACGGCAACCAGTTGTTGACCATGAAGTCGAAGCGCTGATCCGGGGTCGAAACGCGTGCCTTGCCCGTAAACGTCTTCCAGTAACCCTTGGTCTTGCCGAGCACTTCCTCGAAGCTGACGGAGCGAATATCGGCTATGAGAGCGGCCGATTCCTCACGGGAGCCTGCATCGCCCATATAGAAGCAGATATCGCGCACCTCACCCGGCTCGATCGTCAGATCGAAGGCCATTGCCGCAGCCGGATCGCCGTCAAGCTCGACTGCATCCGACAGGCGTGCGCCCGCCGAAACCTTGCGAGGCTGCTGGATCGTTCCATGGCGACCGATGAATTCCCGGCGGCTGCCGGAAACGCTGGACGGCTTCTCGCTGGCAGCGAACGACGCAACGCGCGTTCCGAAATCCACGCTGAACGGGTTGCCTGCGAAGATAACTCCCGTCTCCTTGTCGAATTCGGAGACGATGAAGGGTTTGCTCTTGGTCGGGTTGTTGCCGAGGATCCATTCGGCATAGCCGTAGAGACGCAGCTTGCGCGCGACGCTTGCAGCATTGCGGATGCGCAACTGGGTCAGCTTGACTGGCTTTTCCATGTGGAGGGTCTGGGTGACTTCCAGCGCAATCTCATCCTGGACGGTGGAGAAAACCGAGTAGCCCAGGCCGTGACGGACCTCGAAGCTCGTATCCGAATTTTGTGCCAGGGCAGCATAGGGCACGATCACCGAGCCACGATCGAGGTCTTTCAGATAGAAGGCCTCGCCGGGACGGTTTGTGACCATGTCGTTGGTCCACGGCGTCAGCTGGTGGTCACGGGAATTCTGACTCCAGGTGAAGGCAGCTCCTTCAGCCGAAACATGGAAGCCGAAGCTTTCATTGGCCATGATATTGACCCACGGATGCGGCGTCTGCTCTCCACCCGAAAGGCGCACGACATATTCGCTGCCGTCGGCAGCAAAGCCGCCATAGCCGTTCCAGAATGTCAGGTCACCACCGTCGACGGTCGTCGGCGCAGCCTTACTGCGCGCCATTCTCGGCACGAGCGTGGAATCACCCCACTGACCGAGCAACGCCGGCGATCCTGCGACCGAGCGGGCCCGCTCCAGCTGATCGTTCAAGCTCCCTTCGCGTCCACGCAGCACGACGCGCGACGAAGCGATGATCGCATCGTACACGTCAGGCGGGGTGAGATCCTTGCGAATGACATAGATGTTGCGCTGGATGCCGGCTGCCTCGCTTGCATGACGTGCGCCATCGCAGAGCTGGTCGATCGTCCGCTGCATTTCCGAAGCGTCCTCACCGGTACGCTCGTTGAAGATCACGAGATCCGCCTCGACGCCGCGCGACTGCAGGAAGCCCTGAGCACGAAGCAGCTCCTTGACCAGATCGGTGCCGAGCTCATCCGTGATGCGCAAGGTGATGAGCGGTGCATCGCCGGAGAGGGTCGCGCCCCAAAGAACCGATTGGGATTTCAGACCGGCACGAACCGCGTTGCTGTCCGCACGCAGCGACATCTCGGGGTAAACGATATAGCGTGCGAAGCGCTGATAGGCAGCAGCCTCCTTGGAGTTTACGCCGATCTGGCGCAACTGCTTCTGGGTTCTGGTCCAAGCCTGCACAAGACCTTGGGCGAAGCTATCCGGCTGACGATAGTGCTCGACCGCGGTGTCAAGTTCTGCCCGGCTTCCGGCCGCGATGGTCCAGAAGGTCAGGCTGACCTTCTGGCCGGCGGGAACGCGCACGATACGACGCAGCGAGACGCAGGCATCCATGGTAAAGCCATCGGTACCTGAAAGGGTAGCACCCTCATCGAAGGCGGCGGCTTCCGTCAAGGTGCGCCCCCTGCCAAGGAACCGCATGCGATCGGTTTCGAACTGGGTCGGCGCGTCGCCGCCGCTGCCGTCGACGACAAGCTGCGCGATCGCAACCTCCGGGTCGGTGACGCCGCGCTTGCGGCGCTCGACGAAGATGGCGTCGCCGCGATCGGCAATCTCGGTATGCACGAACATGCGGGCGAAGACGGGATGCCCGGTATCGACGATATCGAGCGTGGCAACCGGCTCCATATAGGAGGTGACTTCGATCACCCGGTCTTCCGTACCGGAATTGGTGATCGTCAGACGGCGCCCTTCCGCATCGTGATCGCTCGCGATGAAGACTTCCATTTCACTCGTCAATTCACCAACGGTCTTGATGAACTCAGCCTTGTCGTCGCTGAAGGTGACGCGAACGTGCTCGTTGGCGATGGAGCGCGGCTCGGCCGTCGCAGACCACCATTCATGCGATGTGGTGTCCCGCAAGAAAAGGAAGGAACCCCAGCGGTCTTCGGTCGGATCGGCACGCCAACGATTGATGGACAGGTTATTCCAGCGCGTATAGCCGGCGCCGGTCGCCGTCAGCATCGTCGAATAGCGACCGTTGGACAGTAGCAGCAGTTCCCGCTCGCGCGATGCCGGATCCTCGACGCGACGCACTTCGGGACGCATCAGGTCGCCCTGAATGGTTGCCGGAGCATCGGTCTCGTGCTTGGAGGCCATGACCGGAATGTCGCGCGGTGCCTTCTCCTGCAACAGCAACTCGGCCGCCTCGATCACCGGATCGGCATGGAACAGCTCACGCAGCAGCCCGTCGAAAGCGACGTTCGCGACGGCTGCGATCGACATGCCGTGATGGTGGGCATAGTAGTTGTAGACAACCGCGCACTTCTTGCCTTCGGGCACGCGGCTCGGCGTGAAATCGACGGCGTCGTGGAAGCCATACATGCCGAGTGCACCGACAGCCCTGAGCTTGTCGAGGTTTTCGAGTGCGGCCACCGGATTATACTGACTGGCGAGCAGCGAAGCGTAGGGCGCGATGACGGCATTCTGACCGAGGCCGCGTTTCAGACCGAGCGTCGGCACGCCGAAATTGCTGTACTGATAGTTCATCTGGTGGTCGCGGGCGTTGAACGCCGCTTCCGAGATGCCCCAGGGGATGCCGACGCCGAGGCGCTTGGCATAGTTCATCTGTTCCTGAACGATCAGATTGTTGGTCTGATTGAGGATACCGCCCTGGCGCTCCTGCATGACGAGCGGCGGCATGAGATATTCGAACATCGAGCCCGACCAGGAAACCAGCGCACCGCGCGGTCCCACTGGAACGACGTGACGCCCAAGCTTGTACCAGTGCTCGGTTGGAAGATCCCCCTTGGCGACGGCAAAGAGGCTCGTCAGACGCGCTTCGGATGCCAGCAGATCGTAGCAGGCGGCGTCGACCTCTTCGGTCTCGACCCGGAAGCCGATCGACAGCAGACGACGCTCCGGACGGAAGAGGAAGCTGAAGTCCATCGCAAAGGCGATGTCGCGGGCGCGAGCGCCGACAGCGATCAGCCTTTCAGAGAGAGTATCGATCTTCGCCTGATCAAGCCCATTGTCGACCAGATGAAGCTCGCAGGTCGCTACGAGCCTGCCGGCCCAATAAACGACTTCCTCGCTCCGTGCGGTCTTGACCTCCTGGTCGAGATTGCCGGCAGCTTTGCCGATCTCACGGGCATCCTCCACCAGCCGCTCGATGGCGGTGAGAGAGAATTCCTTCTTCTGCTTGACACTGGCGAGCGTGTTCTCGAGAGCGGCAATCCGTTCGTCCACGCGACCCCGAAGGTCTCGGCTCGCCTTGTTGTCATCCGCAAGCTCGGCAAGGACTTCGCGAAGAATACCGACGATATCGCCGATACCATCGAGACTGCCGTGAAGCTGCGCCGACGGCGCCTGTGCCCAACTACGGCAGGCGGACCCCACCGCGATCAAGTGACCGGCGAGGTTGCCACTATCGACCGACGAGACATATTTGCGGCCGAGCGGCTTCAGCGTATCGGTGTGATACCAGTTGAACAGGTGGCCGCGATATTTTTCGAGCTTTTCGGTCGTGTCGATCGTCTGTTCGATGCGCTTGACCGCTTCCTCGAACGAAATCCAGCCGAATTGGCGCGCCGAAATCACCGACAGAAGGTAGACGCCGATATTGGTCGGCGAGGTGCGCATGGCCACGACGGCATGCGGCGTCTGCTGGACGTTATCGGGCGGCAGGTAATGCTGGCCGGGCACGACGAAATTGTCGAAGTAGCGCCACGTCCGCCGCGCGATCTTGCGAAGCTCGCTTCTGACCTTGTCGGGAACGACCAGCCGATCTTCGGTCTCCGCGGTCTGGCTGACGATCCAGGCGATCATGGGAGACAGAACCCAGAGCATGATGAAGGGTACGCCGACCAGATAGGCGCTGTCGCCTGAATACATGGCGAAGAGCAGCGCAAGGATGGCGAGCACGGGAGCGCGCCACATGACCTTGTAGTGACCAACGATAGTCGTCTGCGCCGAGGCCTGCGCACTTGCTGCGGTGCGCCATTGCAGCATCAGCTTGTGACTGACGAAGAGACGATAGAGCGAGCGAAGGATGGCATCCGCCATCACGCAAGCACTGTCGGCGATGAAGACGACGCGCAACGCGACCTGGGCATTGGCATTCTGGATATCGTTCCAGACCATATGCAGATGCGCACCCAGGATGATGTCGCTCGTGCGGGGAATGATGCCGTTGATCAACGACAATGTCGGTGCCACGAACAGGCTGAAGATCAGGACGATCTGCCAGAGGAGCGCGCCGAGCGGGCTCATCCAGTACCAACCGAGGGCTGACGCCAGGAACCAGGCGATCGGCGTCAGAGAACGACGCAGATTGTCTGCCATCTTCCAGCGGCCGAGCGCGGTCACGCCACGCTTCGGATCGAAGATATAGGGAAGCAGCTGCCAGTCGCCGCGAGCCCAGCGATGCTGGCGCGAAACTTCCACTTCGTAGCGGATCGGGAAATCCTCGACGAGTTCGCAGTCTGTCACCAGAGCGCAGCGCGCCATGGAGCCTTCGAGCAAGTCATGGCTCAGCACCGAGTTTTCCGCGATCCTGCCCTTCAGCGAGGCTTCGAATGCGTCGACGTGATAGAGGCCCTTACCCGTGAAGGTGCCTTCGCCCGTAATATCCTGATAGACGTCGGAGACGGCGAAGACATAGGGGTCAAGGCCGCGATTGACCGAGAAGATGCGCTGGAAGGCCGACGCATCCTTGCCCGTCGTCAGCGACGGGGTCACGCGCGGCTGCAGGACGCTATAACCATCGACGACGCGCTGGCTCTTCTCATCGAAAACCGGGCGGTTGATCGGATGATGAAGCTTGCCGACAAGCTTGGTCACCGTATCGCGGACGATGCGCGTATCGCTGTCCAACGTCATGACGTATTTCACGTCCTGCGGCACGGTATCGGCGCCAGGAATGAACGTCGTGTTCGGATCGCCGCGCAGCAGCATGTTCAGTTCATGTAGCTTGCCGCGCTTGCGCTCCCAGCCCATCCACGCACCTTCCGCCTCGTTATAGAGGCGACGGCGGTGCAGGAGATAGAAGCGCTGCTTGCCGTTCTCGGCGTAGCGCGCATCCAGGCTGGCCATCTGACGACGCGCGTAATCCAGAACTTCGAGATCGCGCGTGTTCTGCTCTTCCTGGCTGTCTGGCCAGTCTGTGAGCAGCGCGTAATAGACTTCGCCGCGCGGATTGGCGAGATAGTGAACTTCGAGATTGCGGAGCAACTCATCCACATGCTCCCGCTTGCCGATGAGGCTTGGGATCGTGACGAGTGTGCGGGCCTCAGCCGGCAACCCCTTCTTGAATTCGTAACCGATCAGGCGATCGGGAGCGATGAAGAAGGTGGCGAAAAAGTTGAAGAGGCCGGTGGCACCTTCCGAGGCCGGAAGTGCGAATGCCAACAGAAGAACGATCGTCGCAAAGAGGGGAATTCCGGTGCTGACGAAAACCGCACCGACAGCAACGAGCGCCAGCAGCGTAAGGGCGAGGACAGGTACGGCGATCGCGAGCCAGTTCAACCGGCGGATCGCCCGCATGAACCGCACGCCGAGCGGCTTGCGGAAGCCGATCTCCGCCTCGAGCGCCGGGCGCCCTGCGCCAACCAGAAAATAACCGACATTGGTCGCGGCGGCAGGAGCACCCTTGCCGCCGGCACTTGCGCGCTCGGCGAGCTTGATCGCTGCTTCGGCGATATCGAGTTCCGTCTTCTCGCTGCGCTTTGCGAGCTTTTCGATCTGGCGGCGATAGGAATTGCGCGAACCGGAGTCGAGTTCGGCATAATCGGTCTGCTTCCACAGAAGCTTGTCGATCTTGCTGACCTCTTCGACCCAGGTCGACCAATCGGTATCGTTGATCTCCCTGAGGCTCTTGATGATGCTGCCCATCAGCGTATTGGCGGCAGCTAGCCGGCTCTGCTCGATCGACATGACGGATTCGGCATCCGTGCCGTTCGCGGCAAGCTTCGCTTCCAACCAGCCGATGGCAGCCTCGGTCGGCTCAAGGGCGTTGCGCAGACGGTAGTGCAGCTGGGTAACGAAGGTCGAATCGCCAAGATTGGCCGCAAAGGTTTCAAGGTATTCGACCGATTTGGCATCGCCGAGCGCAATTACCTTGTTGGCAGCGTCATTGGCGATACCGCGCATCTCGCGGCTCTTGTCGATCCGTGTTGCAACGCGCCTGAGATTGTCGATCAGCACGTAGCGAACGAGCGACGGCATAGCCCAGAGTTCGCCGATATGCAGGGTCTGTACGTCCTGAAAGCCTTCGGTCACGGCCGCCATGCCGGCATTGCTGATATTGCTGTGGGCATGCGCCATATACAGCCAGGCGAGCGCCAGAGTACGGGGAACATCGACGCCGTTCAGCTTGATGGTGCGCAGTTCGCGATAGAATTTTTTCGGGAAGTCACGACGAACTTCCTGGATCGCCTCTTCGACGATGTAGTGGTTGTCGAGCAGCCATTCCGTCGCTGGCGTGATGCTTTCGCCTGCATCGACATCTGCCGCTGCGGATTTGTAGACCCGCAGAATCTCGCCTTCGTTTTCGCGATGTCTTTGGAAGAAATCGAAATTTTCGAAACTCGTGACGTCAAGCTGCCGGCTCTCCGCAAACCGCGCGGCCCTTGCTCGCAGCTGATCATTCGACAGAAGAGTAGCACGGATTCCGAAGTCCGGATCCGCGTGGGGCGAGTTGGCCTGCGCGGTCGAACCGCCCGCTAAATTTTGAGACACCATAGCATCTGCTCTTCTGTTGAATTCATATCCGACTGAGTATCCTAACCAAACAAAATGCGCGGGTGGCGCTAGAGTTGCATGCTCGGGCTATTCATAGGCT
>NZ_JAELTU010000874.1 GCF_016429015.1 Rhizobium sp. ASV20
ATGTTGGGTTGAGTGAACAGGATGGGACATCTTTAGAACTACCCTCTTTGTATGTAGCCTTCTTTTTGTGAGTGTTTTCTTTTGTTTCTTTTTTTTTTTTTTTTCGTCTACAGCTTGCACGGTTCTGCTGTTTGGTTTCGTATATTACCAGCCGGCCGGGGAATAGATTTATTAAATTGATAACTCGAGTGTTTATGTGTGCATTATGTAAACGGTAAGTGATGTGCGAGGTTCCAGGAGGCTCTTCCTTCCCGGAGCTGTTTCATGTGTGTGACTAGAGACAGAAGCCTGATACGGATAAAGCTGATGTATGAGAGGACCCCTCCGGGTGGGGGGATCTTCACCGACATCGACCCCGCCGAGCTCTGGGCTGAGTCTAACAT
>NZ_JAELTU010000875.1 GCF_016429015.1 Rhizobium sp. ASV20
CTACACTCCAAGAATTTCGTCGGCAGCGTCAGATGTGTATAAGAGACAGCCACCACACAGGGAGACAACAGCTTGTCAAAATCTGTCAGCGCCCTAGCGCTCGCGAGGAAAATGATAATCAAAGTCATTCGGTCTATTGTGGTAATCTTTCTGAGACATGCGAACCAAGATATGCAGAGCACAGAAATCATCGAAATGGCAATCAGCTACCTGCTTGACAGCCTTTCTGACAATGACACGCCTGTGCGCATGTCAGCGAGTAAATCACTGAGCGTGATTACACTCAAGCTGGATCCCGAAATGGCTTCGCAGGTTGTTGAAGCTGTTTTGGGATCGCTAAATCAAAACGTCTTATGGAACAAGGAGCAGATAAAGCAAGGGG
>NZ_JAELTU010000876.1 GCF_016429015.1 Rhizobium sp. ASV20
ACCTACTTCCGAGCTCGACCTCTTCAAGTCCATCGACTACCGTATGGAGCGTTAGATCGATGTGGCATCTGTTTGAAACAAAGATCCTGTCCCAAACGTTTTCAAGTCCTTTGTCATCAAGTTCCTGAAGTTCCTTGAAAAAGCTTGGGACGTGAAATACAACTCCGGATCCAATGTAGTTGGTGCTGGAATTGGCAAGTCAGTTATGTCTAAGTCTTTTGTAAATGGAGTAGTTTCTTACCATCGCGGATTAACCAGACCTGAGGGAAGCAGGTGGAAGCTACGAGGACGTCAATAAACTGAAACCCTTGGCGTGTATACGCGCCGTGCTCACCTATAAGAAACTCCTCCAGCGCTATAGAATGCGGTCAGTCTCATCACC
>NZ_JAELTU010000877.1 GCF_016429015.1 Rhizobium sp. ASV20
GGCTGATACTGTCGGGCATTCGACGTGGGATAACACTTGGTTCTGGAAGATGTTGCTATCAGAGCTCGATCCGCTGCGCATCAGCCTCGTCAGCTCGCCTGCCATCTTGGCCACGATGCTAAGCCGCAAGATCTTTGTCAACACGGCTGCTGCATTCCGCATGCGCCATCACATCATCTCCGTATCGCGCGAGTCGCGTGACAGCTCTAGCACTTTCAACGCTAGAGACATGAAGGAATCTCTTGAGCAAGCATCCAAGGATGGAACGAGAGCCAGGGAACGCCGCTACTCAGCTCCGCCATGTGACAATCTTCCTTGCGAGCTCTTTAGTTTGCGGCCCTGGAAAACTCTCTTTGTCAACGAAGGCTCATCTCTGCCAGTG
>NZ_JAELTU010000878.1 GCF_016429015.1 Rhizobium sp. ASV20
CGCATAGGGTCTACAAGGCCATGTTCACCATTGAGGAGTCTGCAGAGCCAAGCGGCCAGGTCCGAATTGTCGCCCATAGTCCTCAGATTGTTGAGGATCAACAACCTCGCAGTTTCATCGAGCGCCTTGCCCAGAAGCAGTTGCGCTTAGACGAGTCGCGTGGCCGCCGAGACATGTATGCAATCAGTGTCAAGCGCCAACGACGCCTAAGGATGAAGAAGAAGAAGTATAAGAAGCTCATGAAGCGAACGAGAAACCTTCGTCGCAAGCTTGACAGAACATAGAGACGCTCGCGTGTGTATATTATTTATTCCCTTTGTTGAACTGCTCTTTGGTGATGGCATTTTTACGGCTCGTTAATGGGTGTTGACTTGCATGACTG
>NZ_JAELTU010000879.1 GCF_016429015.1 Rhizobium sp. ASV20
GTCTTGCTTTAGACATAAATACATTGGGAAGCGATACAGGACTCGCAAGGAAAAAAAAAATAGAAAAGGCTATGTTTTAGATTGTATATAAATAGACAGACGAGCCGCATAACATTATAGAATCTACCAAATAAAGTACGCCTTGATATATTCTTGTCATCAATTTTCCAAAACCTGTCCGTAGCCCAACTGAATTAATCATCATAAACTATTACTCCCTTCTCTTGCTTTGAGACGGAATCGCGTACCAGCACACCAACATCCCAACAAACAGCACAATCACAATCGGATGCAACACCCACGGATCAACAGCCTGCGCAATCAACCCCGTAAAGAACGGCGCAACCGCACCACCCATGCTGCCAAACGCGCTAATCGTGCC
>NZ_JAELTU010000880.1 GCF_016429015.1 Rhizobium sp. ASV20
TCGGAGTTGTGTATAAGAGACAGTGCCCAACGTTCGTCTTGCTTACGCTTTGTTTGGCCGGGTGCTTTCTTCCTTGTGCGTGTATGTGCTGCCTGGGGTTAAACTTTGTGATTCTCTGGTCGTGCCGGCAGCTGTGCACCGCGTCTCAAAGCACCTCCATCTTAGTGTCTGTTAGCCTCCGTGACCGGTTGGCAACGCTCTACTACCCTGTCAGTGGCAGCGGCTCACCAACGATGCAAGTATCTGAGAGGTATGCCATAGACACCACTACTTCACGTATCTATGTCAATGGGAATGGCAAATGCATCCTGTAAAGTTGCGTTTTTGGTTACTGGAGCCGCATGGGTGCTTTTACGACCGTCGCATAGCGGGATTTATCCC
>NZ_JAELTU010000881.1 GCF_016429015.1 Rhizobium sp. ASV20
GGATTGTAGATTTCGGGTAACGTTTGCCTCACGCGTCGGGGTGCTGTAAAAGACTGCGCTAGATTTCTTGCCAGGTGATTTCTCAATTCTTAGTTCAAATAGCACGACCTGTAGCGTCGCTGCTTATGTGTACGAGTAAAAAGCACGTCTTGAGATGGTGATGCAGCTCAGCTTTGGCAGGTAATCTAAAAATACACCCTCCTACGCCAACACTGGTATGCAACTTGTTGAAACAGGGCTCTCCGCGACAAAACAGAGAATGAGGACATCTTGTAAACTTGCATGCGAATAACGCATTTTTACAATTTTCACAACCGCCGTTCATACAGACATTTTATGTACTCGTATGCCGTCTGCCCGTGATAATGGTGATCTTTAGGG
>NZ_JAELTU010000882.1 GCF_016429015.1 Rhizobium sp. ASV20
GCGTATCGATGTCGCCGGCCGCTTCCACCGCGCGGCCCGATTTGGCGAGCACGTTGAAGCGCACCAGCCGGTCCATCCCGGCAATGCCGATCGCCGACAACAGTGCCGAGATCGTCGTCGGGATCAGCGTAACGAACAAGGCGACCAGCACCGGCACCGCGATGCCGCCATTTGCATAAGCGGCAAAGGCGGGCAGCGTGCCGACCGCGATCAGGAAGATCAGCGTCAGGCCTGCCAGCAGGATGGTGAGGGCGATTTCGTTGGGGGTCTTCTGGCGTTGCGCACCCTCGACCAAAGCGATCATGCGATCGAGAAAGCCCTGGCCCGCTCCCGCCGTCACGCGCACCGTAATCGCATCGGCAATGACGCGCGTGCCTGCGG
>NZ_JAELTU010000094.1 GCF_016429015.1 Rhizobium sp. ASV20
GCCATTTCGGCGCTCAACAGTGGCGAATATTCTGATCCACCTCTTTCCGTTGTCCGGCGCCCGGATCTCCGCGTCCAGTTTGAAGCCGGAGCCGCCTGCAATCGCATCGCTGCGCAATTTTTCCAGCTGGGCCAACGATTCCTCTGAATAGCATCTCAGGATATCGCTACGCACAAGGGCGCGATCGTGTCGAAGACCGAACAGGTCGTAGGTGCCGTTGCTCCAGGTCAATTGTTCGTTCGGCAATTTGCACTGCCACATGCCCATGGATGCCGTCACGGAGGCTCGCTCGAAAAGCTCGACACCTGCCAACGCAACTTCGACCTCGCGGATCAGCTCAGCCTGCTGATCGATCTGTCGCCGCAGTTGCCAGACGGTTCGTCGGTCGAAAGGACCTTTCAATGCGGAATGAAGGCGCTCCAAGAGCGAGTAGAAGGCGGTCTGCGGTGCGGGCGCTCGATGAGAACCGGACGGATGGAGGCTCAGTTCGGTATGCTCTGCTGAATTTTCCATGTCTTCGCCGAATTGTGAGTGTGCGCCTCTGGAGATAATCACTATCGTGGAATCGTTAATCTCCGATGAGAATCCGGAATGTTCCTGCTCAATGCGGGTCGCGAATATCCTCGATAAAAACAGGCGGCGAACCGATCTCCCAGCTCTCCGCCATTGAAGCTTCGGCGCGCGCGGTTCATGGAGTCGGATGGGTGTACTTCATACAAAGACAATCATAGATTTATTTTGGCTGCGCTCTGCGGGGATATCAAGCATTTTAAACAATCAAAGATTAAATTCGCTATAAGTGACAACCAGTAATTATATTTTCTTACCTGGATCTGCCGGTTCGAAGAACTGCGGCGGTATTAACAATATCTCTATTTTCCTAGATGACGGCGAGGAAGTATTGTCGCGATATTTAGACGATTTTTAACCATCTTCTAATAGTTCGGCTTTGGGGTGCCTTCGCACCGACACTGCCATGACGGCATGATTCCAAACACAGACATGCCAATATCGTGCGAATGAACCACGCACGAACCGGTAGTGCTATAGGGGGGTTCTTTGCGAACACGTCTCAAACTCATGACCAAGATTCTGCTGGCAGCATCGCTGGCGGTTATCGCCGCCTTTTGTGGCTTCTCGGTCTATATCGATAATCTTCAGCGCACGACTATTGCCAATGGTGTTGCCGCAGAGATTGAGTCATCGGGCGAGCTTGCCGCGACGGGGATCGCAAACTGGCTGAATGCCCGTGTCATGTTGACCGACTTCGCAGCCGACATCGCGCGCAAGTCGGAAAGCAAGGAGGATGTTCTGCGTCGTCTCGACAATCCGTTGCTGGCACGAGAATTCGCGATGGTCTATTTCGGCAACGAGACCGATGGCAGCTTTGCGCGCCTGCCCGCTGGCGAGATGCCCAAGGGCTTCGACCCGCGCAAACGTGGCTGGTACAAGGATGCGGTCAGGCTTGACGCACCCTTGTTGACGGATCCCTACAAAGACGCCTCTACCAATGCGCTTGTCATCAGTGCAGCCATTCCGGTCAAGCGCGATGGCAAGCTTCTTGGCGTTGCCGGCACGGATTTTCCGTTGCAGGGATTGCTCGACATGATCGGAAAGGTCGATCTTGGCGGTATGGGTTCGGCTTTCCTCGTCAACAGTGCGGGAACGGTGCTTGTCCATCCCGACGGGGCGCTGGTGTCCAAATCTGTGGCCGATGTGTTTCCTCAAAATACACCCTCCATCGATGGCAAGGGCGTCATGGAAAGCCAGTTGGGCGACAAGTCCGTCCTGGTCAAGTTCATGCCGATCCAGGGCCTGCCCGTGAACAATTGGTATCTCTGCCTCATCGTCGACCGCGATGTCGCCTATGCTGCGATCGACAAATTTCGGGTCGCTGCGGCGATCGGTACCGGCGTCAGCGTTCTCGCCATGTTGGGCGTGCTGTATCTGCTCTTGTCGGCGCTGGTCATCAAGCCTGTCGTCCGCATGACGGGAATGATGAGCAAGCTTGCCCGTGGCGACGTCTCGGAACAGATTCCGGATGCAGACCGGGCAGATGAGGTGGGACAGATGGCCGCCGCCGTCGCCGTCTTCCGAGAAAACATCATCGAGCGGGGACGTCTCGCGCGGGAGGCTGAACAAAACGAGGCGTTGAGCGAGCAGGACCGCCGCGAGCGCGAAGCGATCAAGGCGGAGGAGGCGAGAAACATCAACCTTGCCGTGAATGCCGTCGCAGACGCTTTGGGTCGGCTTGCCGATGGCGATCTGGTTTCGCGCATAGCGACACCATTCGCCGGAGACCTCGACCGGCTGCGCAATGACTTCAACCACTCGGTTTCCAAGCTGCACCAGGCGATGTCGACCGTCGGCGAAAAGGCCATGGCCATTGACGGCGGCGCGAGCGAAATCCGCGCCTCTGCGGATCAACTGGCACGGCGCACCGAGCAGCAGGCAGCCTCCGTCGAAGAAACCGCTGCTGCTTTGGAGGAGATCACCACAACCGTGCGCGATTCCAGCCGCCGAGCAGAAGAGGTGGGCTTGCTGGTGGCGCGTGCGCGCACCGGAGCGGAAAAATCCGGCGAAGTCGTGCGTCGCGCGGTCTCTGCCATGCAGGGGATCGAACAATCCTCAGGCGAAATCTCCAACATCATCGGCGTGATCGACGATATCGCCTTCCAGACCAACCTGCTGGCGCTCAATGCCGGCGTGGAGGCGGCGCGCGCCGGCGAGGCAGGCAAGGGATTTGCCGTGGTTGCTCAGGAAGTGCGGGAGCTGGCACAACGTTCGGCCAATGCGGCAAAGGAGATCAAGGCGCTGATCACGACGTCGGGTGATCAGGTAAGGTCGGGTGTGGCACTCGTCGATGAGACCGGCGCGGCGCTGGAAGCGATCGTCCGCGAGGTGCAGGAAATCAATGCGCATGTCGATGCGATCGTTCTTTCCGCTCGGGAGCAGTCGACAGGTCTCCAGGAGATCAACACCGCCGTGAACACGATGGATCAAGGTACGCAGCAAAATGCCGCCATGGTGGAAGAGCAGACCGCGGCAAGCCACGGGCTTGCCGTCGAAGCACAGGCGCTCAACACCTTGCTGGCACAGTTCCAGCTCAATGGCGCTGGTGCTGCCCTGAAGGCCACACATTCGCGGATGGTGCGAGCCGCGTAGGCATGTGCATTTGCCTCGCAGCTCTTCTGCCGAATTGGCAGAATATGCCTGTCGAACCGGCAAGCTCTTTGCTAAGTACAGTCGAGCGCCTCACTTCCATGGTGGGGCGCTTTTTTATTGGCGTGCGCTATCTCAGGCTATGGCGAGCGATTTCAGGAGACGATAAAATGCAAGTGGCCCAAGCACCGGAACTCACCATATGCGGCATCGAGGAATTGCCGGCACACAGCACCCGCAAGGTGACGCATGTGCTGTCGATCATAGATCCCGACCGAGCCGAGCTGGAGGCCTTTGCCACCTATGGGGATCACATCCGCACGACGCTGCGTTTTCATGACATCATCGCCGCGATTTCTGGCCAGATCATGCCGGCGCCCGACCATGTCGAGGAGGTCCTGAAGTTCGGTGAGGCGTTCCTCGCCCGCGCCGACCGCGAGGCGTCGAGCCATGTTCTGGTACACTGCCACATGGGGGTCTCCCGCTCGACGGCGGCAATGATGACCTTGATGGCGCAAGCCAATCCGGATGAGCCGGCTGAGGCGCTCTTTGTTCGCTTAGCCAAGATCCGCCCGCAAGCCTGGCCGAACTCGCGAATGATCGCCTTTGCGGACGAGCAGCTTGGGCGCGGCGGCGAGCTGACGGCGGCGTTGCGCCGCCACTATGGTCGCCAGATCAAGCTTCAGCCGGAGCTCGGTGACTGGATGAACAGGCTTGGTCGTCAGGCCGAAGTCGACATGGCGCTATAAGGCGTTTGAGTGTTGTCTGCGCAACGTGCACCGGCAAGTCGGTACGCGTTGCGAATCCTCCAGTTTGCGGTGCGGTTCGTCCTTCAAAGACGTGATAGCCAGGCATCCAGCATCCGCCGAATGGCGATGGCCGCCGTTTCCTGACGTGTAAAGGCCCAAACCGTGTGGGCGCCCTGCCATAGAGCGACCATCTCCCATCCAAGGCGGCTTGCTTCCTTCGGGTCGTCGGACAGGCGACGGCCGAGCGCGGCGGCAAGGTTGCCAACCCAGGCCGCGCCGCGAGCCCGCAGTTTGGGGTTGCGGATGTCTTCCCTAAGTAAAAGCAATCCGTCAGTCGCATCACGTTCGGCGGTCTCTTGTGGCATCAGGCGCATGAGAAGGTTCACGGCCCCTTCCGGTGTTGGTGAAGCCTCGGCATCGGCGGAAGCCGTCTCTGCCTCCAGCTTTTCCCAGGCATGCATCAGGATCGCTTCGACAAGCGTCTCCCTGTCGCCATATCGTTGCACAAGGGCTGCGGGGGACAGGCCGCAGGCCTTGGCGCTTCTTGCGAAGGTAAGGCCGTCAGGCCCGGTCTCCACAATCAGCTCAATGAGAATGTCGAGCAATCGCTCGTCGGAAATGGTCTTGTGTCTCGGCATGTTTATTTATAAACGTATGTTTAGTTATTAATCAAGAGGGAAGAGCATGGCGAGAATTTTGGGCTATATCGCAAGCAGTCTGGACGGGATGATCGCCGCCGAAAACGACGACCTCGACTGGCTTTTCAAGTATGAGGGAATGGATCTCGGCGATCACGACTATGCCACTTTTCTCAAGGGCATTGGCACCGTGGTCATGGGACGAGGTACCTATGAGTTCATCGCACGGGATCCGTCGCCCTGGGCTTACGGCGACCAACGCGTCATCGTGGTTACGTCCCGACCGATCGATAACCCCAAGGGAGCTCTCCTCATCCGCAGCGATGTTGATGCTCTCATCGCAGAGTTGCGCACATTGACGGATGGAGATGTCTGGATGCTCGGCGGCGGGCAGTTGCAGATGGCTTTCCTGCAACGAGGTGCACTCGACGAGATTGAAATCTATGTCATGCCGGAATTGCTCGGAGGCGGTCGGCCGCTCTTTCCGTCCACCGGCCTTCGCGCAAGCCCGAAGCTTGTCAGCGCCAAGGCAATCGACAAGGGCTGCGTGCGGCTGCACTATAGAATGGATGCGGGATGAATGGTCTCAGGAGCGGATAGGTTTGCCGCTGTGAGAATCTCACCTTGACGGCTCGATTGAAAGCCGGACCAGAGCGTATCTGCTGAAAATCCAATTTGAGCGGGATGGCCTGTCGCGGTCCTGTGCGCCGATTCATCAATGGCCGGGCGGATTCCGATTGGCCGTTCGATGAGCCAAGGCGTTGCCGTTTCGGCAATGAAAGAGGCGAAAATCAGCGCTTCTTCAGAACGCCCTTGTTTGCCATAGTTTGCGGAAAGCGCCCTTGAGAGCGCTGCGAGGCGAGCATCATGGCTTACGTAATTACCGAACCCTGTATCGATACGAAGGACGGAGCCTGCACGATTGCCTGTCCGGTCGACTGTATCTACGAGGGCGGCCGGATGTTCTACATCCAGCCCGAGGAATGCATCAATTGTGGTCTCTGTCTTTCTGTCTGTCCGGTCGACGCCATCTTGTGGGATGAGGAAATGCCGAGCGATCGGCTCTTCCTGCGAGACGTCAATCGCGATTTTTTTGCTGACGGTGTCACAGGCTGGGGTGCGCCCGGCGGCTGGGACAAGAGCCGGACGACCGATCTCGACCACCCTTTCGTTGCGGCCTATCGCGCCCGGTCTGAAGCCCGCACTTAATAAGCAGGAAGGAGCCTTTCGTGACGCAGATCCGGATTGCCGGCGTGATCGCCGCCGTGACGACGCCGTTTGATAAGCATGGCGATATTGATGCGGACGCTTTCGTCGAGCACGGGCGCTGGTGCCTGGACAATGGCTGCGATTTTCTGAATGTGCTGGGCACGACAGGCGAAGCCAATTCCCTTTCGGCTGCGCAGCGGAGCTCGCTGATGGCGACGGCGGCAAAGGGACTGGGCGGCGGCAGGCTGATGGTCGGCACCGGCACGCCCGATCTCGAGACGACAGTGGCGCTGACGCGGCGGGCCTTCGATCTCGGCTTTGCAGCAGCACTCGTGCTGCCACCCTATTACTACAAGCCGGTCGAAGAAGACGGTCTATTCGCCTGGTTTGCAGAGCTTGTGAGAATGACGGCCGAAACTCCGGTTCCGGTCTACCTCTACAATTTCCCGCAATTGACCGGCATCGAGTTTTCGCCGGCTCTGTCCGCCCGGCTTTCACAGGCCTTTCCAGAGCGGATTCATGGGGCGAAGGACAGTTCCGGAAATCTCGGTTATGCGCGGGAGCTTGCGAATATCGAGGGCTTTGGCGTCTTCCCCAGCAATGAGGCGGCGCTTGCCGATGCAGATCGCGATGGCTATGCCGGCTGCATCTCAGCGACTGTCAACATTGATCCGGGCTTGTCGCAGCAGTTGTGGCGCGATCAGAACAATGCGGCGCTGCTTGATCAGGTACGTGGGCTCCGGCAGGCCATTGCCGCCCATCCTCTTATCCCGGCGGTCAAGTATCTTGTCGGCAGACGCACCGGAAATGTCGTCTGGAACAAGCTTTTGCCGCCGCAGCTGCCGATTACCGACAAGAAAAAGCTCGATGCTCTTAATGCCTTGAATATCAGGGCTGTGGCCGACGCATGATCTTGCCTTAGCCGGTTTCAGGCGCCTGCGGACCAGCTCGTATAATAAGTACGGGTTGCTGCGGACAGGGCGTGGACGAGAGGCCTTTGCTTTTCGAGCCTCGGTAGGTCGGCCCGGGCCTGTGCCAGCAGTTCCGACAGCGCTGCGCCGAAATCGATGCGCGTCAGTCCTCCGTTGCGCATAATCTCCCGGCCGGCGACCACAAGCCCCTTGGCATGACGGGCACTCATGCGGTTCAACAGGATTTCCATCTCGTCGACATCGTCGAACAGTGCGTCGGCGGTCAACGCCTGATAGTCGATGATCGTGAAATCCTCCGCGCCCGTTGCGTTGATCACCCGACGACCGACGTTAATCGCCGCATCGAACAGGTGGCCGGCCGTCAGCCCCCGGGTCAGGCCGCATTCGCCCTGGAGCAGGTAGAGGAGCCGCATTTCCCGCCATAGATCCTGATCGTCGTCCAGGCCTGTGCCATCAAGGCCGATCGCAAAGGCCGGCCCGCTGCGCCTGTTGATGGATGCGATTGGAGCAATGCCCGAACGCAGGCGCAGATTGGCCGACGGATTGCTGACCAGTTGCACGCCACGCTCGCCAAGCAGTTCCAGTTCGTCCGGTCGCAGCTGAACGCCATGGGCAATGGCAAGACGCGGCGACAGGAAGCCAATCCTGTCGAGATAGGCGACGATACCTTCTGGGAAGCGTCGATCAAGCCATATGCGCTGGCGCGGGCTCTCAAGCAGATGCATATGGATGCGTCGACCATGGAGTGCAGAAGCCTCCGCAATCGCCTCCAAAAGCGCGTTCGAGCACCATTGCGGCCCGATTGGTCCATATTGCACGTCGATCAGCGGGCTCGTGTTGGCGGCAGCAACGGCCTCGACGGCGGCAAGCTGCGTCTGGACGGACGCATAGGTCGGGATGGTTCCGGAAAGTGCAGACCAGTCATCTTCGGACAGGAAGGGCCGCAATTGCTGCGGACCTCCGTCGTAGGCCCATGCGTCATGGTCGAGCAGTGGGCAGGAGAGTGCAAGTCGAATGCCGACATCATCGGCGGCTCGGATGACCGCATTTGCCTCATCAACCAAGCGATCGACATTCAGGGAATTGTGGCAATGCATCGTCGCGCCGATCCCCGTTTTTGCGAGCCGTCCGAAGGCGACGAGCGCTTCGAGGTAGGGGTCTGTGCGTGGCCGAAGCCTGAGGCCGGGTATCCATACCTCAAGTGCATCGTCGACAGCGCCGAAGTCGAGGGTGCGGATGCCATAGCCATGGTCATGGGCATTGACGGGCGAGGGGAGGATGAGATCGCCGGGCTTGAGAGAAATGGGTTGGAGCGTCTGTGGCAGGTCAGCCTTTTGAGCGCATCTTCCGGCAGGCGCATGACCCGGATCGAGCAGCAACCGCACGGACATGGACATTTCCCTTCATCGTGAGACCAGCGTGTTGATCTTGCCGGCGAATTTCGACAGTTCCTCGCCCATCGACTGGGCGACGACCTGTGTTGCATGGGTGAGCTGGCGGCGGCGCGAGACGACGATGCCGACTTCCAGATCCTGGAGCTTCGATCCAGCGATCGAAAGTGCGACGGCATCGCCAGCTTCCAATTCGCGCAGCAATCCGAGCGGCGTGAAGAATGCGACGCCTTCACCTGAGAGGATCATCGGCTTCAGCATCATCTGGTTGTTCGTGGCGACAAGCGTGCGCCCGACGCGGTTGAGCGCGCCGAGTTCGACGGCGATCATCGAACTCATGACCTCGTTGTCGAGCTGCAGCAGCATGTTGAACTGGGCGCATTCCTGCAGCGTCACCGATCTTTGCCGGGCAAGCGGATGGCCTTTGGCAACGATCGCCATCAGCGGCATGCGCACGCCGTGGATCAGCTTCATGTCGTGCGGCCGCGCTAGATCGAAGGTGACGCCGATGTCGACGTCACCTTCCGCCAGGAAGCGGAAGATATTGTTGTAGTTATCGGTGCGGATACGGAAATCCACCGCCGGATGCTTCTTGTGAAAACCCGAGACGAACTCCGGCAGAAACTGGATCGCGAGGCTGTCCAGCGCGGCGATATGAACGCGGCCGGTATTCTTGCCGTGGAGATCGCCGAGGTTGGATTTCATGATCTCATATTCGTGCAAGGTCTCCTTGGCATGGCGCAGCACGATTTCGCCGGCGGATGTCAGACGCAGGCCATCGGAGAAGCGCTCGAACAATGGCGTTCCGAGCTCGTCTTCCAACTTCTTGATCTGGCGGCTGACGGCGGAGGTCGCGACATGCAGCTCTTCGGATGCCTTGCGGATCGATCCGGAACGCGCGACCTCGGCAAAATACTTCAGGATGCTGGCATGCATGAATAGCCCTCGGCGATCTCGAAGCTATAGCATGCCTATAGGCCGCGCCAAACCGGCGCACGCTTCTCCCGAAATGCCGCCACACCCTCCATCGCGTCCTCGCTCTTCAGCGCCTTGATGAGCGCTGGCGTCCTGAGCGCCTGAGCTTCGGCCGGGCTCAAATGTGCGGTGCGATTGACCGTCTGCTTGATCGCCCGCAGGGACAGCGGCGCACAGGCAACGATGTCGGACGCCCAGCGATCGACGGCAGCGTCCAGTTCTCCAGCCGACACGACCTCGTTGACGATGCCATAGCTTGCCATCTCCTGTGCGCTGAACTGCCGACCTGTCAGCATGACTGCCATGGCGCGGTTGAATGGGATCTTGCGCTGAAGGAGCACCATGCCGCCATCAAGCGGCATGCGGCCGACGCGCGCCTCCGGCAGGCCGAAGCGAGCCGTTTCCACCGCGATGACGATGTCGCAGCCGAGCACCATCTCGAAGCCGCCGCCCAGCGCATAGCCGTTGACGCGGGCGATCACGGGAACGTCGAGCGAGCGACGGAAGGCAAGGCCACCGAAACCGTTCTCCCGCCCGACTGTCCAATAGTCGACGCCGGAGCTGCCGCTGCCGCCCTTAAGGTCTGCGCCTGCGCAGAAGGCTTTCTCGCCGGAGCCGGTCAGCACCACGCAGCTGATATCGTCCCGTCTTTCGATTTCTGTCCAGATCGTCTCAAGTTCGGTTTCCGTTTCGGCGTCGACGGCGTTCATTCGATCGGGCCGATCAAGCGTCACACGGGCAACGCGGTCCTTTACGCTGAAGGAGATGCTCATGCCGCGTCTCCCTGTACTGCGGAAAGAGATGCCAGAATTTCGTCATTGTGCTGGCCGAGCTGCGGCGGTGAAATCCGTACCGTGACCTGGGCCGCCGACATGTCGATCGGCGAGCCGATCAGGCGGATCGGGCCAGCTGCGGTTTCGCCCGCCTCCAGGATCATCTTGTTGATGATCGTCTGTTCGTCTTTGAGTGCCTCGGGCAGC
Source organism: Rhizobium sp. ASV20 (assembly GCF_016429015.1). GTDB lineage: Bacteria > Pseudomonadota > Alphaproteobacteria > Rhizobiales > Rhizobiaceae > Rhizobium. Next base: position 10,037 of record NZ_JAELTU010000094.1, read on the forward strand.
GAGCGCACAGGCGCGCACAGGATGTCGACGCCTTCCAGCCGCGCGATCCAGTGATCGGTGCTGTTCTTGGCGAAATTCTCACGGAAGATCGCCTGCAACTCCGGCCGCCGTGCCATCTGCGCATCGAAATCCTTATACTGCGGATGTTGCGAGAGGTCCTCGATCTCGAGCGCTTCGCAGATATCGCGCAACGGGTTGGGCTTGAATGCGCCGACCATGACGATCGCGCTGTCCGTCGTCTCGAAGACGCCCGTCAACGGGAAAGCCCCCCAGTTCAGATCCCTCTGCCGCATCAGATGCGTCGTACCTTCCTGCATCTGCATGGCGATCATCGAATTGTAGAGACTGACCGCGACCTGCTGGCCCTCTCCCGTCTTGTCGCGCTGCAAAAGGGCGAGCAGGATACCCTGGACGAGATGCATGCCGGCCGAGTAGTCGGCAAGCGGCGTCGCATAGATCGAGGTCGGATGGCTGTTGTCGGACTTGCGGCGCATGACGCCGGAGACTGCCTGGGCCAGCACGTCCTGGCCGCCCTTATGCTGATAGGGGCCGGTCAGCCCGAAGCCGGTGCCGACGGCATAGATCAGCCGCGGATTGATCGTCTTCAGGTCTTCATAGCCGAAGCCCATGCGCTCCATGACGCCCGGCCGGAAGTTGTTGACGACGACATCGGCCGTTGCAAGCAATGCCTGGACGGTCTGGCGCGCTGCCTGGTCCTTCAGATCGAGCGCCAGGCTCTTCTTGTTGCGGTTCAACGAGCAGAAGACCGGGTTGTTGAGCCCGTCCGGATCCGAACCCAAAGACCAGCGCGAGAGATCGCCGATCTTCACCTTCTCGATCTTGATGACTTCGGCGCCGTAATCGGCCAGCACCTGCGTGCAGGAGGGGCCGAGCATGACCTGCGTGAAATCGATCACGCGAATTCCATCGAGCGGTAAAGTCGTCATTCTGCAGCCTCCAAATATGTTGCGTTTTGCGAGGGGATATCGCCGGGATCGGCGCCCTGGGCCCGCATCTGTTTCTGAATTGCCCGGATATCGGCCTTGCGAACGGTCGTCCCGGCATTGAGGGCGACGGTTGCGGCGACGCCCGCCGCCTCGCCCATCGCCATACAGGGCGGGATCTCGCGGCTGGATTTCTGTGCCTGCGGCGTTGACGAGTAATGACGGCCGGCAACGATCAGCTGGTCGATCTCCTTGGGCAGCATGGCGCGATAGGGTGTGTAATAATCGCGGCCACGGCAGACCGTGTCGGCGAAATGGCGGCGGGTCATGACGTCGTCCTTCGTCACGACATAGTCGCCCTGCAGTAACCGTGTCTGGCGCACGCCGGTCTGCGGCGCGAAGTCGACGACATAGGCATTTTCGAAGCCCGGCATCTTTTCGCGCGCGAAGTCGAGCAACTTTGCGATCCGCGAGCGGCCTTCCATCTCAGCCTTGGTCAGATCCTCGACCTTCAGCCCGCTTAAGGTCGGCATATGCGGGCAGTTCAGCCACACGACGCCGGGGAGTGGCGTCTTCAGCCACCAGAAGGACCAGCAACCGCCGATCAGCCGCTTGGCTTCATGATCGAGCGCCTTGAACGCTTCCGGCTCCTGCTGCTCGAAGCGCTCCGCTGCCTCCGTATCGATGCCGCCCCAGCGCGATACCGTCGTCAGGATGAAGTTGGATTCGACGTGGGAAGCGCCGGCACTCGCGGCGACATCGAGATCGCCCGTGGTGTCGATGACGACATCGCCGAGGATCGCCTGCATGCCTTCCTTGGTCTGGCAGATGACGCCCTTGATCGTGCCGCCCTCGACGATCGCCGAGGAGAACCAGCTATGGGTTCTAAGCTTGATCTTGGCCTCGCCGATCATGTCGTAGGCGGCGCGCTTGAAGGCATCGGGATCGAAGGCGGCGGAAAAGCAGATCGGATGCGGCATCGCTTGCGTGTGGAAGTCGAAGAGACCCCAGCGTGCCCAGCGCTGCCAGGCTTCCGGCGTATCACGGAATTCGATCAGGCGATCGCGGTCGGTCGGCGTCACGCAGAGACCCCAACGCTTCATGCGCTCGATCATCTCCATGCAGATGCCGCGCACGGTAATTTCGAGCTCGTTGATCATGTCGTCGAGCACCAGCACCATGCCGCCGGCAGCAAGGCCGCCGACATAGGGATAGCGTTCGAGAAGCGTGACGCTTGCGCCATTGCGCGCTGCCGATACGGCTGCTGCAATTCCGGCAGGGCCGCCGCCCACGACAACCACATCGGAGCGATCGACGACACGGATATCCCGTGCAGGCTGGTGAATAACCTGTTCCATTGGTGTTCCCTCGATGTTTTCTAGGTTTTAGTGCTGTCCGGCCGGCTTCCAGCGGATCATCTTGGCTTCTGCGACCGAGACGATGAAGAAGAGGATCACGGCAAGCAGGGCGGCAATGACAACCGTTGCGTAGAGCAGCGGCGAGCGGAAATTATAGGTCGCCTCGATGATGAGCGCGCCAAGTCCGAAGCTGGAGCCGATCCATTCCGCCACGATCGCTCCCATGACGCTGCTGGTGGCGGCGATCTTCAAGGCGGCGAACAGGAATGGCAGCGAGCTTGGCAGGCGCACCTTCCACAGGATCTCGGAGTTGCTGGCCGAAAGCACCCGCATCAGGTCAAGCATGGCGGGGCTTGCCGAGCGCAGTCCCTGAACCATGTTGACCAGCGTCGGGAAGAAGCAGATCAGCCCGGCGATGATGATCTTCGGGGCAACTCCGTTGCCGAAGATCAAAACGAGGATCGGCGCAAGTGCGATGATCGGGATCGCCTTGACGAAGACGGCGATCGGATAGAAGGCCTTCTCCGCGGTGGCGCTGTGGACGAACCAGATTGCCAGCATAATGGCAATGAGATTGCCGAAAACGAAGCCGAGAACGGCTTCGAGCAGCGTGGGCAGGAGGTTTCTGGTCAGCATCGCGGCATTGTCGCGAAAGGCGTAGAGGACATCGAGCGGGCTCGGCGCCATGAAGGTTGGGATCTTGAAGATCCAGATGACCGCCTGCCACAGCACGATACAGCCAAGAGCTGCCAGGATTGCCGGCATGTGAGAGGAAACGACGCCGACGGTTGCGTCGAGGATGGCGACCTTGCGTGGCGCCTTGGCGATGCGGCCGATGTCGGAGTGGACGGCATTGCTCATATGCATTCCTCCAGCAGCGTGCGCAGATGCGCGGTCACCTTGATGAAATCGACCGTGTCGCGCATCGCAAGAGCGCGCGGATAGGGGAGGTCGACCTTCATATATTCCTTCACTCGGCCAGGATGGGCCTGCAGCATCAGGACATGCTCGCCGAGGAACACGGCCTCGGGGATGGAGTGGGTGACGAAGACGATGGTCGTGCCCGTCTCGCGCCATATGCGTAAGAGTTCCTCATTGAGCTTGTCGCGGGTGATCTCGTCGAGAGCGCCGAAGGGTTCGTCCATCAAAAGGATGCGCGGCTTGGTGACCAGAGCGCGGGCGATCGCCACTCGCTGGCGCATGCCGCCGGACAATTCGTGGGGCAGGGCATTTTCGCGGCCTTTCAGCCCGACGAGCGCCAGAAGCTCCATCGGATCGGCGTAGTTGCTCTTGTCGTGCCTGCCCACCTCAAGCGGAAGCCGGACATTGTCGATGACGCTACGCCACGGCAACAAGGTTGCTTCCTGGAAGACGAAGGCAAAGTCGCGTCCCTCGCGCGCTTGGCGTGGCGGGCGACCGAACACCGAAACCGAACCATCGCTGATATGGACGAGATCGGCGATGCAGCGCAATAGGGTCGACTTGCCGCAGCCGGATGGCCCGAGCATGGTGACGAACGACCCTTCCGGAATGTCGACCGAGACATTGGAAAGGGCGGTGAATTCATTGCCCTTGTCGCCGAAGCGAATGTCGAGATCGCGAATGGAAACGGCAAGCCTTGCCGTTTCGGCTGCTGGTAGCGGCTGCGGCTGTTGGATGGTGGCGGCGCTCATCATGACGTTCACCCGATCTTCTTGCGGATTTCGGTCGTAGCGTCGAGGATCGCCATCGTGGCGACGTCGTCAACGGTCGGTGTTGCGCCGGTAAACTGCTTGAGATCGGCATAGGCCTTGATCTGGGCGGCCCAATTGTCCTTGTTCATCGCGCCCCAGCCGGTCTGCTTGGTGCTGTCGCCGAAAGAGAAATCGATAACGGGATGGACGGCCTCGAGTTCGCTGGCCTTGTCGAGATTGGGATAGGCCTCGACCAGCATATCGACGGCTTCTTCCGGATGGTCGCGCACATAGCCCCAGCCCTTGGCGGCGGCCGTAGTGAAGCGCACGAGGACGTCTGAATGTTTGTCGAGTTGCTCGTCGGTCGTGTAGTAGACGTTGGCGTAAAGCTTCAGGCCGGCATCCCAGAGCATCATGTCGACGCGCTCGTCGCCGAGCACCTTCAGCGCATTGGTGTTCGTCACCCAGCCGGTGACGGCATCGGCCTGGCCGGTGATCAGCTGGTTCATGTCCGAACCCATATTGACCATCTTCACCTTGTCCTCCGGAATGCCGTTTTGAGCGAGGAGGGCACGCAGAAGAATGAATGCGGTCGGCTGTGTGGCGATCGTCTTGCCGATCATATCCTTCGGCTCGCGGATCGGCGATTTCTTCAACGAGAAGTATGTAAATGGATGCTTACGGTATCCGGCCAGAAACGCCTTGACCGGCATGCCGGCGGAGCGGGCGAGCATCACTGACGGACTTGAGGAGATCTGGCCGATCGCAGACTGGCCGGCAGCAACGCCGGCGACGCCATCGACATTCGGGCCGCCGGGTACGATGGTGAGATTGATACCCTGTTCGGCGAAAAAGCCCTTCTTCTGAGCGGCAACCTCACCCAGCAGGCCATTGGAGGCAAGCCAGCCGAGTTGCATGCGAACCTCGGCGACATCGGCCGCCTTGCCGGCACGGACGCCAACGAAGGTCTGGGTTGCAACGAGGCCGCCGACCAAGGCGGCATTGGAGAGAAAGCGGCGGCGATTCATCATGAATTGAGACATTCTGACAGTTCCCCTTTTTGATTGGGCGATCGGACTTTTCGTCTCGTTATCCACCAATGATGTGATGATGCGGGAATTTAGCGTTCTAATAAAGAACAATTATGAGTATTATTGATTGCCGAAACGGCAACGCTATCCTTGCGTGAACGGCATTGAACGAAACAGGCACCTGGCGGCCGGGATACCACTTTGGCTCTCGTCCGCGAATGGCATGATGCGAGACGTGCTCAAGGAGTGGGTCGGTGATTGCTATTGCCGTTCAGTCGGCGGTGGGTTTGGATTGTTGTAAGCTCGCATCTCGCCAGGAAGACCAGCGGCGACGCAACTCGCCGGGACGAAGGCCATGTCCTTCATCGAGCATGTCGGCTGCCAGCATCCGATCGGTGCGGAAGTGGCGAAAGCCCTGGCGCAACTCGCACCACGCCACCAGAATTCGGCTCGTCTCCGCATAACCGAGGATAACGGGCCACACGGTTCTCAGCGTCTCCTCGCCTGCGTCCGTGCGGTAGCGCAGCCGAAGTTTCCGCCCCTCGCGCACGGCCGTCCGAAGCAGGGAGGGATCAATGCTCTCCTCCTCATGTTCCCGGATTGTGGGCTTGGCACCGACACTCGGTTCGACAATGTAGGGCCGCAGATGTTCGGGAACCATGGCGGCGATCTTCGCAGCGACATCGCGAGCGGCGTTGGCAAGAGCCTTGTCGCCTCGTCCCGCCACCCATTGTGCGCCGAGCACGACCGCCTCGATCTCTTCGCGTGTCAGCATGAGCGGCGGCATGTCGAAATCAGATGAGAGAATGTATCCAAACCCGGCTTCTCCCTCGATCGGGACGCGCTGACTCATAAGATCCGCAACATCACGGTAGACCGTGCGTTTCGAAACCTCGAGCTCCTGCGCGAGTGCAGCAGCGGTCACGGGCCTGCTCGACCTGCGCAAGATTTGGATGATTTGAAACAAACGGTCGGCGCGACGCATGCTTACTGACTCCTGCTGCCAGTATGGTGGCAACAGGCCTGTGCGACAAGGGCCTTCGAGACGTCCAACATCCTACGCGTCGAAGGAGTAGCCGATGAAACTAGCATCCACCCGCCTGATCGCTGCCGACATCAAGAAGATCGTCAGCTTCTATGAAGCGCTTACCGGCCAGAAGGCCGAGTGGCTGGCACCCGTTTTCGCTGAAATCGTTACCCCCGCCGCTGCACTTGCGATCGGAAGCGCGGAGACCGTCGCCTTGTTCAAGGAAGGGAGTGCCGAGCCAGAAGCCAATCGCTCGCTTATCATTGAGTTTCAGGTGGATGACGTTGACCGCGACTTCCTGCGGATAAAGGACTGGGCTGAGGTTGTGCACGAGCCAAAAATGATGCCGTGGGGCAATAGAGCGGCGCAATTCCGCGATCCCGAAGGCACGCTTGTCAGCCTCTACACGCCCGTCACCGATGCCGCCAAGCAGCGTTTCGCCAGCCGTTGAGATCCGACCATCGTCGAAGAAACGGGCGACCCTTGCGCCGCCCGTTTCATGTTCCGATCGGTTCTGCTCGCAAACCAGCCTTTTGACCTAGGCCGAAACTTGCGTTTCCTGCAGATGTCGCCACCGAAGCGGCTGGTCGGCGAGCGCTTCCAGTACGACGGTCGAGCGCCTGACGCTTTCAATTCCATCTGCATCCGATTGCGCTTCGCGATAGGTTAGGCAAGCGCCGCCAGGCCATTGCCTGACGATTTCGATCTCGTCGACCACTATGCGCAACTTCGGGCTTTTACCGCGCAGCGGGCCAAAGAAATCGCTCACTGCCTGTGTGTCGAGAACGCTCCCTTGCATGGTGACCATGCGAAACTCCGGTGAGAAGCGTTCGAGCAGCGGGGCGAGATCTGCGGGCTGCGCTGCCGCGGTAAACCACGCTTCGATCGCCGTACAGGTCTCGATGATTTCGCGCGACAGTTCGTTTATGTCAGTCATATCAGGCTCCTTGCCGATGAGGTTGGACGTTGATCAGGCGTGTCTGTCGCCGGATTGCAGGCGCAGAACGAAGGGCAGTGGAAGGACGATCAGAAGGGCCGCAATCAAGAAGCAATATCGATATGGCGTAGCATCGCCTGCGTTGTCGCCTCCTGCGAGAAAGAGCCCGAGCAAGCCGCCGAGCACGCTTGCGCCGAGCGAGAAACTGAGCTGCCGGTTGATGTTCCAAAGCGCGCTTGCTTCCGACATCCGGTCCGTCCGAACCGACGCGAAGGCCGCCGTCTGTGCCGTGCTCGTGCAAAGGCTCGCCCCGAATCCCATCGCGGCAAAGGATAGGATTCCCATCATCGGCAGCCCGGCAAATGGCGTGGCCAACAGCAGCACGCCAAGCGACGTGACAACAATCCCAACGAGGAAGAGCGGCCTTGGGCCTTGCGACGCAAACAGCCGCCGGGTCGACATGATCGCGACAAAGGATGCACCAGCCCATGGAAGCATCAGCATTCCCGTCTCGGTGGCGGTCATTCCCAAACGATCCTGCAGGTAAAGCGAGGCGACCAGGTTCACACCCGTGAACACACCTGGCACGCAGAGATAGATGATGCTGCCGATCCGGAGCATCGGATCGGACAGCAGGCGCAGATCGAGCAGCGGCTCGCGCGAGCGAAGCGCGTGATGGACATAGGCGGCACCCGCTGCGATCGCGACTGCAAGCACGATTGCAGCGTGAGGGGCATTTCCCGACTGACTCACGAGGGTCAGTCCAAGGGGCAGGCAAAACAAGGTGACGGCACTCAACAGGAAGCCGGCGATGTCAAGTGGTGGCCGGGCGTTGCTTGGCCTGTCATTTGGCGCCCAGGCGAGCGTCAGGGCAGCAATCGCCACGGCAAGCGGTGCAATGCCGAAAAACACCCAGCGCCAGGATACGTGATCTGCTGCAATGCCACCGATGGCTGGCGAGAGTGCCGGCACTAGCAGCGCAACGGTCATGACCACCGCTGTCAGATGGGCGCGGTCCTGCGGTGGATAGGCGCGATAGGCCATGCTCTGACCGACGGGTACGAGGAGCCCGCCGCCCAGGCCCTGCAACAGCCGCCAGGCGAGAAGTGCCGCAATGCCGGTGGCCGCGCCTCCGCCAATGCCGCCTGCGGCCACGATGAGCAACGAGGAGATGAAGACGCGGCGCTCGCCGATCCGGCGTGCAAGCCAGCTCCCCAGAGGAATCGCGACCGTCAGGCCGAGCATGTAGATCGTGCCGACCCAGGCAAGCTGCGCAACCGATGCGTCGAGTTCCCGCTGCAGTGCCGGCAGAGCAGCGTTGAAGATGAACATGTTGGCGAGATCGACGGCGAAGCCCAGGAGATAAAGGGCGGCTATGCGGGAGCGGTCAGACAAGGGAAGAGCCTTTGATTGAGATCACACTTACCCGGATATTTCCTTTCCTATTGCAGAGCGAGACGATACAATTCGACATCATCTGTCGAAATTTTTTACCAATTGGAGAGAGCATGGGGGTTAGTCTTGATCGGCTGGTGGTTTTCCGTGCCGTCGTGGAAACGGGATCGTTCACGGCTGCCGCCCGGCAGCTCAACCAGGCGAGAGCCGCCGTCAGCTTCAACGTCAAGCAGCTTGAAAGCGAATTGGGGGTTACGCTTCTTCATCGCACCACGCGCAGCGTTGCCCTTACCGATGCGGGTGAGCGCTTCTATGCGCGCTGCCTTCGTATTCTCAACGAAGCCGACGATGCGATTTCCGAGGCGCGCATGGCCCAGACGGGACTGAGCGGAACTTTGCGGTTGACATCAACGGTTGAATACGGCGCCGCCGTGATCGCTCCGGCGCTTCAGACGTTCGCGGCCCTTCACCCGGATCTCGATGTCCAATTCGAAGCAAGTTCGACGAATGTGGATCTATTGCGGGAGCGTTTCGACGTAGCGATCCGCATGGGACGCAACGAACAATTCCAGACGTCGCCCTATGCGGGTGTGCATCTTGCAACATATCGGCTGAGGCCGGTTGCTTCGCCCGAGCTCATTGCCAGTTTTGAGGAGGGCATTGTCGATATTCCCGCGATGTTGAGAGAGCTACCGCACCTCAGCAATGCCACCGTCGAACATGTGAAGAGCTGGACCATGCTCGATGGTCACGGGCGGGAATGCCTGTTCGAGGTGCCGCGCAGGTCTCGGTTTCTCGTCAACAATGCATCGGTGGTCAAGGCGCTGACGGTCGCTGGCGCGGGGCTCGCACTTTTGCCGGATTGGTTCGTCGCGCCGGAACTTGGCAGCGGAGCTCTGGTCGACGTCTTGCCGTCCTATCGCTTCCCCGATCAGCAGATCTACGCAATGCATCTGCCCATGCCCGTGGTTCCGCAAAAAATCCGGGCCTGGCTCCGCTTCCTCAAGGATCATGTTCGCCGCTAACTTCGGCGTGGCGCATGAAGTGGCCGTCACTCGGCGTCATCGTCTTGTTCCCGATCAGGTAGAGGCACGTCTCACAAAATATCCATCGGATGCGCGACAGCCGACAATCGAATCCAAGGAAATTGACGAGGCCACGCACGGCGGATGTCACGTCCCCTCGATTGCATCACGGGTGAAGCCGATACCTTGATGTGCCGGATACAGCTGTTGTCGGAATTGCGCCTTGGCGATGAATGGTCCACAAAGGAGCGCGTAGGGTTGTTGTGGCGTGCAGCTTTCATTTTCGGCACGCCCTTGCAACACTTGCGGATCCTACGACGCAAGTCGCGTGCCCGTGGGAATAACAGACGATGTCACATCCCGGAGTTCCCATGCGCCGCATTGGTCTTTTTGTCGTCGTTGCGTTCCTGTTTCTCGCTGTGCTCCTGGCAAGCATCTGGACGGCGCTCGCCGCCTTTTATCGCCTGCAGCTGCCGCAACCCGGCCCTATCGTCGTCGCCGCGCTCTTTTGCGTCTTCGGACTATTGACGCTCATTGCCCTGTTTACGAGATTGCGCTGGCTGGTCTTTGTTATTTTTGCCGCGACATTCGCCGCGGTTCTGATCTGGTGGAGCACCATCACGCCGCCTCATGACGTCACCTTCGTGCCGGAAGATGCGCAGCAGGTAACCGGCAAGATCGAAGGTGATCGCCTGGTTTTAACGGGCGTGCGCAATTTCGACTGGCGCTCCAAGACCGATCATACCGAGAAATGGGAAACGCGCAGCTATGACCTGTCGAAGCTGCGCAGCGCCGATCTGTTCATGTCCTATTGGGCGGGCCCCACCATGGCGCACACGATCATGAGCTTCGGCTTCGAAGATGGTGAACAGATCGCCTGGTCCATCGAAGTGAGGTATCCGGTGGGTGGATCCTATTCGCCGATTGCCGATGCTTTCAAGACCGATACGCTCATCGTGATCGCTGCCGACGAACGTGATGTTATCGGGCTGCGGACCAACGTGCGTGGCGAGGACGTCTATCTCTATCGCTTGAAGGTGTCGCCGCAGGATGCTCGCGCCATACTGGTCGGCTATGTCAACGATGCAAACGCGCTCGCTGCCGAGCCGCAGTTCTACAATTCGATCACCACCAATTGTACGACGGCAATCGTTCGGATTTTACGGCTTGTCGGTGCCAATGTGCCAAACGACTGGCGCCTGCTGGTCAATGGTTATCTGCCCGGCTATCTCTACGATCAGCAGCGTGTCGATACCAGGTTGCCCCTGGCGGAATTGCGCGAGCGTTCGCACATCAACGAGCGGGCCAAGGCGTTTGGCCTGATGCCGGGTTTCTCGGAGAAAATCAGAGAGGGTGTACCGGATCCCAACAAATAGCGGCGAGATCGCCTTCAGACACGGTCAGTCCTGTTTTGTCACTTCTGATTCCGCTTGCAACGTGCATTTGCCTTCGCTGGTCACCGACCGCACCTATCGGAGGTTAACGGGTGTCGAATATGTGCTCGCTGATCGTCGGGGAGGGCACCGCCGACAGGCTCTGGTCTGCGCTCAAGCTCAATCCCAGATGGTCAGCATGGCGTTCTCGACAAAGGCGAGATGGGCGTCCATGGCATCCCGTGCTGCCAGTCGATCGCCCGCAACGATCGCTTTTACGATGCGATCATGGTCGGCCATAATATGCTGACGGACACTCTCCATATCGGCAAGATGCCGGTGGAACCTTTCGTCGACATCATCCGATCTGGAATTCCACAATTGATCCAGCAACTCGCGCAGCAATCCATTGCCGCTGCCCTCGGCGACAGTCAGGTGGAGAGCTCGGTCGTTCTCGGGAGACCAGGTGCCGCTCTTCGTCTCCGCACGCATCTGCTTGGCGATCGCAACCAGTCTTGCTTTTCCGGCTTCGTCAATATTGTCAGCCGCTGAAGCTGCGGCCGCTGGCTCCAGCAGCCGGCGCACGGCCATGACCTCAAGCGGCGAGTGACCGGTTTCGGGGAGACTGTTGACGGGTTGGTTCGGGGCGCTGACGAAAGCGCCGACACCGACGCGCACATCGATCAATCCGGCAACTTCGAGCGCGATCAATGCCTCCCTTACCGTCGGTCGGGATACGCCGAGGCTCGATGCAAGCTCGCGCTCGGACGGCAGCTGATCGCCCTGCCGTGCGGTACCGTCGGCAATCTGCTCACGAATCTGGTCTGCAATTTGCAGGTATAGCTTCCGGTTCGATACGGCTTGGAGTTTCATAGTCATGTGGTGTCCCGCTGATCGCAAATCTTTGGAAGAAACGGCGTCCTGTGTCAACTTACCTTCCTGGTGGTCAGGCCACTTGACAGCAAGGTAGCCGTACCGTAGTGCTCTGGCGGCAACACGGGAATGATTGTCTGACGGAGGAGCGGATATGACGGATCTAACGGGCAAGACATGTCTCGTGACGGCAGCGGCGCAAGGTATCGGTCGCGCAGCCGCCCTGGCCTTCGCCTCAGCCGGTGGTCGTGTCTTCGCCACCGATATCAATAGGGATGCGCTCGATGAGTTGCGCGGCCTAGCCGGGATAGAGACGCGGATCCTGAATGTTCTGGATACAGCAGCAGTCGATACCTTGGTCGCTGAGATCGGCCGCATCGATATATTGTTCAATTGCGCCGGCGTGGTTCATGGCGGGACAATCCTCGAAAGCACCGAGGTCGAACTTGATTTCGCGCTTGATCTCAACCTGAAGGCTCAGGTGCGCACGATCAAGGCGGTATTGCCCGGCATGATCGAGCGCAGGGATGGCGCGATCATCAATATGGCGACCGTCGCATCGTCGGTGAAAGCCGTTCCGAACCGCTTTGTCTATTCCGCCAGCAAGGCCGCTGTGGTCGGGCTGACAAAATCCATCGCCGGGGACTACGTCGCGCACGGCATTCGCTGCAATGCGATCTGTCCCGGCACGGTCGACAGCCCGTCGCTGCAGGAGCGGTTGCGCGCCACGGGTGACTATGAGGCCGCCCGGCGTGCATTCATCGCTCGCCAGCCGATTGGTCGCATCGGGACTGCGGAAGAGGTTGCGGATCTGGCTCTCTATCTCGCCGGCGCGACCTATACGACTGGACAAATCCACGTCATCGACGGCGGCTGGACGGCTTGAGGCGATAAGATGAATGCTCTCGTCTCCATGATCGGCATCGACAAGACATTCCCGGGCGTGCGTGCGCTCCAGAATGCCCGTTTCGAGCTGCGCCCCGGCGAAGTGCACGCGCTTATGGGGGAGAACGGCGCCGGTAAATCGACGATGATGAAGATACTCGCCGGCATCTACCAGTCGGATGCAGGCGAGACATTGATCGATGGCCGCAGGCTCGACATCAACTCGCCGGCAAAGGCGCGAGATGCCGGCATCGGTATCATTCATCAGGAGCTAAATCTGATGCCGCATCTGACGGCAGCTCAGAATATTCTGATCGGACGAGAATCCCGCCGTGCCTTCGGCCTGTTGCTCGACGAGCGCAAGCTCAATGAGCGGGTCCGCGAGATATTCCGTTCCATGCGGCTCAATCTCGACCCGAGGGCGATGGTCGAGAACCTGACGATCGCCAAGCAGCAGATGGTCGAGATCGCCAAGGCGCTCTCCTATCGGTCACGAATCCTGATCATGGATGAGCCGACGGCAGCTCTGAATGATGCCGAGGTCAACGACCTCTTCGACATCATCAACCGGCTGAAGGGCGAAGGCGTCGGCATCGTCTATATCTCCCACAAGATGGACGAGATAAAGCGCATCGCCGACCGGGTGACTGTCATGCGCGACGGATCCTATGTCGATACCGTCGATGCGAAGACTACCGAGGTCGGCAAGATCATCTCGATGATGGTCGGACGGGAAATCACCAGCGAGCTTGCGACGCCGCCGGATCTTTCGCAGAGCCCGGTCGTGCTCGAGGCGCGGCGGCTCAATCGCGGAACAATGGTGCGGGATGTTTCCTTCACGCTGCGTCGCGGCGAGATCCTCGGCTTCGCCGGCTTGATGGGCGCTGGGCGCACCGAAGTGGCAAGGGCCGTGTTCGGTGCTGACCGGCTGACCTCGGGAGAGGTGCTGGTGCATGGCAAATCCGTACACATCCGCTCGCCTCAGCATGGGGTGCGGGCAGGCATCGGCTATCTTTCAGAGGACCGCAAGCGCTACGGCCTGTTGGTCGGCATGGATGTCCGCAACAACATCGCAATGGCAAGCATGTCGCGCTTTGTGCGAAGCGGCGGTCTTTTGAACGAAAATGCGATGCAGCGCATCGCCAGGCGCTATATCGGCGAGCTTGCCATCAAGACGCCTTCCGATCGCCAGGAGGTCCGCTTTCTGTCCGGCGGCAACCAGCAGAAGGTGGTCATTGCCAAGTGGCTGCTGCGCGATTGCGACATTCTGATCTTCGACGAGCCGACACGCGGCATCGACATCGGCGCCAAGTCCGAGATCTATCGCCTGCTGAATGAACTTGCCGCACAGGGCAAGGCGATCATCGTCATTTCGTCCGAATTGCCCGAAGTCCTGCGGCTCAGCCATCGCATCGCCGTCATGTGTGAGGGCAGGTTGACCGGCTTTCTGCCGGCAAGGGCTTCGCAGGAGGAGATCATGCATCTGGCTACGCTGCGCGACGGCACCATCACAGAAGGAAGAAGCGAATGACCTCGAACGTCGACGGCGACGAAAGAACGCTGAAGGAACGGTTTTCCGATTCGAGACAGAAACTTCTGGCTTTCAGTGGCTTGGTCGTCTTGATCGTCCTTTTCGCTGCGGTGAAGCCTGAGGATTTCCTTCAGGTCAGCACGTTGACCAACATTCTCACATCGACTGCCGTGAACGGAACGCTTGCGATAGCCGCGACGATGATCATCATCACGGGTGGTATCGACCTGTCGATCGGTACGTTGATGACGTTTTGCGCGGTTGCTGCCGGCATATTCATCACCTGGCTCGGGTTGCCGATGCCGCTCGGCGTGGTCGGCGCGATCCTGACCGGTGTGGTATGCGGTGGCGTGTCCGGCTTCCTGATCGCCTATGCAAAAATCCCTCCTTTCATCACCACGCTTGGCATGATGCTGATCTACAAGGGACTATCGCTCCAGATCACCAACACCAAGCCGATCTATTTTACCCAGTCGCCCGAATTCCAGCAGATTGCCAGCGGTTCGATCATCAAGGAGATCATTCCCGGTCTGCCGATCGCCAACAGCGCCTTGATCATGGCGATCGTCGCCATCGTGATTGCCTTCGTTCTGGCAAATACTCTGTTCGGACGCTTCATCTTTGCGCTGGGCTCGAACGAAGAGGCTCTGCGCTTGTCTGGCGTCAATGTCGATCGCTGGAAAATGGCGGTCTATGCGGTCGCCGGCGGCATCTGCGCGATCGCTGGCCTGCTCATCGCCTCGCGCGGCAACTCGGCACAGCCGGCGCAGGGCATGGGCTTCGAGCTCGATGCCATTGCCGCTGTCGTCATTGGCGGTACGTCGCTTGCCGGAGGACGTGGAACCGTGCTTGGCACCATGATCGGCGCCTTCGTCATGAGCGTGGTGCAATACGGATTGCGCCTCTACGGCATGGCCTCCGAAAAGCAGGTCATGGTGACCGGGCTCATCATCATTCTCGCTGTTTACTCGGACATCTTCTGGCGCAAGAAGGCCTGATCGCCCGGCTGCGTCCGTTGAGAGTTGAGACAGTCAACAAGAGGCAGAACGCCCGCGACAAGCCAATCGAAATTAACCCATAGGAGGAGTTATGATTACCAGACGTACCATTGTCGGGCTTATGTCCGCAGCCGCATTCCTCGGCACTGTCGGCATGGCCAACGCCGCTGACAAGCCTTACATCGCACTGATCTCGAAGGGCTACCAGCACCAGTTCTGGCAGGCCGTGCGCCAGGGCGCCGAACAGGCCGCCAAGGATCTCGACGTCACCGTAAGCTACGAGGGACCGGAGGGCGAATCCGCCATCAACCAGCAGCTCGACATGATCCAGGCTGCTCTTGCCAAGAAGCCGGCCGCACTTGGTCTTGCCGCGCTTGACAGCCAGGCCGCCATTCCGCTGGTCCAGCAGGCCAAGGATGCGGGCATCCCGATCATCGCCTTCGATTCCGGCGTTGACAGCGATTATCCCCTGACCACTGCCTCGACCGATAGCAAGGCGTCAGCAGCACTCGCCGCCGACAAGATGGCCGAGCTGATCGGCAGCGAGGGCGAAGTCGCAATCGTCGGGCACGATCAGACAAGCACCACGGGCGTCGATCGTGTCGAAGGGTTCAAGGGCGAGATTGCCGCCAAATATCCGAAGATCACCATCGTCGACATCCAGTATGGCGGCGGCGACCACACCAAGTCGGCCGACATCACCAAGGCGATCATCCAGGCGCATCCGAAGCTCAAGGGCATTTTCGGCACCAATGAGGGCGCCGCGCTCGGCGTCGCCATCGGCAAGAAGGAAGCCGAAAGCAAGGTCGTGGTCATCGGCTACGATTCCGGCGCGGGTCAGATCGATGCGATCAAGGATGGAACGATCGCAGGTTCCATCACCCAAAATCCCGTCGGTATTGGTTACAAGACCGTCGAGGCGGCCGTGAAGGCCACCAAGGGCGAAGCGTTGCCGAAGCACATCGATACCGGCTTCTACTGGTACGACAAATCGAACATCGACGATCCCAAGATCGCCGCCGTTCTCTACAAGTAATCGTAAACGGGGCGCCGGCCAGGGCCGGTGCCCCTCTTTATTTGCATCCGGCCAGATGTGCCGCGCGTTGCCGTCGCCCCAGGAGATATTTATGACCGTCATCACCGATCTGAAGGTGCTTGATCTACGTTTTCCGACCTCGCAGCATCTGGACGGTTCGGACGCGATGAATCCCGACCCGGACTATTCGGCTGCCTATGTCATCTTGGAAACCGATCGCGGACTTGACGGGCATGGCTTGACCTTCACCATCGGTCGCGGCAACGAAATCTGCTGCGCGGCGATCGAAGCCATGCGCCATCTTCTCGTCGGGCTCGATCTTGACGAGGTCCGTGCAAATCCGGGTGCCGCCTGGCGCCGGTTGACCGGCGACAGCCAGTTGCGCTGGATCGGCCCCGACAAGGGAGCCATGCATCTGGCGGCCGGCGCAGTCGTCAATGCAATCTGGGATCTGCTGGCCAAAGAGGCAGGCAAGCCCGTATGGCAGCTTGTGGCGGACATGACGCCTGAAGAAATCCTCAAGATTGTGGATTTCCGCTATTTGACCGACGTGCTGACGCCGGACGAGGCGCTCGATATTTTGAAGCGCGCGGAAGCCGGCAAGGCCGATCGTATCGCGACCTTAAAGCGCGAGGGATATCGCTGCTATACGACATCGGCAGGCTGGTTGGGCTATTCTGAGGAAAAGCTGCGGCGCCTGTGCAAGGAAGCGATCGATGCCGGCTTCAATCACATCAAGATGAAGGTCGGGCGCGATCTGGAAGACGACATCCGCCGCCTGACGATCGTAAGGGAAATTATCGGTCCCGACCGCAATCTCATGATCGATGCGAACCAGGTGTGGGATGTGCCGCAGGCGATTGACTGGCTGGGCCAGCTAGCGTTCTCCAAGCCGCTCTTCATCGAAGAACCGACCAGCCCGGATGACATTGCCGGGCATCGCAAGATCCGAGAGGCCATCGCGCCAATGAAGGTCGCGACCGGCGAAATGTGCCAGAACCGCATCATGTTCAAGCAGTTCATCGCCGAGGGTGCCATCGACATCGTGCAGATCGATGCCTGCCGCATGGGCGGCCTCAACGAGGTTCTCTCGGTCCTGCTGATCGCCGCGAAATATGGATTGCCCGTCTGGCCGCATGCCGGCGGCGTTGGTCTCTGCGAATATGTCCAGCATCTGTCGATGATCGACTATCTGTGCGTTTCCGGGACGAAAGAGGGTAGGGTCATCGAGTATGTCGATCATCTGCACGAGCACTTCCTTCATCCATGCGTCATCAAGGATGCCGCCTATATGCCGCCCGATGCGCCGGGTTTCTCGATCGAGATGAAGGCGCAGTCGCGCGAGGACTATCGCTTCAGGAGTGATGAGAGCCATTCCCGCTCAGGTTGACTGGGCGACGCATCCACGGCTTTGACAGAGGCTCATCCCGCATAGTCGATAGGATCGAGCGCCAGTCGGATAGGATGTCGCGGCTGCTCCGGCATATGGCGGAGCAGCAGTGTCGAGCGTAATTGACGAATTTATCGTGGGCCATGCTTTGCCTAGCGTCCGGCTGTGACTTGATCTGAAGCCGCGTCGGACGATATCAAGTGTCCTGAATTCCACGAAGGAGCATCTGGATGCAGGACGAACAAGCCGCGATTATCGAAGAATTGGGCGTCGCCGCGCAATTCGAGGCCGGTGCGGAAGCCGAACGACGCACGGCTTTCCTGGCAGACTATCTAAGCAACAGCGGCGCTCGGGCATATGTTCTGGGCATCAGCGGCGGGATCGACAGCCTCACCGCGGCTCTCCTCGCCCAGAAGGCAGTCCGCAGGCTGCGTGACGGTGGATATGCCTGCGAATTCATCGCCATGCGACTGCCTTATGGCGTCCAGGCCGATGAGGCCGACGCGCAAGCCGCTCTCGCGGTAATCCGGCCCGACCGTTGCGTAACGGTGAACATCAAGCCTGCCGCAGATGCGATGATTGCCGAGGTCGAACGGGCCGCTCCGGGCGTTTTCGGGAGTGAGCGGGCGGATTTTCACCATGGGAATGTGAAGGCGCGCGAGCGGATGATTGCCCAATACGCAATCGCAGGAGCCGTCCGTGGCCTGGTGATCGGCACGGACCATGCCGCCGAAGCCCTGATGGGCTTCTTCACCAAATTCGGCGACGGCGCCTCCGACATCCTGCCTCTTGCAGGGCTGAACAAGCGCCGCGTCCGAGCCGTTGGCAAGGTGTTGGGAGCCCCGGACAGCCTGGTCTTCAAGGTGCCGACCGCGGATCTGGAAACGAATGCCCCCTTGCGGCCGGACGAGGACGCCTACG
>NZ_JAELTU010000883.1 GCF_016429015.1 Rhizobium sp. ASV20
GATGAGCGTCGGTGTGGTCATGCTTTTCGTGTTTACAGATTCCGCGCTCTTCTAGTGAATATTGGACGACTTGACTTGGAGGAATCTACCGGAACCAAACTTGTAATAATTTCTCAGACCGATTGCTTTCACCTGCTAGCAAAGAGCTCAGCACGAATGACTGAGTGAGTTCGATATTCAGGCTGCTACAGTGTCTGAAAAGAGACAGGTGGGCAGATGTACTTCTATAGGAGCCACTGCTCTTGGGTGTCTAGGTGCACGGTTCACGGTTTCATATCGGACCGCATACCTAAATAGACATATTATTCACATTATTGTAAAAATGGACGAACGAAAGTAGATTTACTCATGGCTTGCTCATAGCCATGCGTTTCCCCGCCT
>NZ_JAELTU010000884.1 GCF_016429015.1 Rhizobium sp. ASV20
GTTGAAGCCGGCGAAGCCTCGGCCAACTTTTCGAATATACACTGTATGCGTGCGCTCAGCATCTTGAAAGAATACTCGTATATACAAGAAGAGTCTTTTATCCAAGTCGTAAATGTTTTGAAGAAACTTTGGGAGCTGGCCAAACCAGTGCACAACACATGGGTTCTCTGGATTCTTAATGGCTGTTTCAACAGGAGCGTTTGCTATTTGCGGAAAGCTCCTAATTGGCCCAACCATGAATGCCGAGTTAAACAGCAGCTCTATGGGCCCAGAAACTGTTGTACGTCCTGCACCGTCTCCGTAACTCCAGGACGCGCGGGTGTTGGCATGTGCGAGCGACAAGTCCCATGCAACTGAGAACTTGAACCTTTTGCTATATAC
>NZ_JAELTU010000885.1 GCF_016429015.1 Rhizobium sp. ASV20
GGTGCAGAGTATCTACAGCTCCGTGACCACGGTCACAATTTGCTGCAAGGCCGCAAGGAAAGGCGTCGCATGAGTCTGCTGGGCTCTCGTCGCTTCCTTGGTGACTACATGGGAATCAATGCCAGCGCTGGTCACGGCGCCCAAATCCGCCAAGCTATTAACCTGGGAAGCAACGAGCGTGCCGTCTTTTCCTGCCGGGGTGAGATTCTTGAGGCTAAGTTCGGACGTTCGAGTAAACCCAGTCCCCGCATTATCATTGTAACGAACAACAAGTTTTACATTGTCACGCAAATGTTGGTCAGCGGGCAGCCGCACATCTCAGTTGAACGCGCCGTTCCTCTCGGTGCTATCAAGTTCATCGGTACTTCCACTGCACAAGAT
>NZ_JAELTU010000886.1 GCF_016429015.1 Rhizobium sp. ASV20
GCACACCCAGCCCGAGAATTTCAGACCCACGATTTCAATCACCCAAATAAGGTCTTGGCACCCACCGACCCTGTCTCGTCACTCCAGCCATCTGATTGGTCGCCCCAAAAATTTCGCCTTCCAAACCTTATCCATCTCGCCCATCTGGTCATCTCGGCATCTACTTTATATATCTCGACATGCTGCCTATACACCACCACTAATTTCCCTTTCTCTCACTACTTTTCTTTCCAACCATATTCCTCACATTCTTGTAATGTTTACTCTTTGAGACAAGCATATCATAATTCTCTTTTACCATGAGCGCCGAGAAAAACGCGCCGGCGGCCAGCCCTGATCTTGGCTCGCCACAACACGACAAAGAAGCAGGCAACCCTGTTC
>NZ_JAELTU010000887.1 GCF_016429015.1 Rhizobium sp. ASV20
CCGTACACTTTACTTACTTTGTCTAATTTTAATAATGAAGTCATTACATCCCGCCTCCAATTGCTTCTAGCGCATCAACTTTTAATACTTGATATAACGAAATAAGTGTTCCTAAAATACTAATGACGATAAAGATTGCTGCATATTGTGCAATCATCGGTGTTGTTAATAAGAACGGCATACCCGCTGGTAAAATTTGTTCTAACCCTTGTACAAGAACGATACTAATTACCATCGCAACGACTGATAAGAATAACGCCTGCACGACTAAGCTATTTGCTAAATATGAGTTCTTTGTACCGATTGCCTTTAATACACCTAATTGCTGTGTTTTTTGCAGTGTAATGACGTAGAAGAATACACCGATTAGTAATGCAGCGA
>NZ_JAELTU010000888.1 GCF_016429015.1 Rhizobium sp. ASV20
CCTGTAGAGCATTTCCGTAGTATCCGCCTTGTGCGTTAACGTCGGCGCCTTCCTCGAGGAGCATTCGCACTATCGTCTCGTGGCCACCCTCTGATGCCGCCTGTAGAGCACTTCCGCACGCTCCGCCCTGTACGTTGATGTCGGTGCAGTTTTCCGTTGAATTTAGTCCTGGAAACGTACCGCCTGACGGCTTTTCTTTAAGCAGCTCGGATAAAACTGATTCTAAACCAAGGAGCGAAGCATAATAAACAGGTGATGGTACTTTTCTGGGTTTACCGCCATAATAATAATCCTCGATATACCCTATACTAATCCATGTCTCAAAAACGCCATTGGTACGTTGAAACAGCCGGAGTGATTGAGATTCGACTTGATGTAGGC
>NZ_JAELTU010000889.1 GCF_016429015.1 Rhizobium sp. ASV20
AGCTTACGTCAAGAAAGAACCAAGTGGCAGCGGTACCTAATAGGTATATCCAATTTCTGTCACGCACGAAAAAGTTGTGCAGGTCGCTTCGAGAAAACTGAACCGGCATTGGGCGAGGCGATAATTCGGCGTGCAAATGTCCGTTGGCATCCTGCATTGGGAACGACGGAGTGTGCTGCGCCGGAGTTCCGTACACTCGCTGGGTATTCATAATGGCGACGGCCGGCTTATTGCGAACTTCGAGGCTGTATAAGCCACAGTCGAAAAGGAAAAAGCGAAAGATGATGGCGAGCAGGGCTGGAATAGCTCCTGACCCGATGACAATGCGCCATATCCCGTCCACCGCTCGTCGACACTCTTCTTCATGCAAGGTATCCAGGC
>NZ_JAELTU010000890.1 GCF_016429015.1 Rhizobium sp. ASV20
GTTTACCACGTACTGCCTCAGCCACTTTATAGAAACCATCTCTTGCGCTCTTCAGGGACGGCCTCTATCAGCCGAGACTGGCATGACCTTGTTTGAACAGTCCCTTGCCTTTGCCGAAGCAGATTCGACAGTGAACAGTCAGCTCGGTAATCTAAAGTTTTCCAACGCTCGACCATCGGACTCTTCAGGCGCTACTTCGACAGCCGTTACCACTCTGACTCGATCCATGGTTCTTCAACGAGTCAACACTTCTCCAGAAGTGTTGCTTGTGGCCTTCTTGTCCTCTATGACACATCTCAGCAGCCACATCCTTGGAATATTCGACCTGCAATCGAAGTATCGTTTGTTTAATACTGGCTTCTGGGGCATGTGCTTCATGG
>NZ_JAELTU010000891.1 GCF_016429015.1 Rhizobium sp. ASV20
GTCATGGACACCTTCCATGTCTACGACAACGTCCTTGGGTTCTTTATTGGCAACGAAAGGATTACTAAAGCCGAGGATTCTCTGTCTGCACCGTATTACAAGGCCGCTGCCCGCGACATGAAGGCATATCGTGATGCCAAGGGTTATCGCAAGATTCCTATCGGCTACTCGGCGGCGCACATTGTTGAGCTTCAACCTATGTTGCAGAACTACCTTACGTGCGGAGGAAACTCGTCCGAGATTGTCGACTTTTACGGTGTCAACTCGTACTCTTGGTGCAAGAAGGAGGACAACATGGTGACGTCAGCTTATGATAAGCTTCAGAAGTACGCTGAAGACTTTCCCGTGCCCATCTTCTTCACGGAAACTGGATGCAATAC
>NZ_JAELTU010000892.1 GCF_016429015.1 Rhizobium sp. ASV20
TATTTGAGAGGAGAATTCGGCTGTGTCCGGCCCAAACGATCAAAACGCAGCTCTATATTATGATTGCTTGCCCGCTCAAGTAGTGACTGAGCCTCGTTCCATTGGTCCTGAGGAAATTGGTAGAGAGCTACTTTGCGGAGTCGGGGAGTTGACGTTTCCGAGAGGAGTAACTGCCATGGCGCCTTTAACCATACGTTGGAAGGATCTCTGTCTCGCGGCTCAGGCGCCCTGTTGTTGATGTAAATATCCTCAAGCAAGGCGGGTTCGAGTAGTTTCTTCAGGATTTTCACGTCTGGGAACTCGATACCATCGCCGAGGCGCAGGGTCTTGAGCCTCAAAGGTGTCTCGGTTTTTGAACCATACTGAGCGCAGAGCCGAGC
>NZ_JAELTU010000095.1 GCF_016429015.1 Rhizobium sp. ASV20
CGGATGCCATGCCAATGGATGGTCGTCGGATCGTCTATGCCGTTGACCAGCCGTGCCGCGAATGCCTCGCCTTTTTTCATGCGCACCACCGGCGGCATGCCTGCGTCACCATAGGTCAGCACATTCCTGGTCGTTCCACCATCGGCAAAATTGGCCTCGATCTTGGCGGTCTTCATGACGCGCGGCTCAGCTGCTGCGGCACTGCCTGCAAATTTGCCGGCGATACCGAGGCCGACACCATAGGCGCCCGCAACGGCTGAGGCTTTCAGAAGATTACGACGGGTGATGATCGGCATGTTACGCTCCGGGGGCGAAGATCTATGGATGCCTGTTTAAAGTTGACCTTGTCATTCAGCAATAGCATTGCGGTAGCCAAACTGCCGCAGCGGCTACTTGCGGGTGCCGATTGAAGTGGCGAATGCAACAGCTTTAAGTCGACTTCGGGCGTTCAAGCCTTGACAAATCGGGCGTGCCATGCGCTTTTCCGCCCGATTTTCTCGTCGGCAGGCGAGGGGCTTGCATGTCCTTTCGCCACGGCCCGCCAAGTCCAGGATATATACTATGCATCGCTATCGCAGCCACACATGCGCCGCCCTGCGCAAGTCCGACGTCGGTTCGACCGTCCGTATCTCCGGCTGGGTTCATCGCGTCCGAGATCATGGCGGCCTGCTGTTCATCGACCTGCGCGATCACTACGGCATCACCCAGGTGGTCGCCGACCCTGATTCTCCGGCCTTCAAGCTCGCGGAAACGGTTCGCGGCGAATGGGTCATCCGCATCGACGGTCTGGTAAAGGCCCGTACGGAAGACACCGTCAACAAGAACATGTCGACCGGCGAGATCGAGCTTTACGCTCAGGAGATCGAAGTGCTGTCGGCCGCAAAGGAATTGCCGCTGCCGGTTTTCGGCGAGCCGGACTATCCGGAAGATGTGCGCCTGAAGTATCGCTTCCTCGATCTTCGCCGCGAAACGCTGCACCGGAACATCGTCAAGCGCACGCAGGTCATCTCCTCTATGCGCCGTCACATGGGCGACGTTGGCTTTACCGAATACACGACCCCGATCCTGACGGCATCGTCGCCGGAAGGCGCGCGCGACTTCCTCGTGCCGAGCCGTATCCATCCAGGCACCTTCTACGCGCTGCCGCAGGCGCCGCAGCAGTACAAGCAGCTGCTGATGGTTGCAGGCTTCGACCGTTACTTCCAGATCGCGCCGTGCTTCCGCGATGAAGACCCGCGTGCCGACCGTCTGCCGGGCGAATTCTACCAGCTCGACCTCGAAATGAGCTTCGTGACGCAGGAAGACGTCTGGAACACGATGGGCCCGCTGATGACCCAGGTGTTCGAAGAGTTTGCCGAAGGCAAGCCGGTCACCAAGGAATGGCCGCGCATCCCCTATGACGTCGCCATCCGCAAGTATGGCTCCGACAAGCCGGATCTGCGCAACCCGATCGTCATGGAAGCCGTGACCGAGCACTTTGCTGGCTCCGGCTTCAAGGTATTTGCCAACATGATCGCCTCCAACCCGAAGGTTGAGGTCTGGGCAATCCCGGCCAAGACCGGCGGCTCGCGCGCCTTCTGCGATCGCATGAACGCCTGGGCGCAGAGTCAGGGTCAGCCGGGTCTCGGCTACATCTTCTGGCGCAAGGAAGGCGAGAAGCTCGAAGGCGCAGGCCCGCTTGCGAAGAACATCGGCGAAGAGCGCACGGATGCGATCCGTACCCAGCTCGGCCTCGATGACGGCGATGCCTGCTTCTTCGTCGCTGGCGATCCCTCCAAGTTCTACAAGTTTGCCGGTGAAGCCCGCACCCGGGCCGGCGAAGAGCTGAACCTGGTCGATCGCGACCGTTTCGAGTTGTGCTGGATCGTCGACTTCCCGTTCTTCGAATGGAGCGAGGAAGAAAAGAAGGTCGATTTCGCTCACAACCCGTTCTCGATGCCGCAGGGCGGCCTTGAGGCGCTGCAGAACCAGGATCCGCTCACGATCAAGGCGTTCCAGTATGACGCCGTCTGCAACGGCTTCGAAATCGCCTCGGGCTCGATCCGTAACCAGTCGCCGGAAACCATGGTTGCCGCCTTCGAAAAGGTCGGCCTCAGCCAGACCGACGTCGAGGAGCGCTTCGGTGGCCTCTATCGCGCCTTCCAGTATGGTGCACCTCCGCACGGCGGCGCTGCTTTCGGCATCGACCGTATCGTCATGCTGCTGGTCGGCGCCAAGAACCTGCGCGAAATCTCGCTGTTCCCGATGAACCAGCAGGCGCAAGATCTGTTGATGGGTGCTCCCTCGGCCGCAACGCCGACGCAGCTGCGTGAATTGGCCATCCGCCCGATCCCGCCGGTCAAGAAGGACTGAGGCTTTCAGGCCCGTTGAAACACAAAACCCGGCGACCGAAATCGCCGGGTTTTTTGTGGCTTAGCGAGACGCCTGCTTAATCGTTCGCCGTGATGTTTAGGCCAATCATATTGGGGATCAGCTCCCTCGCATTTCTCGCGGTTTCTATGACCGCCGACATCGGAACAGGTTTGGTTGGAGCAGCGCTGAACGTCAGGCTTTTGGGATTGTCGAAATAGTCGATGACGGCCGTTGAAAGCATTCTTTGGAGGTCGGGAATCCCGAGCTCAGCGGTCGAGGCCAGTATGTCTTTAGCAAAGCGGTTGGCCGATTGCGCCCGTGTCAGATGATCCCATTTGCTCATATAGTCGAATGCGCGATTGGTGTATGAAGCATCGTCAAAACGGATTTGAGCACTATTCAAGGTCAGCTGCCGAACGAAGGCGAGACCTAACAAGTATTTGGCGTTCTTGGTGTCTTGATCGTCCTCGGTGCCGGTCATGGAAGAGTACAGGGCGTCTGCGGTATTGTAGAATGCGGGGGTAACACCGGAGAGGCTGAGCTTGACATTCAGTTTCCCGATGTTCTCGAGATCGACCGTGTATTCCGTTAGATCATACTTGCCGGTCGAAAGCTCCCAGCTGCTTTTCATAGAAAACGCCGCGCGCAGGTTCTGCAGCTCGAAGTGTTGGATTGCTTGAGAGCTTACAGGCATCTGAGCCAAAGAAAGATCGGCAACAATTCCATCAATTGAGAAACTGGAATCGACGCCTTTTCTATCTGGACGTTTCGTTGAGACGGAATCGGCAGCGGATATGGAGAAAAACTTTTCACCGACTTTTAGAGCGGATACCGGGCCAATATGGGCACGATAAGTGAATACTGAATCTATATCGTTCAGCGCTGCATTCGCGGGAATTGCGAGATCGTCCACCCTCAGTCCTGTTACACTGACACTAAGGTTCTTTTGTTCTATTGTAACATCCGGGATAAGGATCTTCTCGATTGTGTAACCGCCCGATCGTTCGGCCACGCCAGTCATCGTGACATCGCCCAAAGTAATGCCGTCTCTTCCTCGCGGCGTATATGTCACGTTTCTCAGGGTGACGGTTGAACCGTTAACGTCGATATTTCCAACCTCGATCGAGTCGCCTATTTGCGCGACCATGGCACCGTTAAGCTTCTTCAGGACGTCGGCCCCATCGAGTGCGAAAGCAGAGTTCGCGAATAGCACATGTCCTACGCTGACAGCCGTCAGCAGTTTCATTCGATGGAAGATCATGATGGAGCATCTCGGCTGAAAAGATATTGGTACGCACGTATTAATTGCATTGATATTGTCGATGTCTAGCAATATCTCGCTACGCCGCCCATTGCCGTAAAATGAACAAAGCCGACGATTGTGGTCATCGGCTTTGTTTCGGATGCAAGCGTGAGTTAGAGCGCCGCATAAACCGCCTTGGCGAGATCCGTCGTGAACTGCCCCCACATGCCCTCAAGCGCCGTGTTGGTCAGGGCAACCACTGTCAGGCCCTTCTTAGGGTCGACGAACCAGCTATGGCCGTAGACGCCGCCCCATTTGATCGTGCCTGCCGAGAAGTGGACCTGACCCTCAACGGGATCGATGACGATTGACCAGCCAAAGCCGAAGCCGAAGCCGGCCTGCTGTGCCTGCATATGGCCGCCTGCCTGATCGGTCATCATTGTCTTCACCGTATCGGGCGAGAGCAGTGGCGCGCCGCCCCTGCGGATAGTGTCGAGAATGGTCAACACGTCACTTGCCGTTCCCGCCATGCCCGCGCCGCCGGAGTGATAGGAGGTGGGATCGAATATTCTGTCGGGCGCAAAGCGGATCACGCCGTCGAGTATCGGAACAAGCGTGCCGTCTTCCATTCGCAGCGGTTGAGGATCACCATTCACATAGTTGGCCGTGAGGCGGCTACGATCCCGAACTGAGAATGCCGTATCCGAAAGGCCGAGCGGCTGCATGACAAGCTCTGCGACCGCCTCACCGAGCACGCGGCCAGTTTCCTTTTCGACGATGCCGCCAAGTACATCCATCGCCAGCGAGTAACGCCAGTCCTCGCCGGGCGCAAAGATGAGAGGTGCGCTTGCAAGGCGCTGAAGGTTGTCGGCAACCGACCGGCCTGGTGTGTCCAGGCCATCGGACACGCCGGCCCGATGATATGGACCGTCCTGTTCTTCAGCGAAGGTGTAACCCAGCCCGGATGTGTGCGACAGGAGATGGCGAATACGGATGACCGCCTCGGCTCCATCGGCCAGCCGCGGCCGGAAATCCGGCAACCATTTGGTGATCGGATCGTCGAGCCCGATACGACCTTGCTCGACGAGGCGCATCGCGGCGATGGTGACGATCGGCTTGGTGACGGAGGCCAGCCGGAAGATTGCATCTTCGCGCATCCCAACTTTGTTCTCCCGATCTGCCAGACCGGCGGCGCGGGCATAAACCAGCTCTCCATCATGGGCGATCAGCACTACGGTCCCTACCAACCTCTTGTCAGCGAGAGCGGAATCGATTGCGGCGTCGACACCTTCGGCGAGGCTGCTTTGGGTCGGACGCGTGGAATTTTCCAGGGGAAGACTCATGGGGCAAAACCTTCTATAATCACAATGACCATTCCTGAATAACCCAATTTGGAGACTATTTCTAGAGTGACCATTGTGAAAAATAATGAAGAGGCCGAAAATTCTCCACCGCGCAGGCGCGGACGCCCGCCCGCCTTCGATCGCGAGACGGTTTTGGCTGCGGCGCGGGACACATTCTGGCAGCATGGCTATGACGGCTCCTCCATCGCCGATCTGACGGCGGCGATGGGCATCACGCCGCAGAGCCTCTATGCCGCTTTCACGTCGAAAGCGGAGCTTTATCGCGAGACGCTGGATCAATATCGTCGTATGCCCCGGCCCGAGCCCGGCAATCCATTTCAGGACAAGGTGGATACGGTCACCACCTTTGAACGCTTTCTGACGAACTCGGCCAAGATCTTCACGGCTCCGGAGCATCCGAAGGGCTGCATGATCTCGACGGCCGTGCTGAACTGCGCTGAGGAAAACGAGCCGATCGCCCTTCACGTCGCGTCGATGCGGCTTCAGTCACTGGATATCTTCACCGCCCGTATTGAACGGGGCATCGCGGAAGGAGACATGCGACCGGACACTAATGCACGTTCCCTTGCGCGCTTTCTGGGCGCGATCGTGCAGGGCATGTCCGTTCAGGCGCGCGATGGCGCGACGACGGAGGAGTTGCTTTCCCTGATGTCCCATGCGCTGAGCGAGCTCAGGAAATATCAGCTGCATTAGCGAGCTGATGCTCCGGCAAAGAAAAACCCGGCGACCGAGATCGCCGGGTTTCTTAAAATGGCTTTGGGAACGACGGCTTAGTCGTTCGACGAAACCTTGAGGCCGATGACCTGCGGGATCGACTGCGGAGCGCCCATGGCTGCGCCGATGATCATCGGAACCGGAACCGGCTTGCCCGGAGCGGCCGTAACCGTCAGGCTCTTCGGGTTGTCGAGATAGGCGTTGACCGCGCTCGAAACGGCGTTCTGCAGTTCCGGAACGTTGAGCTGCGCCATCATGATCGGCGTCATCGCCTTCAGCGTGTCTGCCAGCTGCTTGCCCGAGACGCCCTGCTGCTTGCCGGCGAAATCAAGCGCGCGTCCGGTGATCGACGCATCGTCGAAGCGGATCTTGGCGCTGTTGAACGTGAGCTGCTGCAAGAGGCCGAGCATGGCGAGGCCAGCCGACTGCTGTGCTTCCTGCTGGTTCGGGTTCGAGCGAACGGTCTTCAGCGCCTCCTGCATCGACTTGGCAAATGCAGGCGTGTAGCCCGAAATGCTGAAGGCCAGGTTCAGCTTGCCAATATCCTTGAAGTCGAAGGAATATTCGCTGATGTCGATCGTGCCGGGCGTGATTTCCCAGCTGCCCTTCATGGTAACGGTACCGTAGATCTGCTGCAGCTTCAGCGCTTCGATCGCTTCCTTGGCCTTGGCATCGTCGACCTTGCTGAGGTCGCCCTTGATGCCATTGATCTTGGCGTCGAAGTCGAGACCCGACTTGTCGTCGCGCTTGTTCATGGTTGCGTCGGCGCCCTCGATCGAGAACACTTCGGCATCGTCCTTGGTGACGGTCACGGCGCCGGCATGAGCGCTCTTGTAGTAGAGGAGCGAGCCGAGGTCGCCCTTCGTCGCGTCAGCCGGAATTTCGACGCCGTTGAGCTTGAGGTCGGTTGCCGAAATGGCAGCGCCATCCTTGTTGAAATCGACATCGGCGAAATCGATCTCTTCGATGGTGTAGCCGCCGTCATTTTCTTCGACGCCGTCAAGCGTGATGTCGCCGAGCGGAATGCTATCGTCCATGCCCGCTGCCTTGAAGCTCGCACCCTTCAGTGTCACGGTGGCTCCGTCGACATCGACACCCTGGGCGGCGATCGAGCCACCCTGCAGGCCGTAAACGTCGTTGATCTTTTTCAGCAGATCATTGCCGTCAAGCGCGAAGGCCGAGCTGGCGAAAGACAGGATTGCGGCGCTGCAAAGCATCGTCCGCGTGGTCCGATAGAAAGTCATAGTTGGCGTTTCCTCGTTGAGCCGGTGTCTCGGCGGGGGCGTACATATTCAGCGTGTACTGCGAGGATTTATATTGATCTTTCTGCAAAAATCCAACGACAAAGAGGAGAGTGTGCAACCGCAGCAAAAAACTGTGTGCAGCCGCGTCGAAAGGCGCTGGAGCCGCCTTCATCCACAGGTGCTTTCGGCTGATTTCTTGCCGGGAATCGCCATCTCCGATAGTCAAGGGCCATGGGAAAAAATCTGACACCGCCGCCCGGTGACGGCGACGACAATATCGTTCCGGTCGATCTGAAGGCCGCGCTTGAAGAGCGCTATCTGGCTTATGCTCTGTCGACGATTACGCAACGCGCGCTTCCGGACGTCCGCGACGGGTTGAAGCCGGTGCATCGGCGTATCGTTTATGCGATGAGCGAGATGGGGCTGCGCCCGAACGCCGCCTTCCGCAAATGCGCCAAGATCGTCGGCGAGGTGATGGGTAACTATCATCCGCATGGCGACCAATCGATCTATGACGCGCTGGCGCGCTTGGCGCAGGATTTTTCGCAGCGCTACACGCTGGTCAACGGCCAGGGCAATTTCGGCAATATCGATGGCGATAGCCCGGCCGCGATGCGTTACACCGAATCCAAGATGACGGCGGTTTCCGAACTGCTGCTCGAGGGCATCGACCAGGACGCCGTGGATTTCCGCGACACCTACGACGAGTCGAATTCCGAGCCCATCGTTCTGCCTGGAGCCTTCCCAAATCTCCTCGCCAATGGTTCCTCCGGTATCGCCGTCGGTATGGCGACTTCCATTCCCTCGCACAATGCCCACGAGCTTTGCGATGCGGCTCTGCATCTGATCAAGGATCGCGATGCCACCGTCGAGAAGCTGGTGGAATTGTATATTCCCGGTCCGGACTTCCCGACCGGCGGGATCATCATCGACGATCGCCAGAGCATCATCGAAAGCTATAAGACCGGCCGCGGCGGTTTCCGCGTCCGCTCCAAATGGGAGATCGAGGATCTTGGCCGTGGCGGCTACCAGATCGTCATTACGGAAATTCCGTTCCAGGTGCAGAAGTCTCGGCTGATCGAAAAGATCGCCGAACTGCTTATCGCGCGCAAACTGCCGCTGCTGGAAGACATCCGTGACGAATCCGCCGAAGACATCCGCGTTGTCCTTATTCCGAAGAGCCGCAGCGTCGATGCCACGATCCTGATGGAGTCGATGTTCAAGCTGACGGAGCTGGAAAGCCGTTTCCCGCTCAACATGAACGTTCTGTCCATGGGCCGCATTCCGAAGGTCATGGCGCTGAACGAAGTGTTGAAGGAGTGGCTCGACCACCGCCGCGAAGTGTTGCTGCGCCGCTCGCGCTTCCGGCTTGCCGCCATCGAGAAACGCCTCGAAATTCTTGGTGGCTTCCTGATCGCCTATCTCAACATCGACGAGGTCATCGCCATCATCCGCGAGGAAGATGAGCCGAAGCCTGTGATGATGGAGCGGTTCGGCCTGACGGATAATCAGGTCGAGGCTATCCTCAACATGCGGCTGCGCTCCTTGCGCAAGCTGGAAGAATTCGAAATCCGCAAGGAGTTCGACGGACTGACCAATGAAAAGGCCGAGATCGAATCCCTGCTCGCGTCGGACGATAAGCAGTGGCAGACGGTCGCGTGGGAAATTGGCGAGGTGAAAAAGAAGTTCGCCAAGGCAACCGAGATCGGCCGCCGTCGCACGCAATTCGCCGAGGCGCCCGAGGCTGACGATGCAGCAATCCTGCAGGCGATGATCGAGAAGGAGCCGATCACGGTCGTCGTCTCGGAAAAGGGGTGGATCCGCGCTCTGAAGGGTCATATTTCCGACACCGCGTCGCTCACCTTCAAGGAAGGCGACGGGCTGAAAGTTGCCTTCCCTGCACAGACGACGGATAAGATCCTGATCATCACGACGGGCGGCAAGGCCTACACGCTCGGTGGCGACAAGCTGCCCGGCGGCCGCGGTCATGGCGAGCCTTTGCGTATCATGGTCGACATGGAAAACGATCAGGACGTGCTGACGGCCTTTGTTCACGATCCTCAGCGCAAGCAGCTGATCGCCTCGACGGCGGGCAATGGCTTCATCGTCGCCGAGGCAGAACTGGTCGCCAATACCCGCAAGGGCAAGCAGATCATGAATGTTTCCTATCCCGACGAAACGAAGCTCCTTGTGCCGGTCTCCGGCGACCATGCCGCAGTGGTTGGCGAGAACCGCAAGATGGTCATCTTCCCGCTGTCGCAGGTGCCTGAGATGTCCCGCGGCAAGGGCGTGCGCCTGCAGAAATACAAGGATGGCGGGATTTCCGACATCCGATGCTTCGTCATCGCCGATGGCCTGACCTGGGAAGATAGTGCCGGCCGCACCTTCACCAAGACTAAGGACGAGCTGACGGAATGGCTGGGCGATCGCGCCGGCGCAGGCCGCGCCGTGCCGAAGGGCTTCCCGAGAAGCGGCCGGTTTTCAGGATAATAGGAAATAGGTGAGAGCAGTTCTCACCTGCCAGGAAATGCCTCTCGCATGCATTGCGAGAGGCCGCCGCAGCGGCAATGGCTAGATAGTAATCGCTCTGGCTTTGACGCGAGCCTGCCAAAGCGAATGGGAGGCGAGCGCCAGGATCAGTATCGCGCCGCCGGCGACCGTCATGTTGCTTGGCGCTTCCGTGAAGATCAGCCAGACCCAGATCGGCGCCAGGATCGTTTCCAAGAGGTAGAACATCGCGACTTCCGGTGCCGAAAGATAGCGGGTGCCTGTCGCAAGACACCAGAAGGAGAGGGGCATCAGCACGCCGCCATCCAGCAGGATCCAGCCGAGGTGATCGATGGAGAAGCCGGCCGGTATGACGTGGTAAAGTCCCACGGCCGCGGGTAGGGCGGCTGCCAGCAGCGAAGCGAAGCCCATACCCCGGCGGGAGGCGCGGCTGATCGTTATGGCGCAGGCGCTGGAAAGCGACGCGAGCACCGACAGGGCGTCACCCAGCAGATGTCCACCCTCCATGCCATCCCCAACGATCAGTCCGACCCCGACGATCATGACTGCCATGGTGATGAAGGTCGAAACGGCGGGGCGTTCCTTGAGGAAGATCCACGAAAGAAGCGCGGTGAACATCGGATTGAGGGCGATGATGAACACCACATTCGCCGCCGTCGTATAGTAGACGGCGAGAAGAAAGCAGATCGTCGTCAGGCCATAGAAAAAGCCGACCGGGATGCCGAGCCCGCCCGGGAGCGCGCCGCGCACCGAGCCGGTGACACGCCGGATGACGAAAAGGGCACTAAGCGCGGCAACGACTGTTGCCAGGCTGCGCACCGAGAGTACCGACCACACTTCGCCGCTGGCAAGCCGGATCAGCGGTATGTCCATCGACAGGACCAAGCCGCCAAACGTGGTCAGCAGCAGGCCCTTTCTGTGGTCGGAGAGATTGGCGAACATTCAGCGAGCGCTGTCTTTATCGTCGTCCGCAGCGGGATCGAAACGTTCCCATCCGCGTGGGGTCAGATGCTCCTGCGGCTGAAAGCGCGTCTTGTAATCCATCTTGCGCGAGCCCCTGACCCAATAGCCGAGGTAGACATGCGGCAATCCCAGCGCCTTCGCCCGTTTGATATGATCGAGGATCATGAAGGTGCCGAGCGAGCGTTGGTCGAGGTCGGGGTTGAAATAGGAGTAAACCATCGACAGGCCATCGCTCATCACGTCAGTGAGCGCGACCGCCAGAAGCTCGCCTTTCGGTCGCTGCTCCAATCCGGAACCTTCTTCGCGGCGGCGATATTCGATGATGCGCGTGTTGACATGCGTGTCCTCGACCATGATCGCATAATCGAGCACGGTCATGTCGGACATGCCGCCCTGTTGGTGACGATAGTCCAGATATCGGCGGAAGAGGGAATATTGTTCGCTGGAGGGCTGCGCCGGAAATTCTGTGGCGATCACATCGCTATTTGCGGCCATGACACGCTTCATGGAGCGGCTGGCCTCGAATTCCTGAGCGAGAATGCGCACCGATATGCAGGCGCGGCAGGATTCGCAGGCGGGTCGATACGCGATGTTCTGCGAACGTCGGAAGCCGCCCTGGGTCAGGATATCATTCATCTCGGCAGCACGCGGGCCGACAAGATGCGTAAAGACCTTGCGCTCCATCTCGTGCGGCAAGTACGGGCAGGTAGCCGGTGCCGTCAGATAAAACTGCGGAGATGGCGTCGACTGCGTATTCATCTGCCGTTTATTGCCCTTTCTTTCGGCATCAGTGTTTCCACAAGCATGGCCCAAGTTTGGAAAACGTCAACTATGTCCTTCGCTAAAGATCACAGTTTCCTAATTGACCGGACAAAGGAACGGCGCTCTGCGCGCCGATCCGGGTCGCAGGGAATCCAGATCTTCTAAAGGATTGCCTTGATTTCAGGCGGTGCGAGCGATGACCGTACCGATCAGCATGTCGTGAATCAGCCGGCTGCGGTCGGTAAAGAGGCCTGCGAGCAGGATCAGCGGCGTCAGCACCGAGTTGAGAATCCAGAACAGTGCGAGATGAACAATCGCCGTCAGGAAATCCATGCGGCGGCCGTCGACCCGCACCATGGTGATGCCCATGGCGCGCATGCCGAGCGAAGCCTGATACGGCCCACCGAGCGTCCAGCCGAAATAGAGCCCGGCAACGAGGATGAAGAGCACCGGATAGAGAACGAAGCCGAGCCCGAATGTGAGAATCGATACGAAGAACAACAGCACTGCCGCCGGAATGCAGAGCAGGGCGACAATGATGTAGTCGACGATGAAGGCGAAGACGCGCCGGCTCAGCACGCCACTATAGGCGCGCCAGTCGTCCGGTGCTGCATAAAGCGGGCTGGGGTTCAGGCTCATCGTTTTCCTCCTTGGGGAAACATTTGCCGAACATATGGTATCGGGGCCTGCAAATACAATAAGCAGGCCACCGACGCCGCTTGAAACTATTTCCTCGCCAGCTGCCTTGCGACTTCAACGGCAAAATAGGTGAGGATGCCGTCGCAGCCTGCGCGCTTGAAGGCGAGCAGGGTCTCGAGCATCACCTTGTCGCCGTCGATCCAGCCATTGGCGGCGGCCGCCTTGATCATCGCATATTCGCCCGAGACCTGATAGGCGAAGGTCGGAAGGCCGAAGGCCTCCTTCAGCCGCCAACAGATATCGAGATAGGGCAGGCCGGGCTTGACCATCAGCATATCGGCGCCTTCCTCGACATCGAGTGCGGCGTCGCGCACGGCTTCGGTGCCGTTGGCCGGGTCGATATAATAGGTCTTCTTGTCGCCCTTCAGCAGGCCTCCGGTCGAGATCGCCTCGCGGTAAGGGCCGTAGAAGCCGGAGCTGAACTTCGTCGCATAGCTCATGATGCCGACACTCTGGTGGCCAGCGGCATCGAGCGCCTGTCGGATGGCGCCGATACGCCCGTCCATCATTTCGGAAGGCGCGATGATATCCGCACCCGCATCCGCCTGGTAGACGGCGGCGCGCGCCACCTGCTCGACCGTTTCGTCGTTGACGATGTCGTTGCCGCGAAGAATGCCGTCATGGCCGTGGCTGGTGAAAGGATCGAGAGCGACGTCGGTGATAACGCCGATATTCGGAACGGCTTTCTTGATCGCGGCGCTGGCAAGATTGATGAGATTATTCTTTTCGAGACTGTTCGAGCCGGTCTCGTCGCGCAGTTCCATCTCGATGTTCGGGAAGGTGGCGAGCGCGGGAATGCCGAGATCGGCCGCTTCCTTGGCCGCTTCGACGGCTTTGTCCACTGTCATGCGGTTGACGCCGGGCATTGCGGGGATCGGTTCCAGAATGCCGCTGCCGGGAATAATGAAGATCGGCCAGATCAGATCGTCCACAGTCAGGCGGTTTTCCTGCACGAGGCGGCGCGTCCAGTCGGCCTTGCGGTTGCGTCGCATGCGGCGATGTCCGGTGATCTCGTCAACGAGATGCGTCTTGTTTTCCATGATGCCGCCATCCTTTTTCGTCTATGAAAGGCCTATTATATGGACAGCGTACCTATCACGCTGTCCCCAGAATTCAAAAGCGGGCGAAAGGCCGCAGCCAAGATCTCGCTGGCGAGGCGGATGCCTCCTACGTATTGTTCGCGCATGGAACCTGATTCTTCGACCGTACCCAAGAATACGCTGACGGACATCCTGTTCGTGCTGTTCCTGCGGCTGATCGCGATCGCGTGCTTCTGGCTCGGCCTGCAATATTGGGCGATGCTGGTCGGCTATTCGCTGGGTGGCCATGCCCGCTTCGATCTTCTCAATCTTCCCTGGAAGGTCGCAGGCGCCGGGCTGGCTGTTGTCTTCCCGGTGGCTGCGCTCGGATTGTGGCTGACCGTATCATGGGGGCCGGTCATGTGGGTGCTGGCTGCAGGCGGCCAGGCACTCATGTATGGCGTGTGGCCGGAGGTCTTCGGATCCAACCCGCTCATTATGATCTTGCACGCCTGCGTGGCCGTGCTTTATTGCCTCTTCCGCGTCCTGTTGTGGCAGGAAAAGCGTCGCCGCCGTCGGCAGCAGGTAATGGTTGATTTACCCTGAGACAGCAACGCGTCCCGGTAAGGTGCTGTTAAGCCTGCAGTTTAAGTAGAATTTTATGTGTATTCGATAGGGTCTCACTCAAGGCGGGAAGAAAACGACACCGCCAAACAAAACAGAGTGAGGCCAAGTCATGATGAACACGAAAATCAAGCCGCAGGCAGTTGCAAACGCTCGGGACCAGCAGGTTGACGACATCCGGGCTCTCTACATGGAATCCCTCCACCTGGTCGAGCGTTTGCACCGCCGCCTGCTTGACGTAATCAAGGACGAGTTCGACCGTCAGGGTCGCGACGACGTCAACGCCGTCCAGGCTCTTCTCCTTTTCAACATCGGCAATTCCGAGCTGACGGCTGGCGAACTGCGCTCGCGCGGCTTCTACCTCGGCTCCAACGTTTCCTACAACGTCAAGAAGCTGGTCGACCTCGGCTTCATCAATCATCAGCGCTCGCGCATCGACCGTCGCTCGGTTCGCATCAGCCTGACGGAAACGGGTCAGGATATCGCCGAAACCGTCGCCAAGCTCTATGACCGCCACATCGGCTCGATCGACAAGGTCGGCGGCATCGGTACAGACGAATTCACCCAGATGAACAAGCTCCTGCAGCGCCTCGATCGCTTCTGGAACGACCAGATCCTGTATCGCCTCTAAAATATGCCTCGCAAAAGTGTTGAGCGGTTTTGCGACCAACGACAGGCGAAGCATCAAAGGCTTAAGCGCCGATAGCGAAGCTGAAAATTCGCAAATCGCCTCAAGCAACGGCAACGGATACGCCGTGAGACTCTCCGGTAAAAGCAAGCTGGACACGTTCCCTGCGTGTCTGGCTTGAACCGGTTACAGGCTTATAGTTGTGCGCTTTTTGCCACGTCCTTCCTTCACCTTGCGTCACATGCAGCGCGCCACGCATTTGCGCATTGACGGCGGGTCAATACACGCTATGAACCACGCGCACTTGTGGTATTTTAGCAATTGCAGCATGGCACTTCTTCCGTGGCGGTATGGCAAGGCAAGTTTCATGCCGGGCGACACGAATTGGCCATATTGCTATGACAGCGGAAACTAACGGCAAGCGGCGTTCTCAAGTTCCGATTTTCCGACCCTCAAATCTGCACTTCGCAATATTGTGATAGTTCGTGGTGAAGTTCTTGATGGTGCCTTAAGGGAACGGGTCGTACTGAGTTGCGTTACTTGGCGCTTACTGCGCTATTTACTGCTTCCTCTCTAAGCTGCGCATGACTGGATCGCAGCGTTGAACGGTTGGGATATGTCGAAGAAAAACGGAATTGAACCCTTTTCGCGCCGCTCTTTCCTGCGGTCGGTCGCAACGTTCGGCGCTGCCGCATTGGCGGCTCCGGCCCTCGCACAGAATGCGTCTCCGCTGGAAGCGTTGATCAACGATCGTTCCCGCGGCAATTGGGACGATCAGTTCGATGCCAAGGCCGCGGCACGCACGGCAGCAGCTGTGCAGTCGAACAAGCCAATTCTTGGACCGGATTCCGTACCGAACATTCAGCAGGCGATTGCTCAGTATCAAAGCATTGTTTCCAATGGCGGTTGGCCGCAGATCAATCCGACCAGCCAGCAGCCGCTGCAGATCGGCGTCACCGATCCCGCCGTGCAGACGCTTCGCCAGCATCTGATGGTTTCGGGCGACCTGCCGCGCGAGGCGGGCATTTCCTCCTCGTTCGATTCCTACGTTGACGGCGCGGTCAAGCGTTTCCAGGCTCGTCACGGCCTGCCGCCGGATGGTGTCATCGGCGATTTCACGCTAAAGGCGATGAATATTCCTGCCAATGTCCGTCTGCAGCAGCTGAACACCAATCTCGTTCGCCTTCAGACCTTCCCATCGGACCTTGGGCGTCGTCACGTGATGGTCAACATCCCCGCGACCCGCGTCGAGGCTGTGGAAGACGGTCAGGTGGCGCTGCGCCACGAAGCGATCGTGGGACGGGAATCGCGACCGACGCACATCATCAATTCCAAAATCTATGAGGTCATCCTCAACCCATATTGGACGGCGCCGCGTTCCATCATCGTCAAGGATATCATGCCGCTTATGCGGAAGGATCCGACCTACCTGAAGAGGAGCAACATCCGCCTTCTCGATGGCAAGGGTCAGGAAGTTGCGCCCGAGACGATCGATTGGAATTCGGACAAGGCGCCGGATTTGATGTTCCGCCAGGATCCGGGCAAGACGAACGCCATGGCGTCCACAAAGATCAATTTCCATAACCCGAACAATGAATACATGCACGACACGCCGGAGCAGGGCCTGTTCAACAAGCTGATGCGCTTCGACAGTTCGGGTTGTGTGCGTGTTCAGAACGTGCGTGACCTGGCGACCTGGCTGCTTGCCGACACCCCCGGCTGGCCGCGCCTGCGCATCGAGCAGGTCATTTCGACCCGGGTAAACACGCCGATCACGCTTTCGACGGAAGTGCCTGTTTATTTCGTCTATATTTCTGCCTGGAGCGCTGCAGACGGTATCGTCCAGTTCCGCGACGACATCTACAATCTCGACGGAAATTCTCAGCTGGCGCTCGATACGACACAGGGCATGGAACAGC
Organism: Rhizobium sp. ASV20; assembly: GCF_016429015.1. Classification (GTDB taxonomy): domain Bacteria; phylum Pseudomonadota; class Alphaproteobacteria; order Rhizobiales; family Rhizobiaceae; genus Rhizobium. Next base: position 16,040 of record NZ_JAELTU010000095.1, read on the forward strand.
CGGTTCAATAATCGGCCCTTTTGCCTCGCTGATTGCAAAAGCCGCGTCTCCGGACGCGGCTTTTTTCTTGGCGGGAGCTGCTCAGCGTAGAATGCCCAGCAAATGTCGCTGATCGTATTGCTCTCCGGCGACCCGGACGCTAATACCGTCTGCATTGCCGTTCCGGCCGTTCAGGAGCTTTCACGATGACAAATGCGTCCACCGAATCCTTCTTCAATCGCTCGCTTGCCGACACCGATCCGGACATCTTTGGAGCGATCGGCAAGGAGTTGGGTCGCCAGCGTCATGAAATCGAGCTGATCGCCTCTGAAAACATCGTCTCGCGCGCCGTGCTGGAAGCGCAGGGCTCGATTATGACGAACAAGTATGCCGAGGGATATCCGGGCAAGCGCTACTATGGCGGCTGCCAGTACGTCGATATCGCTGAAGAGCTCGCCATCGATCGCGCCAAGAAGCTGTTCGGCGTCAACTTCGCCAACGTCCAGCCGAATTCCGGTTCGCAGATGAACCAGGCCGTCTTCCTCGCGCTGCTGCAGCCTGGCGACACGTTTATGGGTCTCGACCTCAATTCGGGCGGTCACCTGACGCATGGTTCGCCGGTCAACATGTCCGGCAAGTGGTTCAACGTCGTATCCTACGGCGTGCGCGAAGGCGACAACCTGCTCGACATGGATGAAGTGCAGCGCAAGGCCGAAGAGACCAAGCCGAAGCTGATCATCGCCGGCGGCACGGCCTATTCCCGTATCTGGGACTGGAAGCGCTTCCGCGAGATCGCCGATAGCGTCGGCGCCTATCTGATGGTCGACATGGCCCATATCGCCGGTCTCGTTGCCGGTGGCCAGCATCCGTCGCCGTTCCCGCATTGCCATGTTGCCACGACGACGACGCACAAGTCGCTCCGTGGACCACGCGGCGGCATGATCCTCACCAATGAAGAGGATCTGGCGAAGAAGTTCAATTCGGCCGTCTTCCCCGGTCTCCAGGGCGGCCCGCTGATGCATGTCATCGCCGCCAAGGCCGTGGCACTGGGCGAAGCACTGCAGCCGGAGTTCAAGGACTATGCCGCGCAGATCGTCAAGAACGCCAAGGCGCTCGCAGAAACGCTGATTTCCGGCGGCGTCGACGTCGTCTCCGGCGGCACAGACAATCACCTGATGCTCGTAGACCTGCGCAAGAAGAACGCCACCGGCAAGCGCGCCGAGGCCGCTCTTGGCCGCGCTTATGTCACCTGCAACAAGAACGGCATCCCGTTCGATCCCGAAAAGCCCTTCGTCACCTCGGGTGTTCGCCTCGGCACGCCGGCCGGCACGACGCGCGGATTCAAGGAAGCCGACTTCCGCGAAATCGGCAATCTGATCATCGAAGTGCTGGATGGCCTTAAGGTCGCCAATTCCGATGAGGGGAATGCTGCCGTCGAGGCTGCCGTGCGCGAGAAGGTGGTCAAGCTCACCGATCGCTTCCCGATGTACGATTACCTGGGCTGAGGAGGGCGTATGCGCTGCCCCTATTGCGGTACGGAAGATACCCAGGTCAAGGATTCGCGTCCGGCGGAGGATAATACCTCCATCCGCCGGCGACGCATCTGCCCGGATTGCGGCGGTCGCTTCACGACGTTCGAGCGCGTGCAGCTGCGCGAGTTGATGGTCATCAAGAAGACTGGCCGCAAGGTGCTTTTCGATCGCGACAAGCTGGTGCGGTCTTTCGAGATCGCACTGCGCAAGCGTCCGGTCGATCGCGACCGCATCGAACGCGCTGTTTCCGGTATCGTCCGCCGTCTTGAAAGTTCGGGCGAGACGGAAATCAATTCGGAACAGATCGGTCTCCAGGTGCTGGAAGCGCTGAAGAGCCTCGATGACGTGGCCTTCGTACGCTATGCGTCTGTCTATCGCGATTTCTCCCATGCGGAAGATTTCGAGCAAGTCATCAACGAGATCAACGCCAAGATCGCCCGCGATCCGCTGGATCCCTGACCATGACGCAGCTGCCGGAAGACGAACGTTTCATGGCGGAAGCTATCCGCCTGTCGCGTGAGCATCTGGGGCTGACCTCGACCAATCCGTCGGTCGGCTGCCTCATCGTCAAGGACGGCATTGTCATCGGCCGCGGAGTGACGGCCGTTGGCGGCCGACCGCATGCCGAGCCCCAGGCGCTGGCCGAGGCTGGCGAAGCGGCGAGGGGTGCCACAGCCTATGTGACGCTCGAGCCCTGCTCGCATTACGGCAAGACGCCGCCCTGCGCCGAGGCATTGATTGCCTATGGCGTCACGCGTGTCGTCATCAGTGTCACCGATCCCGACCAGCGCGTCTCCGGGCGCGGCATCAACATGCTGCGTGCCGCCGGCATCGAAGTTGAGACTGGTGTTCTGGAGACGGAGGGCCGGCGATCGCTTGCCGGCTACCTCATGCGCCAGACGAGAAACCGACCCTATGTGACTCTCAAGCTTGCTGTTTCCGCCGATGGCATGATCGGCAGGGTAGGCGAGGGGCAGGTTCGTATAACCGGTGATCTCGCCCGAGCGGAAGTGCAGATGCTGCGCGCCGAAAGCGACGCCATCCTCGTCGGCATCGGCACGGCGATCGCAGACGACCCGGAGTTGACCTGCCGGATCCCCGGCCTGGAATATCGCTCACCGCTGCGCATTGTCGTCGATGAACAACTCCAGCTCCCCCTCGGCAGCAAACTGGTGCAAACGGCGCGGAAACATCCGGTCATTGCCGTTGCCGCTCATCCGCCGTCCTTTGATGAAAACACGGATGCCGCCTTTCAGGCGCGCCGTGCGGCGCTGGATGCTGCGGGGGTCGAAGTCCTGCAATCGAATACCAGCGAGCCGGGTGAGCTCCTGGAGGCGCTCGGCACACGCGGCATCTCGTCTCTGCTGCTGGAAGGTGGCGCCAGGACCGCGCAGCGCTTTCTGGATGCCGATCTTGTCGATCGTATCCTGTTGTTTCAAGGGCCGGCGACTATCGGTAAGGGCGGTATTGAATCCCCCGTCGTCAAATCCAATATCCCTGCCAGCTTCATGCACATAGGAGAGAGCCGCTTTGGCGACGATCTCTGCGACGAATATGAAAGAGGTTTTTGATGTTTACCGGAATTGTCACTGACGTCGGCACGGTCGAATCTATTTCCCCCTTGAACGAAGGCATCAAGCTGCGTGTTGCCACCAATTACGATCCGGCAACGATCGACATGGGTGCCTCCATTTCGCATGCCGGCGTCTGCCTGACGGTGACCGGATTGCCGGAACAGGGCAGCAACGGTCGTTGGTTCGAGGTCGAGGCCTGGGAAGAAGCGCTGCGCCTGACCACGATCGGCACCTGGGAAGCGGGCAACAAGATCAACCTCGAGCGCTCCCTCAAGATCGGTGACGAGCTCGGCGGTCACATCGTATCCGGCCATATCGACGGCAAGGCGGAGATCCTCTCCGTGACGGCCGAAGGGGAAGCCACTCGCTTCCGCCTGCGTGCGCCGGAACATCTTGCCAGGTTCGTCGCGCCGAAGGGTTCGGTTGCGCTCGACGGCACTTCGCTCACCGTCAATGCCGTCGATGGCATGGAATTCGACGTGTTGCTGATCCGGCATTCTCTGGAGGTCACGACCTGGGGCGAGCGCAAGGCTGGCGACTTCGTCAATTTCGAAGTGGACACCATGGCGCGGTACGCCGCACGGCTGGCGGAATTCCCTGTCGCGCGCGAAGAGGCTTGAGCCTCGGGTCATCGATTGCCCGGCATTTGCTCCGTGACCGGCTTCGATGCCCCTACCGAAGCGATTTCTCCATAAGAAAATTGATGAAGGTCTGGCCACGCTTTTGCACCTGCTGCGTGGTCACGACTAAAAAGCCGTTACGTTCGAAGAATGGGCGGGCGGTCAGACTAGCCTCGGTGAAAATTCGTGAGAGGCCCTGTTTGCGAGCGGCCTGCTCGACCGTCGCAAGCAACAGGCTGGCAACGCCTCTTCCCTGATAGTCGGGATCGACGAACATCATATCCAGGCAGCCATCTGCTTTGAGATCGGTAAATCCGATAGGTGTCGGACCATCCATCGCAAGCCAGGTCGGCCGGCTTGCCCGATATTGCCCCCATACTTGCGTATCGTCGATTTTCGCCCAGGCAGCGATTTGTGCCGGATTGTAATCTCTCGAGGCAATCTCGCGAATGGCCCGCAGAAAAATATCGATCGTGGCTTGAGCATCGCCAGGATCGTAAACCTTGATCGAGAACCTTTCTCGCGAAACCGGCATGCTTGGCCCTTCGAAACCTTGCCTAACGTTCGAACATCGCGTTGTGCTTGTCCTTGTAGATGACTTGGCCGATCCTGCGGAAACCGATTTTCTCGGCCACTCGTAGCGATGACCTGTTATCCAGATCGACGATGCAGGTCATGCGCCGGCCCGCGAATTGCCGATCGGCCCAGGCGATAGCCGCGCTCATGGCCTCTGTCGCATAGCCTTTGCCCTGCATCGGCGGCGTGATGCCCCAACCAGATTCCAGAGTGCCTTCCGTCGTTGGCGTCATGTCCCGGTGCAGATCGAGAAAGCCCACTTCACCGATAAGCTTGCCGCTTTGTCGTTCCTGCACGGCGAAGAAACCGAAGCCGAGATGGTGCCATAGGCCGGCATAGCGCAGGAGGCGAGCCCAGACCTGCTCGCGCGACGGCGTCTCGCCACCGATGAAGCGGACGAGGTCCTCATGTCTCCAGAGGGCGAAGAATTCGTCGAAATCGTCCATCCGGTGTCCACGCAGCACAAGCCGGTCGGTCGTCAGTGTCGGAATGATGGTCATGGGGCTTAAAGCTCTGCTGAAAGAGGTTTTTGATAATGCTCAATCGTTTGAAGCACCGGGCTCCCCGTCCCAGTAATCGAGATTGTTTGCGGCAGCGCGCCCTATAACCCGGAACGCCGGCTTGCCATCGCCATAGGTCTTGGCCAGGAACTTGCCGGAATCAGGATATTCGACGATTTCGGTTTTCGCCTTCGTGGAAATCGCAAGATAGGTCAGGACGGCGGGGCCGGTGTTGATCAACTGATGCGCCGTCTCCGGTCCGCCGGCCGGCGCACCCAGCACGTCGCCCTTGCTGACGGCGACACGATGATCGCCGAAGCGGTATTCGCCGTCGCCCTCGAGGATGACGAACATCTCTTCCTCAACGTGGTGATTGTGAAACGGGCAGCCGGATTTGCCCGGCGGCACTTCATTGTAGCTGATCCCAAGGTTCTTCAGTCCGAGCATCGCGCCGAAGGACGTGTCGCTGCCGGCAAAGAAGCTGCCTTGTTGCCAATGATCCAGTTCAAGCTTGCCGACATTGACGGCGGGTATGGATTTTTCTGTCATGAACGTCCCCCTCGCAGGCAGGAAATTATTATCGAAGCGGTTGCGCCTGCGGAAGCCACAATTTCCGCGGGGTCGTGATCACTTCCAAATAGGGCCGGAATCGGCGTGAACCATTGAAAAACACTTGCCAAGTGCGGCCCGCCGTGGTTTGACCCGGCCTAATAAGGTGCCGCGCACTCTCAATCCTCAGGTGATGTATGTCCAGCTCTTCGAATGCCCACATTCTTATCGTCGAAGCTCGCTTCTACGATGATATGGCCGATGCTCTGCTCGACGGTGCCAAGACCGCGCTCGATGCGGCAGGTGCGACCTATGACGTCGTGACCGTGCCCGGCGCGCTGGAGATCCCGGCCGCGATCGCCATGGCGCTCGACGGTGGCGACAACGGCGGTGTCATCTATGACGGCTATGTCGCCCTCGGCATGGTCATCCGTGGCGAAACCTATCATTTCGACATCGTCGCAAACGAATCCTCGCGTGCGTTGATGGATCTGGCCGTGAGCGAATCTCTCGCGATCGGCAATGGCATTCTGACTGTCGAGAATGACGATCAGGCCTGGGCGCGTGCGCGCCGTTCGGACAAGGATAAGGGCGGTTTCGCCGCCCGTGCGGCGCTGACCATGATCGCGCTGAAAGAAAAGTTGGGTGCATAATTCATGAGCAATCAGGATAACGAGCGACCGGCAAAGCCCGCCAATCAGCGGGGCGCAGCACGTCTTGCGGCGGTGCAGGCGCTCTATCAGATGGATATCGGCGGAACCGGCGTTCTGGAAGTGGTGGCGGAGTATGAAGCGCACCGCCTCGGACAGGAGCTGGACGGCGAGACCTATCTGAAGGCAGATGCCTCCTGGTTCCGCTCCATCGTGTCGGGCGTCGTGCGCGAGCAGACCCGGCTCGATCCGTTGATCGGCTCTGCCCTTCAGGACGACTGGGCCTTGTCACGTCTCGACAGCACCGTCCGTGCCATTCTCCGCGCCGGCACCTTCGAGCTGCTCGACCGCAAGGATGTGCCGGTTCCGGTCATCGTCACCGAGTACGTCGAGATCGCGCACGCCTTCTTCGAAGAAGACGAGCCGAAGCTTGTGAATGCGGTACTCGACCGAATCGCCAAGCAGGTTCGCGGCGAAGCCAAGAAATAGGCTCGCCTGGAGGCGCAACCTCTAACGGCTTGCGCTTTCGTTTCCTTCGTTCGCGTCTGATTTCATCTTCGAATCTTCTTTTGAACCTCCCGCGGGTGTTTTACCTGCGAGCGGTCTTGACGCGACGTTTTCCCGACATCAATCTTGCATTGCACATCGATCGATCGCCCTGGAGGAGGGGGGTCGGCCGATGTCGCAGGCGGCCGGGGGAGGAGTGAACCGCCGGCTTTTTTGGAGGGAAAAAGCGAAATGTCGATTCTTTTAGGAGTGATCGCATGCGGACTGCTCTCGGTCATCTATGCCGTATGGGCAACCCGATCGGTGCTCGCTGCCGATCAGGGCAACGCCCGCATGCAAGAGATTGCCGGTTATATTCGTGAGGGAGCGCAGGCTTATCTTGCGCGTCAATATAGAACTATTGCCATCGTCGGGGTTATTGTTTTCATTGCGGCATGGCTCCTTTTGTCGTCCGAAGCTGCTTTTGGCTTCCTGATCGGCGCAATCCTCTCAGGCGCCGCAGGGTTCATCGGCATGCATGTTTCCGTGCGCGCCAATGTCCGCACGGCACAGGCGTCGTCGCAGAGCCTGTCTGCTGGCCTCGATATCGCCTTCAAGTCGGGCGCTATCACCGGCATGCTGGTCGCAGGCCTCGCCCTGCTCGGCGTCTCCATCTACTTCTATGTGCTGACTGGCATTCTCGGTCACGAGGCAGGTTCTCGTGACGTGATCGATGCGTTGGTGGCTCTCGGTTTCGGCGCTTCGCTGATTTCGATCTTCGCCCGTCTCGGCGGCGGCATCTTCACCAAGGGTGCCGACGTTGGCGGCGACCTCGTCGGCAAGGTCGAAGCGGGTATCCCCGAGGATGACCCGCGTAACCCGGCCACCATTGCCGATAACGTCGGTGACAATGTCGGCGATTGCGCCGGCATGGCGGCCGACCTGTTCGAAACTTATGCGGTTTCCGTCGTCGCGACCATGGTTCTAGCCTCGATCTTCTTTGCCGGCTCACCGCTGCTCAATTCTGCGATGATCTATCCGCTGGCGATCTGCGGCGCCTGCATCATCACGTCGATTATCGGCACCTTCTTTGTGAAGCTCGGTGCCAATGGCTCCATCATGGGTGCCCTGTATAAAGGCCTGATCGCGACGGGCGTCCTTTCGATCATCGGTCTCGGGGCGGCCACGTCGCTGACCATCGGCTGGGGTTCGGTGGGCACCGTTGCAGGCTTTGAAGTCACCGGCACGAGGCTATTTGCCTGCGGCATCGTCGGCCTCATCGTCACGGCGCTGATCGTCGTCATCACCGAATACTACACGGGCACGAACAAGCGGCCGGTCAATTCTATTGCCCAGGCGTCGGTTACCGGTCACGGCACCAACGTCATTCAGGGTCTTGCCGTCTCACTCGAATCGACGGCGCTGCCGGCGATCGTCATTGTCGGTGGCATCATCGCCACCTATCAGCTCGGTGGCCTGTTCGGTACCGGCATTGCCGTCACGGCCATGCTCGGGCTTGCCGGCATGATCGTCGCGCTCGACGCCTTCGGCCCGGTGACGGACAATGCCGGCGGCATCGCGGAAATGTCGCATCTTCCGCCGGAAGTGCGCAAATCCACCGATGCTCTGGACGCGGTTGGAAACACGACCAAGGCCGTAACCAAGGGCTATGCCATCGGCTCAGCCGGTCTCGGCGCGCTGGTATTGTTCGCCGCCTATTCCAACGACCTGCAATACTTCGCGGCGCATGGCGACAAGTTCCCATACTTCGCCAATGTCGGGACGATCTCCTTCGATCTTTCCAACCCCTACGTCGTTGCCGGATTGCTGTTCGGCGGCCTCATTCCTTACCTCTTTGGGGGCATCGCGATGACCGCTGTCGGTCGCGCCGCCAGTTCGATCGTGGAAGAGGTACGCCGGCAGTTCCGTGAGAAGCCGGGTATCATGCAGGGTACGGAGCGTCCCGATTACGGCCGCGCCGTCGATCTGCTGACCAAGGCGGCCATTCGCGAGATGATCATCCCGTCGCTGCTGCCGGTGCTTGCACCTGTCGTCGTCTACTTCGGTGTTTTGCTGATCTCCGGCTCGAAGGCTTCGGCTTTCGCGGCGCTCGGCGCTTCGCTGCTCGGGGTTATCATCAACGGCCTCTTCGTCGCCATTTCCATGACCTCGGGCGGTGGTGCCTGGGACAATGCCAAGAAGAGCTTCGAGGATGGCTTCGTCGACAAGGACGGGACGCGCCATATGAAAGGCTCGGAAGCGCATAAGGCATCCGTGACGGGCGACACTGTTGGCGATCCCTACAAGGATACCGCTGGTCCTGCGGTCAATCCGGCAATCAAGATCACCAATATCGTTGCATTGCTGCTGCTTGCCATTCTTGCCGGATAAGCAAGGCGAACAGAACGCGCGAAAAAGAAAAACCCGCGAGGCAGCGCTTCGCGGGTTTTTCCGTGTAATAGCTTCCCGGCTTATTGGCCAGGATTGAGATTGTTGAGGAAGTTCCTCGCGCCGTTCACGCCGTTGCCGCCGCCCTGCAGGATCTGTTGCAGGAAGGTGATGTCGCGGCCGCCGGTCGGCGTCGTGCGGCTGATCATGTCGAAGACTCTGCCGTCCTTCAGCGTATAATTGGCTTCCTGCTTCACGATGCCATCCTTGTCGAAATAGATCGCCAGAATGTTCTGGTCGACGAGCTTCGGCTTCATGAAGGCAGCAGCGCGCGTGCGCTTTTGCGAGATGTAGTAGAAGACCTCACCGTCGAAGGTTGCTGTGGTCGAAGGCGTACCGAGCGAGAGCAGAACCTGCTCGCGGCTCGAGCCGACCGGCGCAAGCGCAAGCGACTGCGGATCGAAGATGTAACCGTTATTCATGACCTCACTGGTCTTGCAACCCGAAAGGCCCATGGTCGCAATCACCAGGGCGATGGCGGCAGTGCTGCTGAAAGATATGTCAGACTTGAAATACCGTCTGGTCAACGACATCTCATCTCCCCTAATGAATCAATCCGATGGCCGGACGGCCGGTGTGACCTTGCTGTGCACATCATTGTGGCCTTTCCGCGATTGGAAAGGCACAAGACGCTGTTCGGCACTCTTCATCAACAATCATTCACAACGTAATGACGGTTAAGGGCAGGAGCCTCGAAGCGGGCACAAACGGCATTGCAATTCGCGCCTGCTTCGGTAAACCAGCTTTTGCGTGGATGCAACAAGGCCAAGCAAAAACGGCGCGCTCTGAATGAGCCAATACCGGGAATTCTCATGATTTTTGGGCTCTTTCGCAAAAGAAATCACAATCAGATCATCGTCGTCAGGCAATATGAGCTTCTGACATCGACGGCGCGGCAGCCGGTTTTCTATACCGACTACGACGTGCCCGACACGGTGATGGGGCGCTTCGAATTGCTTTCCGTCGTCATGATCCTGTTTTTTCGCCGCACGCGGTCTTCCGCGACCAGCGGCCAGGAGCTTGCACAGGAAATCGTCGATGCATTTTTCGAGGACATAGATTATTCGATCCGCGAACTTGGAATCGGCGACAACAGCGTGCCGAAACGCATGAAGAAGCTGGCCGGTATGTTCTATGGGCGGCTCGAAAGTTATGCCGCTGCCATGGATGGAGACGACCGCACCGCTCTTGCCGCCGCGCTTCGGCGCAACATCTATCCGAAAGCGGATGATGGTGCAGCGTCCATGGCCGGGCTGGCAGACTGGATGATGACGGCAGAAGCATATCTGGCCGCTGTGCCGGAGGCGGAGCTCGCCACCGGTTCGGCGGCATTGCCGTTACCTGTCGGGCGCGGCCAAGAGCAATAATAGGAGACAGGAATGAAAACACACGGATCCGATGAAACACCCTTTTCCTATCTCGTGAAGGTCGGCCATATCTCTGCCAATCCCGTCGATGTCCATGTCGAGGCGGATAAGCGCGAGCTTGCCGGTCTGGCGGAGCTTTGGGATGTCCTCTCCGTGGAAAAACTGGTGGCAGATCTGAAGATTTCGCGCTGGAAGCGTGATGGCGTCCGGGTCAAGGGCAATGTGAAGGCGAAAGTCGTCCAGGCTTGCGTCGTCACGCTTGAGCCGGTCGAATCGGAAATCGACGAAGATTTCGAACACATCTTCGTGCCCGAAGATTCCAAGCTGGCGCGCGCACCGTCGACGGATGCGGGAGAGATGGTGCTCGATCCGGACGGTCCGGACCTTCCGGAGACTTTTACCGGCGATACGATCGACGCCGGAGCGGTCGTTGCGGAATTCGCAGCTCTTGCCATCGATCCATACCCGCGGAAGCCCGGTGTCGAGTTCGAAGGGCACATTGAAGATACTGGTGAAAATGACAGGAAGCCTTCGCCGTTCGCAGTTCTGAAAGACTGGAAAAAGGACTAGGCTGGGGTGCTGATCGAGCACAATTCTGTTGTAACCGGGGGAGAAAACGGTATTTTGACGCCAAATTCGTCGGTCTCGGCGAAGAAAAAGGACTAGGGACGCGTGATCAGAATTTCTCTTGACCTAATGGGTGGCGACTTCGGCCCTGAGGTTGTTGTTCCCGGCGCGGCCAAGGCGCTGGATAGGCATCCCGATATTACGTTCATCATGTACGGACAAAAGGATCGCTGCGAAGCGGTCCTGGCAAAATATCCCAAGCTTCGCGAAAAATCGGTCTTTCACGAATGCGAAGTGGCCATCAGCATGGATGAAAAGCCGAGCCAGGCACTGCGCCGCGGTCGCTATGTTTCCAGCATGTGGCGCTCGATCGATGCGGTGAAGGCAGGCGATGCCGACGTGGTCGTTTCCGCCGGCAACACCGGCGCGCTGATGGCGATGGCGAAATTCTGTTTGCGCACCATGGCTAATATCGAACGTCCGGCAATCGCAGCGATCTGGCCGACGCTTCGCGGCGAAAGCATCGTGCTCGATGTCGGCGCCACGATCGGCGCCGATGCGCAGCAGCTGCTCGACTTTGCACTGATGGGCGGCGCAATGGCGCGCGCACTTTTCGAGATTGAACGTCCGACCGTCGGCCTGCTGAATGTCGGTGTCGAAGAGATCAAGGGACAGGAAGACGTCAAGGATGCAGGCCGCCTGATTCGCGAAGCCAATCTCGAGTCGCTGGAATATTTCGGCTTCGTCGAAGGTGACGATATCGGCAAGGGTACGGTCGACGTCGTTGTCACGGAAGGTTTTTCTGGCAACATCGCGCTGAAAACGGCGGAAGGCACAGCCAAGCAGATCGGCTCCTATCTGCGCGCTGCCATGTCGCGCACGCTGCTGGCCCGT
>NZ_JAELTU010000893.1 GCF_016429015.1 Rhizobium sp. ASV20
CGCTTGGAGTACTTACGTGGTAATTAGAGCCACTTGGGAACGACGGTTTTTGCATAGGCTGAACTGAGCTGAGGTGTAATACACCTCGCCTGCAGGTGGTTCTAAAAGCACAGTGACTTGATAACAGGCAGAAGGTTGCCAGCACATCAATAGAGTCTCATAATGTACAGACCGTATGCAAATACGCGTAGACCGGAACCCTTGATAGCCCTGATAACCAGCCGCGCCGACTTCCGCTTGTAGGTGGCCATACGAGTAGCCTAAAGTGACCCGTTGGCCAATCTAGTAGATGGGTTCAGCATTGACCCCTGGCCATGACTTGGATCGACACCCCAGTCGTGAGTGGTTCTGCCATCTACGAGAAGAGCAAGTCGCCCAGT
>NZ_JAELTU010000894.1 GCF_016429015.1 Rhizobium sp. ASV20
CTGTAATCTTGTCTACGGGGGGCTTAGAACCTTGGAGCACTTCTGGAAGTGGAAGTACCTGCCGCTGATGACGCATCCTGCGTGGCGACAGGGCTACTACAAGCCGCCAAGGGCTTTGATGCTACCATGAGACGAAGAGCAATGGGAAATTTGGCGTCAAGATTGCGTCGTAAGCAGTATTAGTGTGTGCAATCTAAAGCGAATGATTTACTACGTATGTGTTAGTCTTGCAAGGTGTATGAGATAGACGAACGCTCTGGCTGGTGCTGGGCAGTAAACGCAACCGGGGCCTTGTATAATCCCGAGCGTGATACCAGGCCTGCCCTCCGTGGAATGTGACCTTATGCATGTATACAAGAGACCAGCAGGTAAGTAGGTAT
>NZ_JAELTU010000895.1 GCF_016429015.1 Rhizobium sp. ASV20
TCCCTCACCACTCGCTCCTCTCACACTTCTTACCCCCCTCTTCCAATCTCTTTCTCCTCAGCTTCATCAAATGAAACTGTAACATGCGCCCACCCTTGGAGAAAGCTGGGGACCCACTGACCTTGAACATTGCGCACTGCGAGATCGATCGGGTAGTAAAATTGGCCTGGCCAAGGTGATACTGGGGCTCTTCCTACTGGGGCTGGCTCCCCTTCCATGCCGAGCTGATGACCTGCCGGGCTGCCAAGTCAAGCTGGCTGGCTGGCTGGCTGTTGAGAAAGCAGGAGAGCATATGATGAGGGATCACAAAGCCAATTGGAAAGATCATCAAAGCCTTACAAAGTTACTCGTAACTTGGGACTTATCACAATCCCCATATG
>NZ_JAELTU010000896.1 GCF_016429015.1 Rhizobium sp. ASV20
TTTTGTGCACCATCAAAGCCGTAGGATCGGTCACCGGTGGAATCTGCGTTTCGGTCAAGAAAAGCGGGTTTGCCTGACAGATTGAACCGCAAACATAACTTGGCGTCGTCGCAACCGTGCTTGATATCGCGCGATGAACATGACCTGAGGATACTGTGATTCGGTGACCGTGCAGTTCTAGAAGTTCCGCAAGTTCGTCAATTCCCCTGCACATGATTTCGTCAATCAGTTGGATTCCACTGAGAAAGATGCGGTGGTGGATGAAGAGCATCGCAGTGCCGATTGGAAACGCCTCAAGTTTCCGTTGAAGCCAAGGAAGATGATCGGTGACATCTCCATATGCTGCCCCGTCGACGGTGGCGTCGAGGCCAAGCAGGAG
>NZ_JAELTU010000897.1 GCF_016429015.1 Rhizobium sp. ASV20
GTTCCTTTCCTTGGATGGCTCCAAAGAGGAGACGGCCTTGCTTGACAAATTTCATGCGCTAAAGTCCGGCCTAAACCTGTTTCTACACCGAAGACATGCTCTGTTTTCCCCGTCGGAGACGACGGCGACGCCGGTGATTTGTGGAGATGTCGGACGGGATAGTGGCGACCATCCAATTACGTAGATGAATTTTTGGATTCGCGCAAACTTTGTACTGCCTAGTGAGATCCAATTGGCGATTTTGAGGCTCAATATTCATTTTTGTGGCATGTATGGTCGCGTGCCCAATGTTGCTCTGCTCTAATTGGCCTTTGTTTGCCTACGCAAGCACACATGTGACTGTGAGGCTGCATCGATGCTTCATGCTTCATGCTGCGAT
>NZ_JAELTU010000898.1 GCF_016429015.1 Rhizobium sp. ASV20
GTAGGAGGGTTATCAAACTCGTATTGGCCGGTATTGGGATTATGCATGCCGTCTGTTGCGACGAAGCCAGGTCTCCGGTGAAGGTTCTCAATAGCGCCAGGCGGCTCAACAGGCAATCTACCATTGTTTTGATCCAGTCGTCCTGTTCTTCCTTTATGTTCTCGAGATTTTGCGGCTAACATCTTTGAAATATATGAATATAGGCATTGTCGCACTAGCTTCTTGGTATGTAGTAGGGACACAGGTTGTGCTAAGACTGTCAGTAATCAGCGAACACGCGGTGTAATACCAAGATAGACCTACCATTGGCATTTGCCCTGTTATCTCTAGAAGGCTCTTCAGTGTATTCGCCCTTGTTTCGACTAGTCCCCCTCCTGCT
>NZ_JAELTU010000899.1 GCF_016429015.1 Rhizobium sp. ASV20
GGTTATGCCTCCTCTTTCCTTATGCCTATTTTGAATGGGCCGCTTGGTGATGTAGCGACATGATACCACTTGTGTTTTCCTTTCTTCAATATCCCCCAACTGTTAGCATTTTAACTTTGCAAGAGCTCTGGAGAATAGATTGATTATAGCGAGATGAATAAGTTGAATAACTCGTCATTGGTTTGGATGCTTCACGCCGCTGAACTACCCTGCAGCTTAGGAGCTTTTCGTATTGCGTCGCTGACATGCATGGATCCAGTACTGGGAATAATTACTTCCAAATTTGAGTAACCTCGTATTAAAAATTTCAGTATCACGGTCAGCAGCTCGTGTTGTAGTCGTCACGTCGGGAAAGGGCGCCGAGCAGGCGATACAAGGC
>NZ_JAELTU010000900.1 GCF_016429015.1 Rhizobium sp. ASV20
GCATCGGCAATGTTGATTAGCGACTTGGTCATCAGACCAACCCAGGAGATGAGGTCGACATGAAGCTCTCCGAGAGATGGAGGGCTGGGACGCGGGTAGTCATCCAGTCCACTCGTCAAGCAGTGCGTCTGAGAGCGGCCTCTCCATCTGTATGCCTCACGCGTCGAGAACGCCTCGCGATCATACGTCTTAATATCACCGCGCTGCGTACGGCGGAACCACTGGTACTGACGCTGCAAAAGAGGATAAATCTTACGCAGATAACTCTCGCCCAGCTCAATGTTGTCCAGGTGGGCAGTGTGAAGCGTCTCTTCGCTGGACAAGGACTCTTTTCCAGGCTTTCCAGTGCCATTTCCTTTACGCAGCTGCTCCATAAATC
>NZ_JAELTU010000096.1 GCF_016429015.1 Rhizobium sp. ASV20
CGTCAAGGCCTGGAGCGCCACCAATTGCGAAGGCAAGGGCAAGCCTGCCATCAAGTTCGAGGGAACCGCGGATTCGAACGCCGCTCGTCTCGGCATGAAGCAGGGCCGCTACGACGCAGTCGTGCAGGGCATCGAAACGATCGCCTACCAGATGCGCGTTGAGCCCAACACCTATACGCTGGTTGGCGAGCCGTTGCTCAGCAACGACACTTTCGGCATAGGCTTCAAGAAGGATCATACCGCGCTTCGCGACGCGGTTGCCGGAGCTCTCGACGCCCTGATCAAGGACGGCAGCTACGATGAGATCCTCAAGAAGTGGGGCCTCGTCCACAACGCCGTACCGAAGGCCGTCATCAACGGCGTCAAGTAAGACCAGAAGAAGCGCCGCGGTCATAGCGGCGCTTCCTTAATCCTATTGCATGCAGCCATCAGCCGGGGCGCCTCAGCGTCCGCGGACGGATGGTTGCGCCCCAAAACACCTCAAAACGCATGCAGAGTCCCATGATTGCGAAGAGTGCAACCAAATCGGCGAAACCAAGCCTGTGGCCGGAAGGCCGGCAGTCGGCTGTGGCGCTCGCCTTTGATGTCGATGGCCCGACGGGCGATGCGATGCTCGACGGCTCGCTGCTCTCCAATCCGCGCTACTTCACACAAGGCGCCTACGGTCCGTGGCGGGCATTGCCGCGGCTTCTCGATCTTCTCGCAGCCTATGGTCTCAAGGCGACCTTCTTCGTACCGACCTGGGTGGTCGAGCACTGGCCATCGCAATGCGAACGCATCCTTCGCGACGCCCATGAGATTGCCTATCACGGCCACTATCACGAGGTATTCATCGACTGCAGCCGCCAGCAGCAGCTCGATATCATGGGGCGCTCCCGCGACATCTTTCAAAGCCGCATGGGTGTTACGCCGCTTGGCTTCCGCACACCGTCCGGCGACTGGAGCGACGAAACGGCGCAGCTGCTGCATGAGTTCGGCGTTATCTATTCAAGCTCGATGCGTGGCGACGATCGGCCTTATTTTCACACGACCTCCCGCGGTCGCGGCCTGGTCGAGATTCCGGGGCGCTGGGACATCGACGACTATACCGCTCTTGCCTATAGCGAGGAGCCTGACTTTCCCATCGGCCTCGACCGCATCTCAGGCTACGCCGATGTTCAAAAGAACTGGTGCGCCGAGTTCGAGGGCTATCACCGCGAAGGCCTCTGCTGGACGACGATCCTGCATCCGAAAGTCTGCGCCAAGCCCGGTCGGCTGGCGATCCTGGAGGGTCTGTTCAAGGCGATTACCGCCCATGGCGACAGCGTCTGGGCAACCCACTGCGCCGAAATCGCCAGGTGGTGGATCGCACAATATCCGGAGAATGCTGCATGAACGGTACGGCTTGTGAAGGCTTCTGGCCACAAGGCAAGACATGTGCTGCAATCGTCTCCGTCATCTTCGATGATGGGTTCGATGCAGTCGCGCAGGCACCGGATCTGAAAGGGCGCAGCAAAAGCTTTTCTGTCTGGCAATATGGCGCCACACGCGGTGTCGAGCGCCTATGCAATGTCTTTGCTGACGTTGACATATCCTCGAGCTGGTTCGTGTCGGGGATCGTTGCGGAGAACCACAGGGAGTTGCTGCGCGATGTCGTCGCTCCGCACCATGAGATCGAGAGCCATGGCTGGAATTTCGAGCGCTACGACACAATGTCGGCAACCGATACTGTCGATCTTCTGAAGCGCAGTCGCGACGGGCTGAATGCCATCGCATCGAACGAAGTTTCAGGCTTCCGGCTTCCGGCCGGCAATTGGCCGCGGCGCTTCGATCGTCTGCTTGTCGACGCCGGCTATAGGTGGTCGGCATCGCTGAACGGCGACGATGTGCCCTATAGTCATTCCTCGTCGCTGGTGGAGATACCGGTTCACAATGAACTTGAAGACCGGCCCTACTTCCAGTTCAATTTCACGCCGGCTTTTCCAAAAGGGCAAAGCCGCATCCCATCTTACGAGGCGGTCCTCGGCAACTGGATCGCCGAGTTCGATGCCTACCGCAAATATGGCCTTTGCTATGTCATCCAGCTTCGTCCGGAGTGGACCGGCACACCGGGCCGGATCGCCCTTGTCGAAGCCTTGCTTGCTCATATTACGAGCTTTGACGACGTGTGGCTGGCGACAGCTGCGGACGTAGCTCGCTGGCACGCCGGCAAAGTCATCGCCGCACCCGCGGATCATCCGATCAACGTCTATGACGCCTATGTCGATGAGGAGCGTGCCGGTGAACGATAATCTGACACAGGTATTGGCGGAACTGGCTTGCTCGACGAGATTCGATGCCTTTCCGCCCGAGACCATTCATAAGGCGAAGCTTCACATCCTCGATACGCTGGGTGCCGCGATCGCCGGTTCGGCCTCCCGCGAGACCGATACCGTCGTCGCAATGCTCGGCATCCATGCTGAAATAGGACCCTCCTCGATTTGGGGACGGTCGATCGCGTCCGACCCAAGGACTGCGGCCTTCGTGAATGGTGTTTCGGCCCATGCCTACGAGCTCGATGACAGCGGCGGCTGCGATCATTCCGGGGCAGTTGTTCTTCCGGCCGTGCTCGCAGCGCTTGGCGATCACACAGGGTCGATTGGCGGCCACGACCTGTTGCGCAGCGTTCTGCTTGGCTACGAAGTCGGTCGGCGCGTTCTCGAAGCTGTCGGCGGATATGAAGAGCACAATGGTCTCGGCTGGCACTCGACTGGTACGTGCGGTGCGTTTGGTGCGGCAGCCGCCGTCGGTAGTATCTTGAAGCTCGATGTCGATGCGATGGCCTCCGCTCTTGGTTCGGCGTGCTCGTTTGCCGGCGGCACCTGGGCTTTCATTCATAATGGCAGTTCGACCAAGAAGCTCCATGCCGGCCGTGCCGCCGAAGGCGGGCTCATGGCTGCCTATCTCGCAAGGCAAGGGTTCGAAGGCCCCGACAGTGTTTTCGAGGCGGAGCGCTGGGGCAGCTTCCTTGCGACCTTCGGCGCCGGCAAGTGCGATCCGCAGGCGCTCATCCGCGACTTCGGGCAATATTGGCGGCTCAATCGCTGCTCCATCAAGCCGCATGCCACCTGCCGCGGCACGCATGCGGGGATTGATGCGCTTGACCTCATGCTGCAGCGCTATGGTCTTGCGTCCGCCGATATCGCTGCCATCGAAGTTGATATCAGCGGTTTCCAGTATGGTATGTGCGGCGGCAAGGTGATTTCATCCCGCGCGCAGGCCCAGATGAGTCTTCCCTATGCGCTGGCGGCGCGATTGCGCTACGGCGAAGTCTTTCTGGCCGAACTTGAGGAGGCCGCCTGGTCGGCGGCTGAGATCGGCCCGTTGATGGAGCGCATCACGGTAAGCGTCGATCCCGACATGAAGGATGAAGACGAGCCGGCAATTACCATCGTGACCGCCGCCGGCGAACGACATCGGCTCGTCGTCGAGTTCCCGCTCGGGGGGCCGCAGAACCCGCTCACCGATGAACGCCTGATTGGCAAATATACGGCGCTCGCCGGCATGGTGCTGCCGGCCGCAAGGGTCGACGCGATCAGCGACTTCGTGCTCGACCTCGAAAACCAGACCGACACCCGCAGCCTGCTTGCGCTGCTTCAGTAAAGGATGCGTCCGCAGGAGGGCGGCATTCATTCAAAAGGGAAGACCGCGATGAGAAACCAGAAAGAGACCACATGGTCCCCGCTGTTCAAAGAGGCTGTTTCCAGGGACTTCGAGAGCTTTCACGAATGCCTTGACCAGGACAAGCGTATTGCGCTGCATGACGTTGCCGGATCGAAGGTGCATGCCGAGATGCTTGCCCGCGCGGGCATCCTGACCGCCGAGGACAACGCGCAGATACAGACCGGCCTCGACCAGGTGATGGAAGAGATGCGCTCCGGCGCCTTCGAGTGGAAGCCGGAGCTCGAAGACGTTCATACCAATGTCGAGAACCGGCTGATCGCGCTGATCGGGGATGCCGGCAAGAAGCTGCATACCGCCCGGTCGCGCAACGATCAGGTCGCGACGGATATTCGCCTCTATGCCCGCGAACAACTGGATCTTCTTACCGAGGATCTGAAGACCCTCGTTGGCGCCTTCGTCGATCTGGCCGAAAAACATTCAGATGCGATCATGCCAGGCTTTACGCATCTGCAAGTGGCGCAGCCCGTTACCTTCGGCCACCATCTCATGGCCTATGTCGAAATGTTCCTGCGCGATCTCGATCGGGTCGGCGCGGCGCGGGAGCGGCTGAACGTCTCCCCGCTTGGCGCCGCAGCACTTGCGGGCACCGGTTATCCGATCGATCCTGAATACACAGCCTCCAAGCTGGGCTTTGCTGCGTCGTTCGCCAATTCGCTCGATGCCGTCTCCGACCGGGACTATGTCGTCGATATCTGCAGCGCCGGCGCGATCATCATGGGGCACCTGTCGCGGTTTAGCGAGGAAGTCATCCTCTGGTGCACGCCGATGTTTGATTTCATCGAAGTGGGCGATCAGTTCTGCACCGGCTCGTCGATCATGCCGCAGAAGCGTAATCCGGATCTCGCGGAGCTTGTACGCGGCAAGGCCGCACGTGTCATGGGCAACCTCGCCTTTTCCGCAGCGCTGATGAAGAGCCAGCCGCTTGCCTTCAACAAGGATCAGCAGGAATCGAAGCCACCGCTCACCGATACGCTTGAAACCGTCCGCGCAGCGGTAAGCGTTACGGCACAAATGATCCCGACCATTACGGTCAAGCACGCAAAAATGCTTGCGGCCGCCAATCAGGGGTACTCGACGGCGACCGATCTTGCCGACTATCTCGTCCGGGCTGGCCTCGCATTTCGCGATGCCCATCACGCCGTTGCCGCGATCGTCGGCGCCGCCCGCGACAAGGCGTTGCCGACGCTCTCGGAGCTCCCGCTTGCCGAAATGCAGCTTTTTGCTCCGATCATTCGCGAGGATGTCTTCGAGGTACTGACCGTCGAGGGTTCAGTTGCCAGCCGCGACCACAAGGGGGGCACGGCGCCGCGAAGGGTCAGGCAGGCCGTGGAGACGGTACGCCGGACGATCGGCTGAGGCGCCGGTTGCCATTCCATGCACATGGTTTAATGCTTGTTGCTGGAGATGGCAGCGGAGGAGCCGGGTAGGGAATGGAGCCGAGGTTCGATCACAACAGATTGCCGCCGCTGCAGACATTACAGACCTTTTCCGTCGTTGCGGAAACCGGTAGCTTCACTGCCGCGGCAGTCGAGCTCAACCTCAGCCAGAGCGCGATCAGCCGGCAGGTGCAGCAGCTCGAGCATTATTTCGGCTGCAGCCTGTTCGAGCGCCACACCCGCAAGGTGGCGCTCACCGAGCGCGGTATGGCGCTGATCCCGATCGTCGACGGATTGCTGGCGTCGCTGAAGACCTCGTTCGAGGCAACCCGAACGAGGGTGCGGTCGCTGACCATCCGCATGCCGCCGACCTTCGCGCGCAAATGGTTCCTGCCGCGACTCTCTGACCTTCATAGCCATCATGAAGACCTGAATATCAATATCGATACCGCCTGGTTTCTGAGGCCGACCTTTTCCGTCGGTGATATCGACATGCTGATCACCTATGGCAATGGTCACTGGCCCGGTATGGATGTGCTGCCGCTTCTGCGGGAGCAGTTGACGCCGATGTGCTCGCCGCAATTTCTCTCGAAACTCGGTAATCCGCCTGAGGTCAGGAATCTGCAGAACTGCGTTCTGCTCCATTCCAATCCGCGTCACAGCGACTGGACCCTCTGGCTGCAGGCCGAAGGGGCCTATTCCTTCCAGGCCTCGCGTCATCAGGTCTTCGATACGCAGGATTTTGCCATGACCGCCGCGGCAAGCGGCTATGGCGTGACCATGGGTGATCTTGCCTTTTCCCGGCAGGATCTGGAAAGCGGCGAACTGGTCGCGCCATTCGAGCGGATCATCGATAGCGGCTACGGTTATTACGCGCTCTGGCCGGCCCGCGCCGAAGCGCGCCAGAAAGTGCATGCCTTTTCCGATTGGCTTGGGCAAGCCTGCATCGCAAGCCCGGATGGCTTTGGCGGAGATCGCGCCGGCGCGTCAACCTAGCATCAACGCCATCGCCACCATCTCGATCGCTGCTGCTTCTCGCCGCCGGCAAAAGAGGCGTATCTTGGCGGCTGGACAGCCGCTGATCCAGTCGTGATCGGACACGAGCAGCAAAATCGAGCGTGCGCTTGCGGAAATGGAGGCATTTTCAAGTTTTTTTAACGGCGCACGCATAGCGTCGGAAAGAGCAACTGGCGGCCACATGAGAAGGCATTATGGGATCGATCGATAGTTTCGCTTTCATTACGCCAGCGATGATGGCTACGTTCGGCATCGTGTTCCTTATCCTGTCGCGTTATCAGGTGCCTTCGGCCCTCGCTTGGGGGCTCGGCTTTTTGTTCGGAGCGCTTGGGCTCATTGTTTCGATCGCTCCGCTGCCGGAAACTGCATCGGCTTTGATCGGTGATATCTTCTATTTTGTTTCGTTTTACTATTATGGCGAAGCGCTTCTGGTCGGCTTTCGCTTGCCCCTTTACGTGCGTGCGCGGCTTGTCTTTACAGCGCTCTGTCTGCTTGTCGATTTCTACCTCGTGATAGGCTTGGAGAGCCTGCATGCGGAATTCCTACTGGTCGATATCTCCATCTCTCTGCTGCTCGGAGTGCCGCTGGTCATGGTGGTGCCGCATGCGCGTCGCTGGATGGAATGGGCGATGATCGCCATCACCGGCCTGGTTGTCATTGATACGCTGGCGGTCGTGTTGATCTTCACCCTCTTTGAGCAATCGAGCGATCAGCTGTCGAGCTTTCAGGAGTCCGACTACTCTCGTTTCAGCCAGCTTAGCACCGGCCTGCTTAGTCTGACATTTGCTCTGGCGGCATTTGGCTCGATGATGGTAGAAATCCTCACGCGCTACCGCGACGTGGCGGCGCGTGATCCGTTGACGGGGCTGCTCAACCGGCGTGGCTTCAACGAGTTTGCGGCAGCAAGCCTTGACGGTGAGGGGCCGAAGGGCGCCGTCATCGTCACCGACATCGATCTCTTCAAGCAGGTCAATGACCTTGTCGGCCATGAGGCTGGCGATCAGGTCATCTGCGCCCTGGCTGAGCAGTTGACCGTTGACATGCCGCGCGGGGCTGTTGCCGCGCGGTTTGGCGGCGAGGAATTTGTCGTCTTTGTCCCCGGGATAACGCTGGCTGAAGGCGCGGTGTTGGCGCAGGCAATTAGAATGCGCTTTGCCGCCCGCGATTGGCGTTCTATCGGGATAGAACGCCAGATTACAGCAAGTTTCGGTGTGGCCACCGTCGCGAACGAAGATCGCGAATTGCGAGCTCCAATTGCACGGGCGGACAAGGCGCTCTATGCCGCCAAGGCCGGCGGTCGCAACAGGGTCATGACGGAGGGCGCGCCGGACGGCAAGGAAGATGCCACTGCGACCGTGATCGAGCTTGCGCAGGTTGGTCGAAAGCGCAAACTGCTCTAAAAAACTGTGCGCGGAAGGAGTGCCCGTTTAGCCTGAATGGCAGGCGATGGGCAAAGGAACGAATGATTGCTGCCGGCTTGGTTGTTGGCGCGTTGTCATAGGTTTACTATGACCGGGCGGCTGATGCGGAGCATTTATCTGGCTGCTGAGGTCTAAGACGCTCTCAAGCAGAGCCTGTGCGCCAATATTGCCCGAAGGCAAACAGCGCTCGATAGAATTCAGATGCCGATAAGGGGTTGAAGCAGTCTCCCTAGAAGTCCCTTGAACCGGACATGTCCCTCGATGGCTGCCAGCGAAATGCACTCGCCCTCAGCGCCGATAACAGGATTGTGGTCCGTCTCGTCATCGCCCTCGACGAAATCTCCCGGTTGATAGAGATTGTTACCATCATGAAACGACCCCTTCAAAACCTGCGTTACCTCAAGGTCCGTATGGCCGTGGGCTGGCATGCGCTTATTCGCCTTTACCTTGAGCAGGATCAGGTTTGCATCCGGCGCATGAGGTACGAAGAGACGGCTGAGCCTGACCCCTGGCCCGACTGTGCGCCAGGGGCCAATCTTGCAATCACTCAGAACGGTTGGAAGGACGATGCCATCAATGGACATTGGCAATGGTGGCGGCGCAACAACGGCCGGTCGGCCATGTCCGTCCAAACGTGCAAGGGCCCGCTCGAGAGCCTCCGAAGAGAGGGTCTCGGGTCGCGTCCTGGTCAACATCTCACCGCCGACGGCTTCAAATGCCGCCACCCGCCTCTGACAGAAGGGGCAGCCACTCAGGTGGACGGCAACAACGAGCGCGGGACCGGCAGGCAAGGTGCCCGCAGCAAAGCGCAGGAGTGTTTGATCGCTGGGATGATGCTTGTTCGTCATAGTTTTTCTTCCAGCATGTCCCTGAGCTTCCCAAGCGCACGCCTGATACGCGATTTTACCGTGCCGAGCGGCAAGTCCAGTTCCCTGGCGATTTCGGAATGAGGACGATCACGAAAGAAGGACAATCTGATGATCGCCTCCTGCTCCGAACTAAGCCCCTGCAGCGCAGCACGAACCCTTTCTTCATCTACCCGGACGAAGAGAATATCCTCCGGTGTCGGCTCCATCACCTGCACTATGTCCGGATCCTCCCCGACTGCCTGGTTCGAGGATTTCGCTTTCCGCTGGATGTCGATGCGCAGATTGCGAGCAATTGTGAAGATCCATGTCATCGCACCGGCGCGGGCAGGATCGAAGTAGCTGGCCTTGCGCCAGACGAGAAGCATTGCCTCCTGGGCAATCTCTTCTGCCAGTTCAGGCGTCGATCCCGAGCGCATCATGAACGCCTTGATCCGGGGCGCGACGAAATTGAAAAGCTCGGCAAACGCCTTTCTATCCTGGCTTACGGCGATCGCCAAAAGCAGTTGGTTGGCCGCTTCTCGCGACAAAAGCTCGCGATCAGACAATGTCGTCACTGCCCGCCTCCCGTCGAAGGAGAGGGTGCTTTTGTGTCTGCCACGGCTATCGACCGGCGGTGCTGAAACATTCATGCGCTTTCTACGACAGTCAGTGCCGCTTGGATCCGTGATCCGACCTTGTAAAACTTTCGTATCAGACATCGAGAGTAGAGAGAAATATCTCGCCTTAGCAAGTGCCAGCACAAACAGGTCGGTCAGAAGAGAGAACACGATGCGATATGGAACAATGCAACCACAAAGACCCTGGATGAAGGCTGGCCTCGCAATCGTGCCGGTCGTCATCACTCTTCTGCTTGGACAATGGGCAACCTTCCCGAACCTCGCAGAGTGGTACGCAGGCCTTGCCAAGCCGGCTTTCAATCCGCCGAACTGGATTTTCGGACCGGTCTGGACCTGCCTTTATGCCCTGATGGCCTTTGCAGTCTGGCGCATATGGATGCTTCCGGCTGATGCGCCGGGGCGATCGAGCGCGCTCATTTTGTTCCATCTGCAACTGGCCTTCAATGCAGCGTGGTCATGGGCGTTCTTTGCCTTGCATAGTCCGACCCTCGGCCTCATCGACATCGTTCCACAATGGATTCTGATCCTGGTCACGGTCCAGAGGTTCCACCGCCTGGATCGAATAGCTGCTTATAGCTTGTCCCCTGTCGCTATCTGGGTCGCCTTCGCCATCGCCCTCAACGTCGAGATCTGGAGGCTGAACGGCTAGGCAATTTGACGCAGCGCGTCGCCGTTGGCTGCGCGCTCTCCATCAGCCATGCCCAATGGGGCCGAGCAAGCGCTCGGTAATCCATTGACCGCTACCTGCGGCGAAGCCCGACAGGGCGGTTCCCCACACAAGATCGGCAAGGGTCAGAACGGTCGACCAATTTTTGAGCGTTGCCTGATTGGTCAGGTCGTAGGTGGCATAGGCCGTCAAGCCGAGCAGCGCTCCGTAGACGATGGCAGTCTGCGGCGACCCAGCCATCAGCCCGGGCCTTACGGCAAGAACCGTGAGCCCGAGAGCGTAGATCAGGTAGAACGCCACAGCAGGCGCCAGCCGAAAGCCACTTGCCAGCATGTCGGCAAGAACGGGCCTGTAAAGACGGTCGGCCATGCTGCTCAACCAAATGAAATCGATCGCCACGAACACGACCAACGTGGCGAAGTAGGCGATAATATAGGGTTTCACCATACTCTCCTTTCGGCCTTCCTTCCGCCGGTCAGTGGATCCTCGTCCAATCGACACTCTTGCATAGCAAGCCGACGGCAATGCAGCCTCTCGTCGCCATCCGATCACCATTGACCGTGACGGTGATCCTGTAGGTCAAATTACGCTGAGGATCGAAGGCGTTGCCGGTGTAGTTGCCATCCGCACCAGGCTTGATTGTCATGACCAGCCTGTCCCCTGTCTTTTCGCTCGGTGTGCCAGGCTTTATCCAGGTATTGGTCGCGCAGATGTCGGAACCGCAGGATGCGATCCTGACCTTGGCGTTGCCATCTCCACGTGCCCATTGCCCCTCTATTCCGGCAGCATTCGCCTCAGTCGCAAATACGACGGCCAGATAAGCGACCGTTCCAATCATCGCTCTCATATGCGGGCCTCCTACGTCCGTGCTTGTCCTCGCTCATGCGTGCTCGAGCGTATAAAGCCCGACATTGATGCTACCCTCCTCGAAGCCGGCTTCGCAGTAGCAGAGATAGTAGTGCCAGAGTCGGCGGAACCGCTCATCAAAGCCGAGATTGGCAATCGTCGGCCAGCGCGCGTGAAAGCGGGCGCGCCACTCAGCAAGCGTCCGTGCGTAGGACTTGCCGAAATGCTCTCTCGCCGTGAGATTGAAACCCGCCTTTGCGACCGCCGCCTCCAGCGCCGGATCCGAAGGGAGGAAACCGCCGGGAAAGATATATTTCTGGATGAAATCGGAGCCGCGCTTGTAGGAAGCAAAGCGGTCCTCTTCGATCGAGATAACCTGTAGCACGACCCGGCCATTGGGTTTGAGGCAACGCTTCAGCGTCGCGAAATAATCCTGCCAGTAAGCCTCGCCGACCGCCTCGAACATCTCGATGGAGACGATGCGATCGAACTGTCCATCGAGGTCACGGTAGTCTTGCAGGCGCAAGTCCATCTGTCCGGCCATTCCGGCATCGATGGCCGCTTGCTTCGCCCAGGCGAGCTGTGAAGGGGACAAGGTTACACCGGTCATCGTCGCGTTTGCCCGACCCGCTAAGAACAGGCAAAGCGCACCCCAGCCACAGCCGATCTCCAAGACATTCATCGTGGGATCAAGAGCGAGCATTTCCCCTACACGATCAAGTTTCCTCTGCTGCGCCGCCTCAAGCGTCAGCGCCGTTCGATCGAAAATCCCCGAGGAATAGAGCATCGTGCCATCAAGCCATTGCTTATAGAAGTCATTGCCGAGATCGTAATGCGCCTCGATGTTTCGGCGGCTGCCCCGCCTGGTATTGGCGTTGAACACGTGTTTTGCGCGGTTGACGAGCCGCATCAGCGGGCTTCCGCCGACCGCTGATGCGAGAACCTTCGAGTTTCTGGCCGCAAACCGGATCACCGCAGTCAGATCCGGACTTGTCCAATCCTCGTCAAGATAGGCTTCGGCAAAGCCGATATCCCCACCGACGACAAGGCGACGCAGCATGCGCCAGCGCCGCACGATAATCACGGCTTCCGGCCCGGGCTCTATTCCGCGCTTTTCGACCAGAACTCCGGACGGAAATACAATCCTGACATGACCGTACCGGACATTGCGCAACAACCTCAGTAGCAGGTGACCGGCAAGGCCCAATCTCTTGGTGCCGCCGGCAAGACTGAGCGGCGCACTGGAAAAATCGTCAAATGGGCTCATGAATATCGACCTTCGGATGGGATATCTTCCCGTCAGCGGATGATGGGAGGATGTAGGAGACTGCTGCTTCGGGTGGAGGCGGGCGCTTTCGCAGACGGACGCCCTTCATCCATATCTTCAATGCTTCGAAGTGGATGCCGCCGACGACCACAAGTGTCTGGAAGGGAATGACAAGGAATGCCTTCAAAAGCGTAGCGTCGGTCAGCCTTGACCGCCGCGCAATGTGTCTGGCAGTCAATACCGACCCGTCGCGATCGAATGTCTCGATCCGGATCGACAGGACGTCGGCTGGAGGTAGAACGCGGAACCTATAGTGCAGATCCATGTCCATGAACGGCGAGACATAAAAGGCCTTGTCGCATTGCTGGATGATTTCAGGACCACTCTGCGCTTCCACCGGGATCATGTAGCCATGGCGCTCGCCGAATGTGTTGTCGACTTCCCAGAGAATGGCCCTGAGCGAGCCATCCTTTGAATAACAGAAGAAAACGCTCAGTGGATTAAAGGCCCAGCCAAGCAAGCGCGGCATGGTCAGAAGGCGGATCGGACCGCCATCCGGCTCGATGCCGGCTTCGCTCATGCTCCCTTCGACCTGTCGCTTGAGATCGGAACCGGAGCGATCTCCGCGGTCCCTGCGATAAAATGAGAACAGGTTGAACCGGTCGATCGACAGAAGGCGCAGCTGCTGATCGAGCTTATCCAGTTCATCAAGGTCGAGTAGAAGCGAGTAGATGCGATAGCTGAGTCTGTGCTGTTTCGGCTTTAAACGCGAATGCGTCACCAAGCCGGAATACAGCGCAGAGCGAAGTTCCGCAGTCATGCGGTCACCTCCAAATCCAGCGGCGATCCTGCGGGCCGAGCAAGCGGCGTCCGAACGATGCGGCCGCTTTCCTGCTCAACCTGCCAGGGCCGGCGCAGACCACCGAGATCCTCGGCAACCGCGAGCCCCGCCTGAATACCATCCTCGTGAAAACCCGAACCGAAATGCGCACCGCAGAACCAGGTGTTGCGCATGCCTTGAAGCGACCAGATCTCCTTTTGCGCTCGGTCCGTATTAAGATCGAACACCGGATGGTCGTAGGTCTCACGGCAAATCACCGTTTCCTCCTTCGGTGCACGCCGTGGATTGAGCGTCACGAAGGTTGGCGGCGCGGTTCCCAGCGGCTGCAACCTGTTCATCCAATAGGTGATTGCGGGCATGGTTGAGCCGTCGCGCGTATCGGCAACATAGTTCCAGCTCGACCAGGCCGCGCGCCTTTTCGGCATCAGCGAGACATCGCCATGCAGGACGGCTTCGTTTCGCGTATAGCGGAAAGCACCGAGAATACGCTTTTCCTGCAAACTTGGATCCGCCAGCATCAAAAGTGCCTGATCGGCATGAGTGGCTATGACGACATGGTCGAAGAAGTGACGACCGCCATTGCCGTCCGTGAGTTCGACGCCTTGTGGCTCGCGTTTGATCCTCTGTACGGGCGTCGCCAATCGAATGCGGTCGACGAAGCCACGGGTCATACGCATGACATATTCGCGACTACCACCCCTCACGGTGCGCCAGACCGGTCGGTCCCATAATTCGAGAAGCCCGTGGTTGCGGCAGAATTTCACGAAATTTGCCGCCGGATAGGCGCCGACCTCTAGGGCAGGCATCGACCAGATCGCCGCAGCCATCGGATAGAGATGATCGTCCCGGAAGGCACGACCATAGCTATTGCGTGAGAGATAGTCGTCGAGCGAAATCTCGCCCATATCAGGCAGATCCCGCGGTGCATTCCGATAAAACCGCACCAGATCGCGCATCATCGACCAGAAGCGGGGACTGACGATATTCGACTTCTGGGCGAAGAGGCCAAGGCCCTTGCCGCCGGAATATTCGTAGGCGCCGTTGTCGAGTGACACGGCAAACGACATGTTCGATGCGGCAGTCGGTATGTCCAGCGTCTGAAACAGGGCCGTCAGATTGGGATAGGTGACTTCGTTGTAGACGATGAAGCCGGTATCGACAGCGACGGGGCCTCCGGCGCTTTCAAATGTCACCGTGTTGCTGTGGCCACCAATGCGGTTTGCCGCCTCAAAGACCGTCACATCGTGGCGCTTCGACAGGAGCCAGGCAGCAGAAAGGCCTGAAATTCCGCTGCCAATGACCGCGATATTCAGGCGTCGGGCGCCGTGCATTCGATCGTCGTGACCCATCAAGTCCTTCCTTCCCCCGAACGTCAACTCTTGGCTTTCAAGTGAGATACGGAAGAAGACAGCCACTGGTTTCGCGCCATGCGAGATTTTTTCAAGGAAAGCGAAACCAGTTCCAAGCGCTTTCCGTAAACAAGACATCGGGAACGAATTTGCAGCAGTGCGGGTCGAGGGATGAACTTCTATCTTCTGATTGTCATAGCCGTTGGCGTATTTCTGGCCATGACAGGAGCCTGGGCTATACAGCGCCTAACCGGCATGAGCGGTTGGATCGACACCATTTGGTCTTTGACGATCGGAGTAGGGGGCTCTACTGCGGTCATCCTTGCGGAAGGCATATTCGCACGCCGGATGACGGTGCTCATCGCTATCACTGCCTGGGCACTGCGGCTCGCCTGGCACATTGGAACACGGACCAAATTCGGCGGCGAGGATCCACGCTATGCCAAGCTGATGGAGGACTGGGGTGCCAGTGCAAGCTGGCGGCTATTTCTCTTCCTGCAGGTTCAGGCGCTCGCGGCGCTCATCCTTATCTTCACGGTCTACCTCGCCGCGGCGAATGACAAGGCCTATCCGAGCGGACAAGACTTCCTTGCAGCATTGCTCGCCGCTGCTGCGCTTATTGGCGAGACGACGTCCGATGCGCAGCTCGCGCAGTTTCGCCTGACGCCGGAAGCAAAGACCGACATCTGCGAGACCGGCCTGTGGTATTATTCCCGCCACCCCAATTACTTCTTCGAATGGCTCTTCTGGTGCGCCTTGCCAGTGTTTGCGATCACGAATTCACCCGTGAGCCTGTTGTCGCTGCTCGCGCCGGCGCTGATGTATTGGCTGCTTGTTCACGTGTCCGGAATTCCACCGTTGGAGGAGCATATGCTGCGCTCGCGCGGTGAAAAATTTCGTGCCCTGCAGCGGCGTGTGAATGCGTTTTTCCCCGGCCCCCGCAAGTCCGAAACCCTCTTAAAGGAGAATGACCAATGAATATGCTGGCATTTGCCATCAACGCTGCCGAACGCGCGCCAATCACGGACGGCATGACGCTTGCTGGCATTGACTACCTCTGCGGGCGCACGAAACGCCGTCTGGCGTCAACGGAGAACGATATTGAAACGGCCTTTGTCGATGGGATGGGCAACTTTCCGGTCGCGACGCATACCGATGAAGCCAACCGGCAGCATTATGACGTACCGGCGGAATTCTTCGGCCTGGTCCTCGGGTTCCAACGGAAATACTCGTGTTGCCTTTATCCGAACTCCGACACCACGCATGCGGAAGCCGAAACTTATGCACTTGCCGAAACCGTAGAGCATGCTGAGATCAAGGATGGAATGAGCGTCCTGGAGCTTGGCTGCGGTTGGGGCTCTCTGTCGCTCTACCTTGCACGGCAGTTTCCCAACTCACAAATCACCTCCGTTTCAAACTCCGCCTCGCAGCGCGCATATATCCTGGCTATGGCGGAGACGTGCGGCGTGACGAACCTGACCGTCATCACGGCTGACATGAATGACTTTACGACCGACGGACGCTTCGATCGCGTGGTTTCGGTCGAAATGTTCGAACATATGTCAAACTGGCGCATCTTGCTGGAACGCGTTCGCACCTGGGTGAAACCGGATGGCAGGCTTTTTCTGCATGTCTTCACCCACAAGGATCGCTCCTACCGCTTCAACCATGAGGATCCAGCCGACTGGATCGCCCATCACTTCTTCACCGGCGGGATAATGCCGGCACATGATCTGCCGCATCGCTTTGCAGACCTCTTCTCCGTCGAGCGGGAATGGCGCTGGTCGGGCACGCATTACCGCCGCACGGCGCTCGACTGGCTCGCCAATTTCGACCGCGAAATCGATCGCATCCAGCCGCTCTTCGCTAAGGTCTATGGCAAGGATAGTGCGCTTTGGCAGCGCCGCTGGAGGCTCTTCTTCCTGGCCACTGCCGGTCTGTTCGGCCATGATCAAGGCAATGTCTGGGGCGTAGGCCACTATCTCCTAAGGCCAGTCGGATGACGCGGTTGGCGCTCGATCCGCGGACGGAGGCAACCATTACGATCGCCTGGGTCATCATCGCCAACAAGCCGTTCTACCCGTTCTACGTCTGGTGGCTGGTCGGCGACGGCGTTGGAATATCAGCGATAACACTGGCTTCCATTCCCTTCTTTCTGGCGATCCCCCTGATGGCCGGGAAACGTCCGTTTGCCGCGCGGTTGGCGCTCCCGCTGATCGGCACCGTGGACACCGTGTGTGAAACCATGGTGTTCGGAAGAGGGTCGGCAACACTTCTGTTTCTCGCACCCTGCATGGCGCTCGCGCTGGTATCCTTTTATGCCATTGAGAAATGGTGGCAGCGGGCGGTGGCCTGCTTCATCTTTGCCTGCTTTGCGATTTCCTGGTGGGAAATCGAAAGCCCGATATTTGTTTGGACAAGCGATCAACTGGCGACATTGCTGAGCATCAACGCATTTGCAGTCGCCAGTCTGATGACGCTCATCGCTATACGTTACGCGGGCGTGGCGAGCTCGCCCGACCTCGATGGAAAAGCCGCGTCCCAATAGCTGGGAACCTCCGGAACGTTGGATTTGACGGCAGGACTGACAGGACGGTCACAGGCAAGGCTCGACCACCGCAACTCTCAAGGTGACACTTCCGCGCCGATCATCGAAACGCGGCACCTTCTTGGTTGCTGGGGGCGCAGCGGTTCGATCGCGCACCGTTCAAGATCTTAGGGCCATCTCGGCTCATGACAGGCGCTGCTGGTCGGCGGCGAAAGGATGGGCAATCCCGACACGGACGTCGTCTCAGTTCGACTATTCAGCGCCGCCGGCCTTCCTAAAGAAGGTCACGAGACCGTGGGGAGCGGTGGCGCCGAGACACATCGCGACGAGTTCGTGTGCATCGACCGCCTCGGCCGTGCTGCGAGGGAACAACTTGGCCTCGTAGGCGGCAAACGCGGACTCGATGTCGTCGGGGTGCTCGGCCATCGCAGTGCCCAACTCTGCTCCGTCCAGCATGGCGAGGTTTGCGCCTTCGCCGGCCGGCGGCATGAGATGTGCTGCGTCGCCGATCAAAGTGACACCGGGCACGCGGTCCCAACGATGACCGTCTGGCAAGGAGTGGATCAGGCGAAGAGCCGGCGCCGTGTCGCTATCTGTTATCATCGCGGTGAGGGAGCCCGCCCAGCCGGCGAACTCGGCGACCACGCGCGACTTGGCGCTCTCGGGGTCGTCGAAGTCGATGTCGTTGATCCACTCGAGTGGACGCACCAGCTGGACATAGCCGTGGATCACATCGCCCGCTTCGCGATGCGCGACGATGCCCTGACCAGGTGCGAAAGCATACAAGGCCCCGGGGCCTACCTCTGCCGCCGTCGCCGCGTGGCGAACGTCCACATCGCGCAGGAACGTTTCGACAAAAGCCGTCCCCACATAATTCGGCTTGGCTGCCGAAACCAGCGCGCGGACTTTCGAGAAGGCGCCGTCAGCTCCGATCAGAATGTCAGTCGTCACGGAGGTGTCGTCGGCAAAGGCCAAAGTGTGCCGGCCGTCTCCGAGCGCGGTTACGCTGGCAATTTTCTTACCCCACTGGATGGTGCCTTCCGGGAGAGATTCCCGCAGGATGCGCCGAAGGTCGCCGCGCAGGACCTCAGGGCGGGCGCCGGCGCCATTGTCGCCTTCCTCGAAGAGCAGCTTGGCGTCTTTGTCCACGATGCGGGTCGCTTCGGCACCCTCACGGATGATCGCCCGAAATTCCTTGGTGAGATCGGCGATCGCGAGCGCAATCTGCCCGTTGTGGGCGTGGATGTCGAGCTGGCCACCCTGTGTGCGGCTTTGGGCTGACGGTTCAGCCTCGTAAATGACGACCGGAAAGCCATTGAGATGGAGAACACGGGCCAAGACCAGTCCGCCCAGTCCTGCCCCTGCGATTGTCACAGGTTTCATCTAGATGTTCCATGTGGCTTGATGATATGCGTACAACGTACTCATCTTCCGTATAAGATATGAGTACGTTGTACGCAATAGGAATTGACGGCTAGCTTGGATCGATGTCAGAAATCAAAGTAACCTTGGCCCGCGGACGCCTTCCGGCTTATAGCCGCGGGCAGATCGCCGTCGCCGCAGTTGCAATTGCGGACCGTGAAGGTATCGATGCAGTCTCGATGCGCCGTGTTGCGGCTGAGATCGGGACGAAGGCGATGTCCCTCTATCGATATGTCCGCTCAAAAGATGAATTGCTGGCCTTGATGGTCGAGCGGGTGATGGCTGACGCTGGAGTTCCAGAGGCAGCCGGAGATTGGCGTGAGAGGCTTCGCGAGATTGCGTATCACACCCGGGCGGTGCTCAAACGGCACCCGTGGCTCATCATGTTGTCCATTCGGTTCAGCTTTGGTCCGAGTAGCCTCGCCCTAACGGAGGCAACCTTGAGGGTACTGGATCACCATCAACTCGATGCTGACGGGATGCTCCTGATCGCCAACGTGCTCGCGACGTTTACCCGTGGCCACGCTGCTCAGGAGTTTGCGGAGCAACTTGCGGAAGCGCGGTCGGAGTTGGACCATGACGAGTGGATATCCGGTCAAGGCGACGTGGGCGAGGCCATCCGTGCCGATGGCAGGTTTCCGCTATTCACTCGAATAATTGATGACGCAAAAGCGCCTCATGATCCCGATAGGTCCGAAAGGAGCTTCGCGGAGGGCCTGGAATACCTGTTGGACGGCATCGGCCTACGACTTGAGGGCCGAGGTGCTTAGCGTGGACGTCTGGCGTGCATGAGGTGGCGCATGTCATCTTTTGACTGGCAATCCTTCTCTGTAGGCTGAGCTCA
Source organism: Rhizobium sp. ASV20 (assembly GCF_016429015.1). Taxonomy (GTDB): domain Bacteria; phylum Pseudomonadota; class Alphaproteobacteria; order Rhizobiales; family Rhizobiaceae; genus Rhizobium. The sequence continues at coordinate 18,787 of NZ_JAELTU010000096.1, forward strand.
CGTCGCGTCTTGCACGGGCCCTCGCGAAACAAGCTGGCATCGCTCCAGCAACTGGCGCTCTGACGCGATCGCGCCCTGTGCGCTTGCAATCATCTTGAAGCGACTGACCTCCGTGGTTGGACGATACGGTCGACCAAAATCATCCATCTCAGTCTGGCGACGTTTCGACATAGCATCGACTTGCACAACTGCTGCTTCGACCATATTTTACCGCCGCAACGAAACGAGGGGCCATGCTGGAGTTTTCGACCGACGATCTCGATCCCAGGGACCGCTTCGACCAGTGGCGCGAAGTGCGTGGTAAAAGCCTGTTCGGCGTCACCATCGAGCTTGCTCCCGAACGCCGTCTGGAATTCCACGGATCGTTCCGCGCGTCCATGATCGGAACGGCAGTCGCATCCGAAATGAGAGCCTCCTCCTACCTCGTCAGCCGCACAGAGGCCGATATTGGTCGCGTTGCCGGCAACAGCCTCTGCCTTGCGCTTCAGGTCCGTGGAAGGGGCATGCTCGACGCCGGGCGCGATCGTTTCGCCCAGGTTGGCGACGGAGACATGACGATCAGCCATTCCGACCTTGCCTATGCCGCCATGCCGGGAAGCGATAACGGCTTTCATTATCGACTGCTCAAAATCCCGGTTAATGACGAACTGACGCTCGGACGATCGGTGCATGATCTCCATGCGGCCAAACCGATTGGCGATACAAAGGTGTCCCACGCGTTTCGTGCGGTGTTTCAGGCCTTGACCTGCGGCAAGCATCCGCTTTCCGACCCTCAGTCCGACATCACCCATGTGGCGCGGCTGGCTCTGGCCGCGCGTGGAAGATTGTCCGAGGCCGCGCCAGAGGTTCGCGGCGCCGTTCGGGCAGGCCTGCGTCATGCTGCCATCGACCTGATGGATCAAGGGCTGCACCGGCCCGGCCTATCTCCGGCCACGGTGGCCGGATCGCTCGGGATCTCCGTGCGCGGCCTGCATCTGTTGTTCGAGGAAAGCGAGCAGACCTTCGGACGAACGCTGGCGCGGATGCGGCTAGGCATGGCTCGCAAGCTTCTGGTCGAATTTCCCGGGCTCACCGTTCTTGATGTGGCGCATGCCTGCGGTTTTGACAGCCTCGCCACCTTCTATCGCCTGTTCAATGCCGTCTACGGCATGGCGCCCGGCGAGGCGCGGTCGTTGCCATCTCTCCACTGAAGTCCTTTCGATCGTAAGCCCTTATTTATTTTGCGCTTTGCACTCAATGAGAAGACAGTCGCTGTTTTGCCACGATAAGTGTCGTCCGGCTGGCAGCTGCATGTCGGATCTCCTCTAAGGACGAGCCGTCGCACGGGGCGTGTGCGTGAACCGACCGCTCCGCGCCTTTCGTGCCTGCCTGATGATCATGGGAAGAGCCGGCCGCCGATGAGCAGAGGCTCAATGAAGGGGCAGGCATGGGAGATCTGGTCGACTTTCCGAAACCGCGACGGCCGCGCAACGCGACGGATCTCGCTCGCCCGGCCATGTCAAATGAGGAAGCCGCGCTCGTCGCGACCGTGCGTTTCCCGCAAGCGGTGCTGTTCCTGGCGCGAAGCTTCATTTCGCTCAATGAGACCGCCCCACGTGTCGGCGGCTTGTTTGCCACGCAGCAGCGCTGGCTTTTGTGCCATGCAGTGCTTGGTCACTATTTCCGAGGAATAAGGAATGGTGGGGCGGTATTGACCCGGCGCGACTTCGGCCAGCTCGCGCTGCGCCACGGCATATCCAGCCGCAACACCGCGCTCTCCTTTTGCGAAGAGGCATTGAAATACGAAGTCATCCGGGCGGTGGCTGAGCGTCCCGGCGAACTGGAGCCGTGTCCGGCCACACTGGCTCTATTGACTGGTTGGTACGACACCCACCTGCGGGCACTCGATCTGATCGATGGGGGAAATCGCGCCATGCGCTTTCTGACGCATCGGCAAGATGCGCTTGCGGTTATTACGCCGCTGACCGCCGCCGAACTGCTGTCGAGCTCACATGTGCGGTTTCCAGGCCCCATCTATACGATCTTCACCTGGGCGGATGCGGGTGGGCTGCTGATGGACCGGCTGATTGCCGGCACCGATCTTCAGCAGCAGGATGCAAATGGCGCTTTCGTCACCGACGTCACCTCGATCTCTTATCTCGCCGAGACGTTCAAACTGTCGCGCCCGCATACGGGACGCAAGCTTTCGGCGGCGGAATCCGTCGGCGGCATCGGTTGGACCGGGCGGCGTGGCCACTCTCCAATCTGGATTTCGCGCACCTTTTTTGAGGAATATGCCGTGGCGCAAGCGCACAAGCTGATCGTCCTCGAACGAGCCTTCGAGGAGGCGATGACCATGCTGGCATCGGGCGAGCGCTGATCGCAAACAGCCCGGTTTGGGGCCGGGGACGCCTGGCCGCTGTCAAAAATGCACGCTGACAGGCCGCGCCGCCTTCGATAAGCCTCGGTAAAACAACGAGTTTTGGGGTGATATCGCTGAAAGGGCGAGATAGGGGCAGGCAATGGCGCGAAAAGCGCCGATGGCAGGGATGTCGTAATGGCCGATCCCCGCTTCGACACTATCGTTGTGTGCCTGGACCGCGATGGTTGCGTCCCCGTGACGACCTCCACGCTTCACAGCGCTTGGCCCGCCAACATTGCGGTCGGATCGCAAAGCACGTGCCGGGTGGTTCGGCCGGAACCCAGTCTTCGAATTCAAGGATATTTCTCATGCTGACAGCCTTGCGCCCCTTTACCCGCTGCGCCGCCATCGCCGCGTTGTTTTCCATCGCGGCAACGACAGCCATAGCAGCACCCTTGCCGGGTGGCGCAAGCTCGCTGGTCGAGACCTATGAAGACTGGGGGGTGATCTGCCAGGCCCCGGGTGACCTGACCTCCTGCCTTGCCCGCCAGGTTCAGAGCAACAACCAGACCAAGCAGGTCGTGCTCACCGCCGAAATCGCGAAGCTGCCGGACGGCAAGTTCGCGGGCGCCCTCATGCTACCGCTCGGTCTGTCATTGGCGCAGGGCGCCCAATTGAAACTTGCCGATACGCCCCTCGGGAGTGCTCGGCCCTTTTCCACCTGCCTTCCGCAGGGGTGCCTCGTGCCGCTCGACATCACCGACGACGTTATTGCCAAGCTGAAGGCTGGCAGCGCAATCACCGTCGCCGTCACCACCGCGGCACCCGCACAGCCCCTCACATTCACGGTGTCGCTCAAGGGCCTCTCAGGCGCGCTTAACCGCGTCAACGAGCTGACCAAATGACCCTGAGCCGCTCATGCTTCGCATGGGTAGATGCGAGCGCCCCGCACGATTGTTCGGAGCCTCATGCGATCGGCGCTGGACCGTCGCATGGCAAACCGTCGAGCCGCTCGATAGGAGCAAAGCTTACGCGTCACTCTGCGTTTGGCCGGGTATCCCTACTTCTTCGTCAAGCGGATCGGGAGACGCGTGGCCACCGGGTGTTGGCCGGCTCCGGACGATCTCGTCGTGAACATCGCCATCCTAATCGACGGCACGCTACCGCCTGTGTTTCCCGCCGCCAATCGTTGCGGCCACGGCATCGAGATGCCGTAGATCGCTGGCGTCCGGCGAACTTACTCACCCAGCATCGGATCGTCTCACCGGATATGACGATGCCGCGTTGCTGCATCTCTTCTGCAAGGCGCAGGTGGAGAGGAAATCGCACGGACCGTCAGCTACCGTTCACCTGACGTCGCCGTGAAGTCCCCGGCAAATCCGGCCCGATCCAGACCTTTACTTCACTTTGCCCTTGTTCTTGAATTCTGCGTAGAACTCGTCGGCCATCTTGCGAAGCGAGTGGCCGATGGCGGCATATTCGAACTCATTGAGATTTGCGAGCGAAGCACGCCCGGAAGGCTGTTGTGTTCCGAAGCCGCGGCCGGGCAAGAGGACGATGCCAGTCTCGTCGGCAATGCGGAAGAGGAGCTCGTTGGCCGAAAACTTCTTCTTCACCCATTTGGCGAAATCGGCGCCGTAGAGCTTGAGTGCAATATCCTCAAGATCGAGCAACGTATAATAATCGACCGAGTTCGGGTTGTCGGTCACGGGAATGCCGAGTTCCCGATAAAGGGCCGCTTCTCGTTTGCGGATAACCTTCTTCAAAGTCGACTTGTAGACGTCGTTTTCATCCATCAGCGCGAACAGCGAAAACAGCACCATCTGAACCTGCTGCGACGTTGATAGCCCAGCCGTGTGATTGAGCGCGACCGTACGGCTATCTGCGACCAGGCGATCTATGAACTTCAGCTTGCCGACGTCCGGCAGCAGCGAACCGTAGCGTCGGTCAAGCGCCGTCTTTGTCGCCTTTGGCAAGGCATGCAGCTTCGCGTCCAGCACGTTGTTCTGGTGGGTAGCGACGACGCCAAGGCGCCAACCGGTGGCGCCGAAATATTTCGAGAATGAATAGACGAGGATCGTGTTGTTGGGGCATGTGGCGAACAAGGAGCGGAAATCATCGGCAAAGGTGCCGTAGACATCATCCGTCAGGATGATGAGGTCTGGCCGGTGGTTCTTGACGATGTCGGCAATCCTCTTGAGGCTGCGATCATCGAGCTTTACGGATGGCGGATTGCTCGGGTTGATGCAGAAGAAAACCTTGATATCCGGGTCCTTCAGCTTGTCGAGTTCTTCATCGCTATATTGCCAGCCGAGCTTCGGATCGGCGTTGATCGCCACCTCCTTCAGGCCATATTCATCGAGTTCGGGAATTTCGATGTAAGGAGTGAACACCGGCAGCCCGATCGCGACCTTATCCCCCTTCGCGAGAAGGCCATTCTGCTTCAGGCTATTGAAGATGTAGGTCATTCCGGCCGTACCGCCCTCAACCGCAAAGAGATCGATACTGCTGCCCGTGAGCGAGCCGCCGATCATCTCTTTGACGATGTACTCCCGGACAATCTGCTCGCTGATCCTCAGCATTCGCGGCGGAACCGGATAATTGCAGCCAAGAATGCCTTCGACGATCTCATGCAGGAATTGCGAACCGGAAAGGCCCAGCTGATCGCGGACATAGCTCAGCGCCCGCTGCAGAAACGCGACGCCGGCCTGATCGCGGTTCTCGCTCGTGAAGCGCTCGAAACGTGCTTCGATACCATCGATATTCGGCAATCCGCCGATCCACTTCTGCATATAGGAATAGGAAAGCTCAGATTCCGATGCTGCAAAAAGCCCAAGGCGAAAGAAGGCACGACGCGGTAATGTTGCCATGAAGTTCGGATTGCCGCGGCCGGCATTCAGCATCGTCCGGTTTTCCTTGGCCGAAGCCATCTTGATGAGCTCGTCCTTGAGCTCGAACGGGCTCAGTTTCGCAAATTGGCTATAGTCGGTCATGGTTTCCTCCTTGCAAGGTGGAGCGGGTCAGACGAAGGCGACGACGAGCGGGCCAAGCAGCGTCAGGAAGACATTGGCCAACGCGTAGGTGATTGCGAAAGGCGTCGTCGGAACGGTATTGCCTGCCTTGTCGAGAATTTCGCCGAAGGCAGGATTGGCGCTGCGCGAGCCGGAAAGAGCGCCGGCAAAAATGGCCGTGTTGTCATAGCGCAGGACATAGCGGCCGAAGAGCATGGTGATCAGCAGCGGCAGGATCGTAACGACCACACCGATGAGGAAGAGCGAGACGCCATTTTGCGCAATCGTCTGCACGGCCTGTTGGCCTGATTGCAGCCCGACAACGGCGACAAAGCCCGCAAGGCCGAGGTCGCGCAACAGGGTCGAGGCCGCCGTCGGCATATTGCCGATAGCCATATTGCGGCTGCGGTACCAGCCGAATAGGAGCCCGGCGAGCAAGGCGCCGCCGCCGCTGCCAAGCGTCAAAGGGATGGAGCCGATACGCAGAACCAACAGGCCAACGAGAAGGCCGACAACTATCCCCAGCCCATGAAACACGAAGTCGGTCTTGTCGCTGGCAAGGATCACGGTGCCAACCTGCTTTGCGACCCTCTGCAAGTCTTCCTGAAGCCCGTATATCGTCGCGACGTCACCGGCCTCGATCTGGGTATCTGCTTGCAGTTTCAGAGGAGCTCCCGCACGCTTGACCTCCAGGACGAAGACGCCGTGGCGCAAATCCTTGGTGGCTTCAATAATCTCGGCGACCGTGCGACCTGCAAATTCCTTGTTGGCGATGACGACATCCCTTGTCGTCACGACCATGCTCATCCCATCCGATGACTGCAATTCAGGTCCAATGCTGTCTGCTATCTCCACCACCCCGGCGCGTCGCCCGACGACGAGTACGACATCATCGGCCTGCAGCCGGAAATCCGGCTGGGCGCCGACGATGGCGCCGGCGCGCTTCACTCTCTCGATGGCAACGGTCGCGTCGCTGGTGACAGTCGCTTCGATTTCCGCCAAGGAGCGGCCCGCCGCCTGGTGGACCCGAAACAGGCGTCCGACCAGGTTTGGCAGGGCGGGAGCTTCGCCCGGACCATAGACCTTGGCACCTGCCAAGAGCGCTGCCTCCGCCTTGACTGCGTCGTCGCGAATGCTGCGGCCGAGGAACCAGGGGAGAATGTTGACGCAGACGATGATGGCACCGAACGAGCCGAAAATATAGGTGACGGCATAACCGATAGCGACATTTGCCTGGAGGCGCTGGGCCTCGTCCGCGGCAAGTCCCAGCTTGCCGATCGCCGAACTTGCCGTCCCGATGATAGCCGATTGTGTCAGTCCACCGGCTGCAACACCCGCAGCCAGCCCCTTGTCGAGACCAAACATCTTGGCAAGCACGATCACCGTCAGAAGGCCGCTGATCGCCAGTACTGCGGCCATCATGATCTCGCGGATCGATTGACGCCCCAACGAGCGGAAGAATTGTGGTCCGCTTTCGAAGCCTACGGCATAAATGAACAAGGCAAACAGTACTGCCTTGATGCCATTATCGATCGTGATGCCGATTTGGCTGAGGAGGACTGCAACTAGGAGTGAACCGGCGACGCCGCCGAGTTGAAATTTTCCAAACTGGAACTTGCCGATCCAATACCCACCCGCGAGTGAGAGAAATAAAGCAATTTCAGGAGCTTGGTGAAAAATAGACCCTAGAAATGCCATCGGCTATCCCCATATAGAAGTCTTTCTCTTTCGCTGCGGATCAGATGCGAAGGTTGCATTTATGTCAAGAGAACATGTATGAGAATATTAACAATTACACAAATTCATCTGGACCAACGTCCAAGCGCGGGCTGGTAGCTGGGGTATTTTAGCTGATGATGTCACGCTGGCTGGTTTGCTATAGAATAGTTGTGGTTCAGTGAGTTCCGCCATTTGCAGTAGTCATGTTTTCACCGCGCGTGCAGGAGCGAGATCAGTACCAATATCCGCACATTTACGATGAAGGACGGGCCGTAGCAGCTGCGCGAGGCTTTCAACCGCCACCATGGCCAATCGTCAATCTGTTCCGTCAGCGTGATGAAACTGATCATCAGCGTCGCTCCCACACGAAATCTGTCTGTCGTGGAAGGCTATGCAGCCCTACGATCATTTGATTGCCGCGTATGTGCGATCTCAGGGGATATTGGTCGCAGATATTTGGCGCGGGTTTGATTGATTGTTGTTCCTGCTTATCGAGGATTGGGCGGCTCAGGCGCCCCGATGGCACCACGTCAGGACCTTTCAGATGCTCCGAGCTGCCCAGCAATCTCATGAAATCGCTCTAGTCGGCAGGGCGGGCCGCAAGCTCAGCTCCTATCAAGCGCCAAGTCATTCGCCGCCATAGAGCAACTTTCGGCAATTGCGCATAAGGTGACGCTCGTCGATGGGGTGTTGCGGAAATGGCACTTTCAGCCGGATATTTATATTTCCACCTTAATGATGAGCCGCGTCCGACCATCGGCAATTGTTATTCAATAAAATGATGACTAAAATAATCATATTTTCAGCGTGAGCCTCCAAATTGTTGTCAGAAGGGCTTGGCTTTCAAAGCACTGACATTCGGTGCAGGTCCGGGTAAATCGAGTGAGCTTATCACAATTGTGCCTAAAATGTTGCAGTGCCGGAAATCTGACCGGCACCTGGAAACCAAAGAGTTAATGCGAATTGGCTTGGGATCTGCATAATCTCTTTCTGCGGCATGCCAAGGAAATTGCCCGCTCGCTCAGGCGTAGAGGGATATCTCCCGAGGACGCAGCGGACCTCACCCAGGACGCCTTTCTGCGCGTGCTGGCAACACCTCCAGCAGAGGCAGCATCCCATCACAACCCAAGAGCTTATCTGTATAGGGTCAGCCATAATCTTGCGACGAACCAGACCCGTCGGAATCGGCTGTTACCCACGGTAGATCTCGACGACGAAGTTGCAGCGCAGGTCGCCGACCCCTCTCCAGGTCCGGAAACCATCGTCTATTCGCGCCAATGCCTCGCGCAAACGGCAGCAGCGCTGGCGACGCTTCCCGATCGGACGCGAAAGGCGTTCGAACTGCACCGGCTCTCGGGTCTAACGATCGCGGAGGTTGGCGAGGAGCTCGGGCTTTCGACGACACGGACATGGGCTTTGATCCGCGATGCCTACCGCCATCTTCTGCGCTATGTCGACGGCGTCTGAATTCTTTTCGGTTCAAGAGAAAAATTCTGCGCTCCGATTGTAGAATAGAGTAGGGACACGCAGGGACCAACAATGGTGCGACCGGAAGGATGTTGATGGGCGCAGATGAGACAGATCACGACCGGCTTGTCGATGAGGCGATCGATCTCGTCATCCGCCTTCAGAACGGCCCGGACAATCCCGTTGTTGGCGAGATGGTGCGCCAATGGTGCTCCCGTAGTCCGCAGCATGAGCGTATCTGGCTGCATGTCGCCAAAATCCACGGTGCATCCGGCAAGGTCCTGACAAACAAGCGCAAGAGCGAGCAGCGGGAGAAGCTTGGTCTCACCAGACGCAATTTGATGATTATGGGCACGATCGGCTTCGGCGCGGCCGCGTCCGGCTCTTTTCTCTATCCGAGGATTATGCGCAGCATCCGCGCTGATTATGCGACGGGAACAGGTCAGATCCTGTC
>NZ_JAELTU010000901.1 GCF_016429015.1 Rhizobium sp. ASV20
GGTTGATGGCGTTTATCATGGGTCTATTGATAATGCTTGGCAACAAGGCCATGAGGCAGAGGATACAGCGTATCTTGGGAGCCTCATGGGCCAAGATTAGCGCCACTGCTGGGATGGGAACAAAGGTCAGCTACATATAAGCTGAAACCGTGCATTTACTGTACTATACTATTTCACTTTGCATCTCTCACGGAGTTTGTCAAACTGGGCGGGGACCGTTTAGGGTCCTTTTTTATTCCCTTTGTAGAATTAACGATAACAAGTCCCTAGTGACATGACATTATAACTAAAGAATCAATAAGCAAAACCTGTCCACATAACCACATGACTATGCTTCCCTCTCTTTATCTTTTTTTGTACACAATTCGCCAACAATGCC
>NZ_JAELTU010000902.1 GCF_016429015.1 Rhizobium sp. ASV20
GCCCCAGATGAAGCCTATGCAAGAATCCTCCAAACGCCTGACAGAAAGTTGTCAAAAAAATATTGTCCCATACCCATGGATGCCTTCCTGAGGCGGTGTCATAACCGCTATTAGGTAGGTATTTGTTATTATGTAGAAGAAGCTCGCTATCCAAGTCACAATTAAACCATTAAACCATTTCTCGGCATGACAGCTTGGGCTGCCTGCCTTTTGTTTTTTTGTTTTTGCCAGGCTCAGCATCGCCGGATTCACTGAGGATGCTCATGCTCCACTTCCAGTTTATTGACGTTTTCTTCGGTGAGGGCTTCGCCAGACCCTTGCTTTTGGAACGAATTTGTGTGCATGTGCGAAACGTGCCCGCCCGCTGCATCTATGAGTC
>NZ_JAELTU010000903.1 GCF_016429015.1 Rhizobium sp. ASV20
GAATATACCACGGCTTTGATGCATTGTTCAGGAGGGGACCACAGTTGCTATGTGCGGGTGAATAATAGCCTGAGACATGAAGCATGCTATGAATTCCGGTAAATAGACCGCCATACAAGTTGGCCGCATAACGAATTCACCACTCTTTATTCCGCTCTAGTTCGAGGCCTTCACGCCTCGCACTTTCGTATTTCATGCAATGCGCACGACGGAGCTCCTTCAGCACGTCCAAGTTGGACGAATGGCCTCTGTGGCTGCTTTTGCTGGCTGTGCCATTGGCCTTCAAACGTTGTCCCCATATGGAATACCTTTTTCGGCGTAGTGTGATAGAACGCTCAAGCTACTTCCAAGAACCGTGTAGTCGTCATCGTCGTGGTTC
>NZ_JAELTU010000904.1 GCF_016429015.1 Rhizobium sp. ASV20
CACAAGAGGGGCCTCTCTTTTCCTCTCTCGACTCGTCCTCTGTAGTCGCTGAGCGCCTGGGCTGTGCTTTGGTACCCATACTGCATGCTCCGTACCTCTAGGTAACTTGGGCTAAAATTTTGGTGACGCATTACTTTCCCTGACAAATTGGAAGTTATTTTTGGCCCCTTGGAGGTGCTCTGCGTTGCGTTTTGGCGTTTCGTACACGCACCCCCCCTGTCTTGGTGCCTCGTCTCTTGTCTGCCCGCCGCCGTATCGTACTGGCTTCTGCTCTGCCCATCCCGTTGTTTTACATTCTTCCTTCCGTCTTCGTTGGGTGAATCCAATCGTCTTCTTTCGTTGCTTCGTTGCTGCCTTTTGGCATTTTGCTCCTGTTCCT
>NZ_JAELTU010000905.1 GCF_016429015.1 Rhizobium sp. ASV20
CGATTGCGGACTTTGAGGCTGATCTTACGAACAACCTGTACAAGCTCTGGAATCGGCTGTCATCGGGCAGCTACTTTCCGCCGCCGGTGCGGCGGGTCGATATACCCAAGAGCGATGGGAAGACGCGTCCGCTGGGCATACCTACGGTCGCCGATCGCATTGCGCAGATGGTGGTCAAACGCCATCTGGAACCGGTGGTGGAGCCTGAATTCCATCCGGATTCCTATGGGTATCGGCCCGGCAAATCGGCGCTCGATGCGATCAGCGTGGCACGGCAGCGATGCTGGCGTTACAACTGGGTTCTTGATCTCGATATCAAGGCTTTCTTTGATAGCATTGAACCGGACCTGCTGATGCGGGCTGTGCGCAAGCACACCG
>NZ_JAELTU010000906.1 GCF_016429015.1 Rhizobium sp. ASV20
TGGTCGTGTCCGGCTGATACCTGTTGCGGCCGGTTCAACGGATGAAAAATCGCTGCAGCTTTGGCTGGTACCATCGAGTGGCAATCCGCAGTCGCTTGGCGTCTTCCCGCCTGACTCAGGAGGTGAGCTGCTAATCCCGGCTGATATGCGCAGCAAGGTGAGCGATGGCGCCACGCTCGCTGTGAGTCTTGAACCGTTCGGTGGCTCCCCGACGGGTCTGCCGACCGGGCCGGTCATCGCTAGTGGCAAAGCACGTGCGCTCTGATCCATGAAGAGTTCAAGAGGTTTTTTTCGGTTTTTCATCGCCTCCATCGCAGTCAGCCTGTTGGCCAGTAGCGGTTTGCTGGCGGCGAAAGAGCCATCGCCGCCGCCTG
>NZ_JAELTU010000907.1 GCF_016429015.1 Rhizobium sp. ASV20
CAGGCGGCGGCGATGGCTCTTTCGCCGCCAGCAAACCGCTACTGGCCAACAGGCTGACTGCGATGGAGGCGATGAAAAACCGAAAAAAACCTCTTGAACTCTTCATGGATCAGAGCGCACGTGCTTTACCACTAGCGATGACCGGCCCGGTCGGCAGACCCGTCGGGGAGCCACCGAACGGTTCAAGACTCACAGCGAGCGTGGCGCCATCGCTCACCTTGCTGCGCATATCAGCCGGGATTAGCATCTCACCTCCTGAGTCAGGCGGGAAGACGCCAAGCGACTGCGGATTGCCACTCGATGGTACCAGCCAAAGCTGCAGCGATTTTTCATCCGTTGAACCGGCCGCAACAGGTATCAGCCGGACACGACCA
>NZ_JAELTU010000908.1 GCF_016429015.1 Rhizobium sp. ASV20
CAGGCTCGATACCGACACCATCACGGTTGATGGCGTCAGTCAGGAATTGTCACCTGGTATGGCTGCTACCGTCGAGATCAAAACCGGCCAACGCCGTATCCTCGAATACCTCTTCTCGCCGATGGTCGAAGTTACGTCGCAAGCCATGCAGGAGCGGTGAGACAGGTGTGCGGTACCAAGGCTATGACCGAAATACAGGATTCAGCCCATGAGGTTCAGACGAGCTAGGATGAGACATAGAACCGCTATCCATATTGGCCTGCTGTCAGGTTTTATTTTCCTGCTTGCCGGTTGTGTTGCCGCGACAACCGAAGAATCTCAGACAAGGACGGTGAAGTCCGGCAAGCGAACCGCGGTAGCAGCGGTACG
>NZ_JAELTU010000909.1 GCF_016429015.1 Rhizobium sp. ASV20
CATTATCAGGGCAACGCCACACCGCAAAAAAGCTATGCGCGGCAGAATGCAGCTTGGATTGATCCAGCTTGCCCAAGGTGAGCGGTTCAATGCCAAGCGCAGATAGCGCAGACATGGCGGAACCGATAACGTTGAAGAATTGCTGCCGCTCCTGCGCAGAAAGCGCCAGCCACGCCGGTTTTGCGGTGTAGAGTTCGGTCAGATAGTGGGCCATGTTCTTTCCATATCAGTGTGGGTTTTCGGACCGGATTGATCGGAGCGCACGCCGACAAATGCGCGCCGTCGCCGGATTCGGACTTGCCACCGACCAGCGGCTGCATAGAGCCTGAACCCAATCGGGCTGGTCCTTGCTCGCATCGTTGAGCA
>NZ_JAELTU010000910.1 GCF_016429015.1 Rhizobium sp. ASV20
ACGATGCCGTCGAGCCGCTGGCCGTTGCCAAGATCCTCAAGGGCGTCACCGAAGCCGAACAGCCGGGTCTCATCATCGTCGGCAAGCAGGCGATCGACGACGACTCGAACCAGACCGGCCAGATGCTCGCTGCCCTGCTCGGCGCAGCGCAGGCGACCTTCGCCTCCAAGATCGAGATCGGTGATGGTAGCGCCAAAGTCACCCGCGAGGTCGATGGCGGCCTGCAGACCATCGAGGTCAAGCTGCCGGCCGTCGTGACGACGGACCTTCGCCTCAACGAACCGCGCTACGCCTCGCTGCCCAACATCATGAAGGCCAAGAAGAAGCCGCTCGACAAGAAGTCGCCGGCCGATTTCGGCGTAT
>NZ_JAELTU010000097.1 GCF_016429015.1 Rhizobium sp. ASV20
AGTACAGCCACATCGCACGGGCGATGATCTGTGGCGGAGAGCGGTGGTTCTTGTAACTGATCGTCGGCGAGCTCATCCTCGCCTAGTTATCCGCCAACCGTTAAGCTGCAGACAACGTGACATCGCCCTCATGGTTCGGCCAGCACAGTCGTCTGAGCAAGCAAACATTGTGCAGTTGTGGCATCAGGGATGGCGCGATGCACATGCGGCCCTAGTGCCCCCTGAAATATTATCGCTAAGGTCGATCGAACACTTCAGTGTTGAATTCCAGCAGGATTTGATCCTCTTTTCCGGCTCGCCTTAAACCAGTGTATTCGGTCTTCCGATTTGACGATGATAAGCTTTCTGGCTTGAGTGTGGAGCACGCCGAAACGAAAAAGTGGTTCACAATCAAACGATAATAAACAGCCCCTAAATGGCGAGGTGGCCAAGAGCGAGCTTGGACCTGGTGTCGGGATTTTCCCATGTTCCGGTCGCTAGGCTGAATGGCGACCATTCCGTCATCTCATACCGGATCGGTAGAGCGTCGGGACGCCAGACCACGAGCCTTGGTCGGAAGCGCCAATAGCGCTCGGCACCCTTCACCGAAAGGTCCGGCGCGGGTTGAAGGGTAAGCTCGGCTTCGCCGGTCATTTGCAGGAGCCCCCCGGAGGCAAAATCCACAAATGTCACGCCTGCTTTACGGTTCAATGCGATGTTTCCGAGCGTGTTGAAAAATCGGTTGCCAGCGAAATCCGGGATCGTCAACCAGCCATCCTCGCCGACGCGGACGAAGCCCGCTTGTCCGCCGCGATGGGAGACGTCGACGCGCCGCTTGCCCTTGCTCTCAAAATAAGATGCAACAAACAACGTATCTGCTTGCTCGATCAGAGCACCGACGCTTTGATCAAGCACCGAACTCACAATCGGTGGCATATCGGTCGCACGGGCAGGGTCGCGCACGAAACTCACGCTTCTTGCCTGAATATATTTCGGGCAATTGCCAAAGCTCTCATCGACCGTGATATCGAAACCCTGCGCATGGCGTTGCAGCGTACCATTCAGGCGGTTGCGGCGGCGCGTGGCAAGATCGATGCCGAGAAGGGCGATTTCCCGCCCGTCCTCCATTCCAGCATCGGCCGGGTCCGCACCCTCCCGGGCAAGCGTGACGCCAAGATGATAGGGATCGACTGCCTGGAGAAAGCCCGGCCTGCCAGCGCGCAATGTTGCCCAGACGTCGCCATCGTCGTCGACTGCGCCAAGGACAACCATCGGCAGGAGGGGATAGAACTCCCGGTGCTGTTCGATCAGGTGATTGCGGATGACCCTGGGGCCGATCTCGCTCATGCGGGCTTCTACGTCGACCGACCGCTGCAGACGAACCTCGCCGTCGTGCCATGGCGATGGTCGCGACAAGTCCGCGCCTATGGCTATGTCTGTCATGCCGCTAACCCCACCGGTGTCTTCTGGAACTCGACGAAACCTGGCAGCGCCTCAACCCTGGCAAGCCAGCCAAGAATATGCGGATATGGAGCAAGATCGACGTCGCCTTCCGGCGCGCGGGCCACATAGCTGTAGATGGCGATGTCGGCGATCGTCGGCTGGTCCGTCGCGATCCATTCGCGGCCATAAAGTTCAGACTCAATGAGCCTCAGAATGGCATGTGCCCGGGGAATGATCTCCTCGGCGCGAAAAGGCGCGTTGAAGACCGTGATCAGACGTGCCATCGCCGGGCCATAGGCGATCTGGCCGGCAGCGACAGAAAGCCAGCGCTGAACGGCAGCACTTCCAACCGGATCCTCAGGCAACCAGTCCGTCCGCCCCAACTTTTTGGCGATGTAAACGAGGATGGCGTTGGAATCCGAAACGATCGTCCCGTCATCGTCGAGAACAGGCAATTGCCCGAAGGGATTGAGGGCAAGAAACTCCGGTTGCTTATGCGCCTTGACCGAGAGATCGACGAGCGTGAGCTCGTGCTTCACCCCGAGCAGCGACAGAACCAGTCGCGCGCGATGAGAATGGCCGGAGAGTGGGTGATAGTAGAGCTTCATGACTACCTCCTGGGATGTGACGGCAGGAACAATGACTATTAATCAGTCTGTCGATAAGCATTGAAAGATGCACGTAACAATTTCATATTCTGAAATAATCAGAGGAGATGCATACGTGGACCAGCTACAGGCAATGCGAATTTTCGCGCAGGTCGTGGAAAGCGGCGGCTTTGCGCCTGCCGCAAAGCGTCTGCACATGAGCGCACCGTCAGTGACGCGTGCCATCGCCCAGCTGGAAGACAATATCGGAACGCGTCTTCTGGTGCGAACAACCCGCTCGATGAAACTGACTTCAGCCGGCGAAGGCTATGCGGCCGACTGTCGTCGGATCCTTGCGGATATCAGCGAAGCCGAAGCCAATGCGGCTGGAAGCTATAGGCAGCCAGCGGGTGTGCTAACGGTGACGGCTCCCGTGCTTTTCGGGCGAATTCATGTGCTTCCGGCCATACTCGATTTTCTTCGGCTTTATCCGAACATGAAGGTCAAAACCGTCTTTGTCGACCGGGTGACCAATCTCGTGGAGGAAGGCCTGGACATTGCCGTGCGCATTGCGCCCCTCCCTGATTCCGGCCTGATCGCTCGACGTGTCGGCTCGATCAGGCAGGTTCTCTGCGGCTCTCCTGAGTATTTTGCCAGATTTGGTGAGCCGCAAACCCCTGACGATCTTCGGCACCACCAGTTCATCGGGCGTGACGGCTTGTTCGGCCAGTCAGAATGGCTGTTCGGCAAGAGCAACAACATTCGTGTTCCGATCAGGTCGTCGCTGATCTGCAACACGAATGACACGGCGATCGCTGCGGCAATCGCCGGCGCCGGCTTGTCCCGGTTCCAATCCTACCAGGTGGCACAGGACGTCAAGGCTAGCCGACTGAAGATCGTCCTTGCAGACTACGAGCGTGAGCCGGTTCCGATCCATCTCGTGCATGGCGAGGGGCATATGGTCTCTGCGCGGGTCAGGGCTTTCATGGATTTCGCTGTCAGCCATCTGCAGCGACAGACGAATGCAAGTATCGCCGAGGAAGCGAGCTTTTGATCGGGAAGGCTTCCGTTCGCCAATCAAAGACAGCCCTGTAAAAGGCACGATAGCGGGCTTGAAGCCCACAATGTCAGCGTTGTTAGACCGCTGGTGGGGGTCATAGAAGAATGCAGGGGAACCGCCTTTTTATAGAAGAGGTCCGCAATGGGCCTTCCGTCGGTCTCGCTTTCCGACGTTGGTCTGATGTTGCTTCGGCGAAAGGTCGCTTGCTCGATTGCTGAAGTCCGAACGGGACCTTATCCATTTGATTAGACTTGACCGCTCGCGGCATAGAGACGATTTGATAAGGAATCAAAACTTTGCCAGTTGGTGGCTTGCGGTATCGTTTCACGCTGCATTGACCGCCGGAGCCTGAGGAGGCGAGGTGTGTTATTGCGCCGTAAACTAGTTGCTGCCCTCCCGTGCCTGTTGTTGACCTTGGTCAGCACGGCGCTGCCCTACACCATGAACATTCACGGCACGTCCGCGACGTTTGGCCAGCAAATGGCCGAAGCCAAGGGTGGGAACGGTGGCGGCAATGGCAACGGTGCTGGAAACGGCGGCGGCAATGGAAACGGCGGTGGCAATAGCGGCAATGGTGGCAATGGCGGCGGCAACGGGAACGGGAATGGCAACGGGAATGGGAACAGCGGCTCAAACGGCAAGGGGCACGATAGTGGTCAGCAGTCCGGCACCAAGAGCGCAACGCAAAGCCAGGCCTATTCCGACCAACCGACGAGTGAGGGCAGCAGTCCGCTTACAGTGCGTCACAAGGACGGCATCAGCGAAAACATTCAGAGCGGGCGATATGTGATGAAGGATTCAAAGGGCCGGACGATCGTCAACCGTAACGCAACGATCGCCGACGAGGAGCGGCTTAAATCCCTCCTTCATTGACGGCGCCTTTCAAGCTCGTCGCGAAACGCCATCGCAGCTTCCGTTCGGTTGCTGACGCCAAGCTTTGCGAAGATCTGTGTCATATGATGCTTGATGGTCTTTTCGTGCAGATCCAGTTTCAGACCGATATGCTTGTTGCTCAATCCGCCGGATGCCAGTTCCAGCACCTCCCGCTCCCGATCCGTCAGGGCGATGAAGGGATTGACCTCGGTGTTCGATCCACCTCCCGAAATTAGACGCGCGGATAAGGTGGGCGCAACATAGCTGTTGCCGGCTGCAACGCTGCGAATGATATCGGCAAGTGCGCGCGCGCCAACGCCTTTCAGTACGTAGCCTTTCGCCCCGTACCGGAGTGCCGCCATGACATCGTCGCTTGCCTCGGAAACCGTTAGCATCACGATCTTCTGGTCGGGTATCTGCTCGAGTATGAGGGAGATGGCTTGCAACCCGCCCCCCGGCATGGAGATGTCGAGCAACAAGACATCAGGGCGATGCGCCGCTGCTATGCGCAGCGCGTCGTCCTTGCTGCTGCCTTCGCCGACAATGTTAAGTCCTTCCATTTCGGTCAGACTTCGGATCACTCCCTCCCTGAAGAGGGGGTGATCGTCCACGACCGCCAAGCTGATTGCAGCTGTCATGCCTGCTCCATTTCCTCTATGTTCAGGGACATTCGCACGGTGGTTCCGCGATCGGATGATGAAAGCTGAAAGGTCCCTGCAAGGCTTTCGACACGATCTCTGAGGCCGGCAAGGCCAAGCTTTTGTGGCGCGATATCACTTGTATCGAAGCCTTGGCCCTTATCGCTAACTTCCACAATGATCAGCCCGTCCTGCGACCATTGCGCAACCCTCTGTCCAATGCCCCCGGCATGGCGATAGCCATTGTTGAGTGCCTCCTGGACGAAACGGTAGATGCATATCTTTGCCGACGTGGAAAGGTCGGTCGTTGTCTTGTCCAAGGAGAGTGTAACGGAGACGCCCGTGCGTTGCTCATGCGCGCGGATCGCACGCTTCAGGAGGTCCGCCAGACTATCCGTCTCGATGTGCGGCAGCATCAGCCCACTGCAGATGCCGCGGATTTCCGTCATGGCGTCATCAAGACTGGATTTGATGGTTTTCAAGGATGCCTCACGCTCATCGGGCGGGGTTTTGGCTGCGGTGAGTGTCGGGCTGTCGAGGCGCAAGGAGGCATAGGCAACCAATTGCGCCGGACCGTCGTGTAAGTCGGCACCGATGCGGCGCAGATAGCTCTCGTTAAGCGAGGCGGCGCGTTGTGTTGCTCGTTGGACGCGTGCACGCAAAGCCTCGTTCTGCCGCAGGAGGGCCGATAGCTCGCCGATGCGGCCATTAAGCGCCTCGCGCTGGCTGTCAATGGTACGGCTACCTCGGAAAACTATGATCGACAA
Source organism: Rhizobium sp. ASV20 (assembly GCF_016429015.1). Lineage (GTDB taxonomy): Bacteria > Pseudomonadota > Alphaproteobacteria > Rhizobiales > Rhizobiaceae > Rhizobium. The sequence goes on from NZ_JAELTU010000097.1 coordinate 5,348, forward strand.
AAGCGCGAAAAACGCTATCGTAAACGCGGCAACCACGAGCCAGCTCAGCAGGCGGGCCTGATTGAGGCTCCCTTCGAAATCGTTGGCCACTTCGTAGAATTCGGAAACAGCGACGACCTTGCCAGACCAGGGTTGTAAAACCGGATTGTAAATTTCGAGAAGCGGCTTGCCGCTATTGCGTTCGGCCTCGCTCTCAACATCGTCGATCCGATTGAACTTGGCGACCATTTGGCCGGAGAAGGCCGTTCTCAGGTCGTCTGAAAGCGGGAATTGTTTGCCGGAGAGGTTTTTGTCATTGGAATAGAGAATGGTTCCGTCGTTGCGCCAAAGTCTGAATGAAAACAGCCGATGACCGAGTGCGCCCTGGCCGAGCGTCTCATCCAGGGCCTGTCTGACAGAGTCGTCGAGAATTTGGGTGGTTTGCATATCCGGCAGAAGCGGAGCGATGACGCTATCGACGTAAAGCGCAGTGGTTGCCGCGGAATTTCGCGTCACCGCGTTTTCGATCAAATTGGCGACGAAGGCGCCCACAACGATCATCGCACAGAGCGCGACCAAGCCACCCGCGAGCAGGAACTGACGCGCCAGCGATTGAGAGTTCCAGCGCGCGATCAAACCCACCAGAGACATCTTGTATTTTTGGTTTGTTCGCAGAACCGGCATTATCAGCACTGATCTCCCAACCCCTATAGCTATCCCGACAGACACGGGTGTCAACTGCCGCTCATCGCCATCATCAGCGCTTTCGCCCGACGCGGACCCTCCTATCCGGCCCAAACAACTTAAGAGACCATTGGGCTCGATCAATCAGACTATGGTCCAAATGCCCAACGCATAGGTCGGAGCGGTGTAGAAACGTGGAATTTCGGCAATATTGTAGTGCGCAATGGTTTGCTAGATACGGCCGCCGCTTAGGGCGACGGCTTTTTGTAAAGGAACTGCGCATGAAATTCCGCTCTATCGTCGGCACCGCAAGCCTCGGCCTTATTTTGGCGGTTGCCCCCATGGGAGGAAGTGCCGTCGGCCTTATCCAGACGGCTTTCGCCAAGGGCGGAAATGGCGGCGACGGCGGCGGTCACGGTAACGGCCGGGGTCATGGAGAAGGAAAAGCGGACCATGAAAAAGCCGGCAGTGAAGACACGGATAGCACGTCCGCAAACGCATCCACGGGCCAGGGCTCTTCATGGTCGGAAAAATCACATCACTCGGACAAGCATTCCAAGACGCATGACGAAACAGCGGAAAAACACAGCTCCAAGCTCGGCGCCGGCAGGCTTCATTCGCTGAACAGAAACTATCACGCCTATCTGAACTCCAAGGATCCCAAGATGGCGGCGCTCGCAGCCTATGTGAAGGCCTATGCCGAGTTCGAAATACAGTATGGAACTACGGCCGTGCCGACGGATCCAGCGCTTAGCGACAACGCCTTGCGGTCGGCGTTACAGCAGCTGTCGAATAAGCCTGTCACAAGCCACGAACTTGCCGAGGCGAAGAGCATTCTTGGTGTCGGAACAAATAAGGGAAAGATCGCGGAAGTGCGTGAGGCTCTCGAAAAGAAATCCGAAACCAAGACACCAGTTGAGAGCGACGAAACAACTGTCAATTAAGGGCGCGGCGCTCGCCACCTCTCGGAGCGGATGCTGCGGTCACTGAACATTTTGACGGTAATTCCTTCGCCGCCATCATTTGCAAGTTTGGCGCCGATGGGCGCCATCCCCCTGCCGGTGTAACAACCGGCTCTATCGTCGGATCGAGTCTCCGCCCCCAACAGGACTCGATCCGGCGATAGATCATTTCAAAACTCTGTTGACCATATATCTCCTGCGGTACTCAAAAGGCAAAAATATCACACGGATCTCGGCTTCCCTTGGCGCCACTACGATCCGCGGCGGAGCATTTGCCGCCACCGCCTCAAAGTGGCGTGCATTGCCCTTTGCGCGCCTTGCCTTGCTGAACGGCATGATGATTGCCGCGGGGTTCTAGCGGATGGCGATTGCCCCGGTCAGTGCATAGCCTTTTCCGTGGCGGGTCGGGATGATCTCGCCAGCATCGGGGATCTGTTGCATGATCTTCTGGCGCAGGCGCCAGATGAGGATGTCCAGGCGTCTGGTGGTCGACCGATCGCTGCTACCCCATAAGTGCATCTCGATGTCGACACGGGTGCGCCCAGGGTCTGAGGCACTAGCGAGACTTGCAAGCAGCCGAGACTCAAGCGTGGTCAGCATGACCTCCCCGCCGCCGCTCAAGGCCCGCTTGTCGCGCGGCGACAAGCGGGCCTCATGGGAAGTGGACCGACAAAGCCTTGACCACCTCGGCGATACGGTGGGCGGCCCGAGGAGGGCGTCACGCGGTGCACGCACCGGTTCGGGAGCTTTTGGATACCATTCTCCCTTAGGAGGAAGCTGGCTTGCCTGTGTGTTAGTCGCAGACGGTCCTGCGAATCATCACGCGATGGTGATGCCGATAGGCGTACTGCCTCTCCGTCCAGCAGTGCCGATCGTAGCGATATCTCGGACCGTCATAATAGTCATCATATGCGTAGGCTGGCGGATAACGATAGTACCTCGGTGGTGGTCGATCATAGTCGTAGCTGGGCCGAACCCCGTATTCAAAATACACCTGGGAGAATGCCGGCGACGCCGAGAAGGTCGTTGCGAGCGCCAGTGCTAAGATCGCGATTTTTTTCATGTCTTCGTTCCATCCGATTTGAACACATTCATTGGCAAAGCCTCATCCTCGCCTCGGATGTTAATATGCCATGCCGGTTGCGCATGAACATGGACCAAAGTCTCGATCAAGCGTGGACTTTGGACTGAGGGAGCCTGGATGCCGGGCGGCCACGTAGAGGCATGCAGGCCTCAGCTTCACCGTAGTTCAAAGCTTCACGAGTGCGGAGCCTGGTCGAAATTGCGACTGGAACGAAGGAAAAGGCACCATTCATTCCCCGTTCAGCCGCGTAGTCTCAGGATCATCGCATTGACGGAGGTTCGTTATGAAAATCTTTAAATATCTGCTTGCGTCGTTTCTTGGTCTCGGTCTGTTGATCGGTGCGGGCGCTGCGTCCGCGGCACCGATGACGAACATGACGAAGCCGGAGATCCAGTCATCCGTTCAGACGGTCCGCTATCATCATCGCCGCCATTGGCATGGTCCACGACATCATCGTCCGCACCGTTGGCGGTCGCACCATGGCTACCGCAGCCATTACTGGCGCGGCCATCATCGCGGTTGGTACAAGGCTCGTCACCATCATCACCGCTATCACCACCATCGCCGCTACTATCGCTACTGACCAGAGCCCACCCAAAGCCGGGCAGCGAACAACATGTCAACCTTCGGCGCGATCTGCGTAATGCTGCATTTCGCGCCGTTTCCTGACCCAGCGGCAACATACCAATTCTTCAACGACCTCTCGCAGGCTGCCCGGATTGATGGCAAATGAGGATGCGGCTGGTCCTGGCGTCTTCAACACTGCTGAGATTCCGACAAGGGTGAAGTATCTTCGCCTCAGCCTGGCTATGCGTGATCAGTTCGTATCCTATCCTGCATAGTACCGCCTCCAGCGCCGTAGGCCATGCGAGCGGGGTTGTGCATTGATCTCCTCGCGTATTCTCCTATTCAGTGCAAGACGATGTGGCGTTCAAACAGCCGCAGAGTGTTAACACCGTTGATGGCTGCATGGTCCGTGGCGCCAAATTCCTGATAGGCGTCGAGTTTGGCTGTGATGGAGGCTCCGACAATTGCCGGTGCGCAGCGATAGTCGCTGCCGCAGAGGATCTGCTCTGTGCCGGCAAATGCCTGCGGGATGAAAGATTATGATCCTTCGGGCGTGGGTGTTGTTGCGAATGTTGGCGGCGTTGCGACTTCCGGACACTTCCACTCGGCCTTGGTTGACCGGTTGCTCGATCAAAGTGGCTCAGCTCGCGTCGGGTAAAGCGCTCTTGAGATCTGTTTCTGTAAAACCACGACCTTTGAACAGGATCGGTATGTTGAGACTGTGCGCGCAGGCATAGGACAGGCAGTCGGCGAAATTGAGTTGAGCTGGGTGACCCTTTCCTTTGCCATATACGGCAAAGGCTTCCACTGCGCGCCGAGCGATTGCATCGGTGATCGGAACCACGGTAATTTTGGCCGCCTGAAGAAAGGCGTCGAACATCTCTTGAGCCTCAAGGATCTCTAGGCCAAGAATACGCGCCAGGTTGATGGTTGCCTCAAGCTGGACATGCGCGCCGGTTTGTCGGCGTACGGTGCCGTCGACTGCTGCTAGGTATAAGTCGGCCTCCGGTTCTCCCGCAAGGATGGCGACGAATGCCGAGGTCTCGATGAACATCATTGGCCCCAGAGTGCGTCGCGTTCCTCTTTGGTCAAGGGCGCGGTCGGCGGGAGTTTTGCCTTGGCAAGCGCGCGGGCACGAATCTCTGCGACGTGCTGTTTCAAGGGCATCGCTTCGTCAGCCCGCTCAATCTCGTGCTGCAACGCCAGCTTGATAGCGGCGGTTAGGTTGGGGGCGCCACGTTTGCGCATGACGGTTTCCGCTAAGGTACGAACTTCCGGATCTCGAATACTGAGCATGCGACGTCCCTTTTGTCATGACGATGGCTGTATATACGTATGGACGAAATTTGTCCATACGCGACCGAGACTAGATTCCAATCTATTTCTCACCCCTGTACTCAATTCCAGCGCAATCTGACCCTGGCGTTCACACCATTCTGGTCGTTGGTTTGAATCCCTTCACATCAACAGATCTCATTTTGGCCATGGCTTGTCGTCTTTAAATGAGTGGAGTGGCAGCAGAGCGCGGGACGATTGCTTTGCGCCCTCACTTCGGCCGTTGAAAACGGAGCATCGTGCAGCCTGAAAGGATACGCTGGGTTGCAAGTTCGATTCTCATCAAGAGCCTTGTTTTGCTCTCAAATCGTTCTTCAGACGGCTCTCGCAAGTCGCCGGATCGTTTGGGGCGGTTGTCCATATTGGCGCATGAATGCATCGCGCATGCGCCGAAGATCGACGAAACCGCTTTCCTGCGCGATCTTCTCCATGGGGTGACGGGTCTCCTCGATCATCAGCCGAGCTGCCTCAAGGCGAATTTGCTCGATGGCCTTGGCAGGCGTTTGACCGGTCTCTGCATGGAACGCGCGGCTGAACTGGCGGGGTGAGAGTGCCGCAACTTCAGCTAGTTCATCCACAGTCAACGGGTTGGTGAGGTGGGTCTTCGCATGGATCAACGTCTTTTGAATGCGATCGCTGCTGGGCGCGAGCTGGAGCAATTCAGAATGCTGCGATTGACCGCCGGCGCGGCGATGATGCATCACCAGCCGCCGGGCGAGCGCGCTTGCTACATCGCGTCCCAAATCTTTCTCGATCAATGCCACGGCGAGGTCCAAGCCCGCGGTCAGGCCGGCGGATGTCCAGACCGGTCCCTCATTTATGAAGATGCGATCGTCTTCCACCCGCACATTTGGAAAGGCCTTGCGCATCGCCTGGGCATAGGACCAATGGGTCGTCGCGCGACGTCCGTCGAGCAATCCCATCTGCCCAAGGAGAAACGATCCAGTGCAGAGTCCTGCAACCCGCCGCGATTCTTTGGCCATCGCGCGTAGCGTCGCGAGCGTTGCCTCATCCTGCTGCGGAGGCGGCACGAGGCCCGCCAGGAGCAGCAGCGTATCCACCTGTCCCACGTCGTTGAGCCTCGTGGTCGCTACGGCAAAACCGCTCGATGATATGATGGGTCCACCTTCGACCGAGGTGATCGAGAGGGTATAATAAGTTTCATCCTTCAACACATTGGCAAGCTCGAAGGCGGCCTGTGCGCCAAGCGCCAGGAATTGGAAACCCGGCGTAAGCACCATGGAAACGTGCGGCATTCTACTCTCCAAACCGTATGTCCGAAAAACGTAGGTTATACGTCATATCGGACAAAGCACATCCGGTCCATAACGTCATTGTCGAAAGCATGGTGCTTTCCCCGCGAACAAGGAACGGACGAATGGCCACCAAGGGAACTGCACTCATCACCGGCGCCTCCACCGGCATCGGAGCAATCTACGCCGACCGCCTTGCCGCGCGGGGTTACGATCTGACCCTCGTTGCCCGCAACAAGAACAAGCTTCAGTCGCTCGCCTGGGAAATCTCGCACAAGACGAATCGTTCCGTCGAAGTGCTTGCCGCCGATTTGGGCGATGCGGCCGATCTTGCAAGCGTCGAGAAAGTGTTGCGCGAAGACGCCAGCATTACGGCGCTGGTCAACAATGCCGGCATCGGCACTCACACGACGCTGCTGGAAAGCGATGTCGATCGCATGGAGGCCATGGTGCGCCTCAACGTGACGGCGTTGATGCGCCTGACTTACGCAGCTGTACCCGGCTTCGTGGCGCGCGGCGGCGGCACAGTGATTAATATCGCCTCGATTGTTGCGGTTGCGCCCGAACTGCTCAATGGCGTTTATGGCGGGACAAAGGCCTTCGTTCAGGCGTTCACCACCTCGCTGAACCATGAACTTGCAGGCCGCGGCATCCGCGCCCAGGCCGTGCTGCCCGGCGCGACTCGGACCGATTTCTGGGCGCTCGGTGGTCTGCCGGTAGAAAACCTTCCCACCGAGATCGTGATGCCAGCCGAAGACATGGTCGACGCTGCGCTTGCCGGGCTCGATCAGGGCGAGACCAGCACGATCCCTGCGCTGCGGGATGTTGAGCTGTGGAACGATTATCAAGCGGCGCGTCTTGCACTTGGCCCGCAGCTTTCCGCCGTCCAGCCGGCTGCGCGTTTCACCGTGATAGCCTGAAAGCTTGTGAGCCCTTTCCGGAATGAAGGACTGATTTCACCAAGAACGCTGCGGCTAACCGATTCCAGGGGTTGGAGGTTCCCATCCCTTCTAGAGCTTGGATGGGCGGCCGTGCAGTGTATGCTCCCCGTCGGAATCTGCTTGGTATCGATGACCTACTCCATGATGATCATTTGTCGCGGATTGCTCGAAGGTTCCCAGGAATGTTGCCGCGATGTCAGTCACCCTCGTATCCTCGCCAAATCCGACCAGTCTCGGTCAGACAAGTGCCGATCGTCTACATGCGGGGAAGATTCCACATCGAAAAATGGCCAGGACTTTCGCCGTTGACATTGCTCTTCAACAACGTTGAATTTTGCGCCGAAGCTGCAGGAATTCAGGTGCTCACGCCCGTTCTCGGACTCCTGCGCATCGTCGTCGAATGCGCCTTGCTCGTACTTCTGAACCCAGATGCGGATAAGCTTGCGCGACACGCCGTGGCGTTTTGCCAGACCATGAAGCGTTTCGCTGGCCAGGAATTCCTGCGCGACCTGACGTTTGAACTCGACGCTATGACTTCGGTGTTTTGCCATGCGTCTTCTTTCCGAAAGCCCGGTTGGCCGGTCAATTCGTCATCCCGATCTGTCCACCCCAAGGGGCGCACTCCAAAAGGGGTGAATGTTCCCTGCTGATTGACAGTTAGGCGGCAGGGCCGCCCCGTCCCAGCCAGCGATCGAGCTCGCGCTTTGGCACCAGTATGACCGGACCGAGAGGGTCTCCTTGAAAGGCGTCCCATATATCCTTGAGGTCTAATATCTTCTCGACGGCTTCCTCGAACAACGCGCCAGCGGGGACGGCGCCGTCCATGTCCAGAAGCTCGACCGGCGCCGGCTCCAAGGCAGTGCTCGAGTTTGGTCCGCCGACACCTTCAGCAGAGTATCCACCATCGCCCGACGCCCCTGACAGCCCTCCGGCAAAACCGCCCTCGGCCTCGGCGGACTCGATTTGCTGGAGAATCTCCTCAGAAAGAACAAGACATGGCACTCCTTGTTCGCGTGCGAGGCTTCGTGCTTCATCAATGCTGTTAGCTCCAAGCGTATTATACGACATGGCTTTGGCCTCCTGATTTGTCCGGTCAGCGATTTATGACAAGGTTGGGGATATGTAGGGGAATTTCAGCCTTCCCGATCCAACGGAACCGAAGCGACGCGACGTAGTTGTAAGTCAATCGAATACGGGTCTTCGGGGGAACAAGTACGCCGGCCGCGGGCGATTGGCTAGTAACGGTCATAAGGACCACTCCAGTGTCGGTCTTGACCGCCCTTCCATCTCCCTCATAGTCGAGACCCATGGCCGCGAGCTGCGCTTTTGCGTTGTCGATTGCGTTTCCGACCAGGGGCGGCACGGGAATATCGGATGGCACATTCGCCCGCTTCAAATTGACGATCGGCAGGGTGAGGCCGGGCGCGGCAACCGAGAGATCGAATACAGTCGGGGCTATTGTTTTGCCTGCAATCTTCTGGGCATGCAGCTGGACGAGTGATACCGCGCGCGAATATTTCTCCCACATATCGGCAAGCTCTGCGTCTGTCGGTAACTCTTCGAAGAACATGCGGTTCTCGCGGGCGAACTCGATATCGTTGCGACGCGTCATGAATTTCAGGCGAAGCCTTGCGCAGTCGACAAGCGCCATCTCGCGGTCGGCGACCTCTTCCTCGTTTACCGCCGGCAGGGCGAGGGTATTGTAGTCGGCGACTTCGCACTCATAGCCGCAGGGATGTTCCCTTGCGATCCTGGGGAAGTCCTTTAACCGGGCGATCACAGACGGCGGATCGGCGACATAGGAGAGCTGTTCGTCCTGACCCGCGCGCTGGTACATCAGGACGGAAACTTGGGTAACGCTGGTCGTAGAGCTCTTGGCTTGGTCGTAAGCCATCTGAAAACTGGCACCGACTGCGAGACCCTGGCAATCAGCCTGGAATGACGTGCTGAGCGAGCTCTGCGTTTGCTGACTGGTCGAGGTGACCTGAAGCACGACATAAAACTCTCCACCGGTCTGAAAGCCGCGGATGAAGGAGGTCCCGAAAGCTGTCTTGAATTTTTCCGGGTCCTCCAGGAGAGGCTTTGCTTCAGGCAGTAATTCCACCTTGTCGATTAGCTCGAATGCATTCTGGACGCGGCAACTTGCGACGACGAAGGTCGACGAGGCATTGAAATTCGACTTTTCCGAGAGGGCCAGTTTGCCTTCTGCGGAAAAGAGACCGTAGCGGCCGCTCGCTTCGACAGACAGGCCGAGGCTCTTCATGAGCGACTCGTGGCTCTCCGTGATCTGCACTTCATATTGCGCTTCTCCGCCCGAGACGGCCTGTTCCTTGGTGATGACATTCAGGGCTTTGCCGACGATCTCTCCTGTCAGGGTATTGAAACCGCGACCAAGCGTGGCAGCGCTCTTGTATGGAATGATCCTGGTCTGTGGCATCGGTTGTCCTCCGCGTTCCTCTATTCAACAAATGCGTCAACGACGATCCCCGTTTATCGCCAACGGTGGTCCCGGCTCTGGCGGGATGGCCTGCAATGCGGGCGCCTGGAATATGGGACGTGGCGTCGGTCGCCCGGGCCGCCCTCGCCTGATTTGTGGGGTGAAACTCTCCGGCAGCTCGGCGATTTGTTGCAATGCGCTCGCGTTATCCTCTCGGTCAACGATCTGCGCCATAGCCGTATCCTGATTGGCAGATCTGTCGGGTGGGAAGCGAACTGGCTTGCGGAGCGGGCCAGGCATGCATCCGAAATCCATGATAGAACAAACGAATGGTTCGCCCGGACAACTTCCCTGGATCTTCCGTTCGTGGCGTCCCGTGACCTTCAACCTGCCTATCTTCATACTTCGCCCTACGCGAATGAGTGTCTCGGACCGCTGGGCGTCGTCGATGTCATGCACATGTTCCTGAAGTACACACCGTCGGAGTTCGCCGAGATCGTGCTCACCCGGCAAGAAGAGAAAGGGCTGTTTTCAGAGCATGAGATTGAGTTGAGCCAATTGTTGCTTCCTCATATTCGGCGAGCAGTGAATATCAGCAGCGTGCTTGACGCACGGGCGATCGAGCAAGCTCAAATGACCGAAACGTTGAATGGGTTGAGACAAGGCATTGTCCTTGTGGCGGGCACCGGAGCAATTGTCTACGCGAACAAGGCCGCAAGCGATATGTTTCGAGCTGGCGGTCCAATCCGGGACGTCCGGGGAATCTTGGGCGCCGTTACTCCGGCGGCCTCAATGGAGATCCGGCAGGCGGTGGCCATTGCCGGGGAAGATGAAGGCAGAATCGGCAAGATTGGAGCATGCATCCTCGTCAGCGAGCCGGACGTGGCACCGGTATTCGCGCATGTTCTACCGATGAAGGGAAGCAATATGCGCTCGGAGTTTGCCCCTTCCGCAGCGGCTGCGATCTTCGTATCAGCCGGGCCCGATGAACTCGGCACCGCCAAGGCACTGGCGGCAGCATTCCGGCTGACGCATTCCGAGACGCGAGTTCTGGCAAGCCTTTTGCTGGGACGAACGCTCTCCGAGACCGCGAAGGAACACGGCACGGCCATTACGACAACGAAAAGTCATCTCGACAATATCTTCGCGAAGACCGGCGTCTCCAGGCAGGCGGCCCTGATAAGGCTAGCTATGCAAAGCTTCTAATTTTGACCTAGGATTGTTGAGTTTTGGCTAGATTTGACCCAATTTTTCATTTCGCGTTGTACCAGCTAATTACATTTATGGTGTTGATCTAAAACATGTTCTCGCATGTGTGGGCGGATCCGTCCGAAATGAAAAATTGGGTCAAATTCGTGTGACAATCAACATCTAACTTTATAAATTAGTCCAACGTTTTATCCGCATCCCCTCAAGGTCAGAATTTCGCGAAACTCAACAGACACTATCCACAAGTGGCCGCTACTTACAAAACGATGGTCTCAACGCACCCGACGGCACTCCAGGCCGTAGCGATCGAGCGGGCATTCAGGGCCAATCCGACGCCGGCATTGATAGGTAACCTCGATACGCTTGTGACGACAGCGCAAGTGGGGTCACAGCTTTTGCCGGTCACGGTCAATGATCGCCGCCTGTCGCCAACCTGCTATCTTTGTTGTCCGAGCGTCGCCTATGTCGACTATGCCCGCGAGGAGCTGCGCAATCTGGTTGAGAGCCCAGTGACGAAGCGAGTATTGGGCGGCTTGCTGGGGCTTGCGACACCCTTGATGCGGGCGACCGGGTTCGATCATCAAGTCCAGCCCAACAACTGGCTCATGGCAACAAACATCGGTTGTGCACTCGATATTGCCGAGATCGATGAGGTGACACAGGAGTTGCTTGGTTCCCACCCGGGCATGGCGCTCGTCTGGCGCTCGCTCAATGACGTCAGCGATGCGCGGGTACTCTCCTTTTTCCGCGCCTGTGGTTACGGGCTCTATCCGGCCCGCCAGGTGTATCTGTTCGACTGCCGGAAAGAGGCGGTACGCGTCCATCGGGATGAAAAACGCGACGCGCTGCTTCTGGCGCAGCCCGATTTCAGCGTCGTTGAGCATCGAGATATAACCGTTGCGGATTTTCCGCGTATCGCGGTGCTGTACGCTCAACTCTATCTCCAAAAATACACCCATTTGAATCCTCAATACTCGGCCTTGTGGCTGCAGCAGATGCACGAAGCCGGTATCCTGCACTTTTACGGCCTTCGCAATCGCGATGGCCAGCTCGATGGCATCGTTGGATTCTTCGACCGCGGCGACGTCATGTCGGCACCGGTGGTTGGCTACGACACGACAATCGCCGCCGACACGGGTCTTTATCGTCGCCTGATGGCGATCGGACTGCAACGCGCCAGAGAGCGCCGGCTGCTATTCAACATGAGCGCCGGAGCAGCCGCCTTCAAGCGGAACCGTGGCGGTGTTGCCGCAATTGAATATAGTGCAATCTATAATCGACACTTGTCGTTGAAGAGCCGTGTCGCTGCGGCAATCGTGCGGGTCATATTGCAGAAGGTAGGCATTCCGATCATGAGGAGTTACAGACTTTGAGCGATCACAAGATCGAAGGATGGGTCGCGATCGCCCAATCGAATGCCGTCCGCAACAAGCCACTGCGGGTACTGGTCAACGGAAGGGGATTCGTCCTGTTCCGTGCAGACGGCAAGCTTTCCTGTCTGGCCGATATCTGCCCACATCGCTCAGCTCCCTTGTCGGGGGGACGTGTTGTCAACGGTACGATCGAATGTCCCTATCACGGCTGGCGGTTTAATGGCGCCGGCGCGTGCGAGGCCATGCCGGGTCTAGTCGGGACGATGCCGCGCACACTTGTGCCATCCTACGCCGTTTGTGAGAAAGATGGGCTGATCTTCTTCTCGGCACGAGCAGTCGATGCAACCCCCTACACGACTGTGCTTGCTGCAGGAGATACGGTATCGATGACGGTCGAAAGTCGGGTTACGTCCTCGCTGGCGGAGGTAGCGGAAAACATCCTGGACGCCACCCACACACATTTCACGCATAAGGGGATTTTGCGGGGCTTAAGTGCCAAACGCTACAAGGTGACGGTGACCGTGACCGGCGGCGATGGCTGGGTGGAGGCGCGATATGTCGGCGAGCCGAAGCAGGAAGGGCTTGTTAGTCGGCTTCTCGAAGGCGAGCGCTCGATCAGCATCGGGCGGTTCCGCTATCCTGGTATCGCCGAGCTGGAATTCTGGGGAGCAAAGTCGATCAACCTGGTGACCACCTTTCACCTGCGTCAGGAGACCGACGACACAGTGCACGGCTTTGGCATTCTGTCAGGCCCGCGCCAGCGGAATCTCGGCTATCTGAAGGCGCTGCTGTTCAAGCCATTCTTTCGTATCGCCCTTCGGCAGGACCAGCATATCCTTCATGCCGCCGAAAGAAATCGCAGATTGTTTGGAGACCGGCGGCAGATGATGGGGCCGCTCGATATCATGCGTCCGCATATCGATGCCATTCTTGCAGGGCAGACACCTGCAGTCGCTGAAAACCCGGCCGTACTCGTGATGGAACTCTAACGTAGTCGTCTATCCGCCGAGTGGTTCACCGTTCCATTCAATATCGGCTGTCGCAGCCGCTTTAAGACTACTGCGACTAAGGACTGCGATGCAGATTATTTCGGTAAGAGCCTGCAATTGCGCTCGCAGCATCGAACGGTCGCCGGGCCAGGCTGCGATATCGCCCATGCTGCGAAAGTCGCTGAACCATCGCCCGAGCGCACCATTGCGTAAGGCTGTCGGCAGTCCGTAGCAGAGCATTGCGAGCGGCAGCGTCATGGCGCCTGAAAGCGACGCCTTTGCTGAAAGCCCAGTGACAAGAGCCTCTGCCAGACCGTCAGAAGCGCCAAAGTAGTGCAACCCGCTGGTCGCTCTCGGATTGCACTCGATGACTGACAATCGGCCTTGGGCGTCGTGACGGAAGTCGAAGGAAATCTGACCGGTCCACCTATTGGCGGCAACAAAGCCGGAGACGAAACGGTCGATAGGCTGGTTTGTGACGGGCTCGAAGGCAAGGCTTGCGCCTTTTCCCGCCCTGTAGAGCGGCCTGTAAGCCTGTAAGGCCAGAACTTTGCCGTCCATCGCCAGGGCCCAGCAACAAAGCTCTTCTCCGGGCAGGAAGGCCTGTGCCACCCAGGGATCGGCCGACGAGGGCAAGATCCTGTCGAGATCGCTGCGGCCGGGCCTGATCAAGACGCGCTCTGCAAATCGTGACCAGACCGGTTTGAACACGAGATCTTCGCTTGTTGTCCGGCAGGCATCACGGTCATCTGCATTGAGCAGCAGCGTTGTCTTCGGTGGATCCGCTCCGAAGCCTTCTGCCATCCGGGCGAAACTGTATTTGTCGTGCACGCGCGTGAGCAGATGAAAGGGTGGTGCGGCGAGCGGGATCACAGCACCAATTTGGTCACGCGCTGCCGCCAGAAAGAAGATCTCTTCGCAGGTCGGAAGGACAAGATCGCAACTATAGCCCTTGACGACGCGCTCAACCACTTCGGCATAGGCTTGAAGCGCATTGCGAGGAGGAGGCAATCGGATGTAGGCGGCCTTGAACCGCGTCGCTCGCGCCATCGCAAAGTGATGGCTGTCGGCAAGGATGACGCGATTGCCAGCCATGTGCAGCAGCCGCGCCCAATGCAGTGCCACCGGTGCGCGAGCGCCGGTAATCAGAATTGTCTTCATTCGCAGCTCCTGGGGACATGCCATCGCCGCTCGACGCGACGTAGCTTTAGGACAGGCGGGGACAGGACCTGTTGAGAAGTCGAAATGTGCGGTTCGGTGCCAAGTGTCAGGAGGAGCTGCTTAAGCGCCATTTCCGCACCGGCCACCGTGCTCGACGAGACCGTATCCGGCAATACCAAATTTAACTCGTCGGGCCCTGTCTGGAGAAGGCGAAAATCAGTGATGCTTCTATCCGAATCCAGGATTGCGTTGCGAAGCACATCCGGGGTGATTGGGACAGACCCGGTGCCTGACTTGCGCGGAAGTTCGAAAACGTCATCACTGCGGCCAATGATCTCCGCGACGGCGCGCAGCGGCGAGCCGCAGCGGCAGGGAGTTTTCCGCATGCGCAACAGATCGTTCATCCGGTAGCGGGCGACGACCTGCGTCTCGCGCGTGAAATCGGAAATGACCGGTGATACGAGATCGCTGTCCGGCACCGGCTGCAATTCGAAATGCATGACATCCTCGGCCAGATGCAAAGTGCCTTCGGCGCAACTGGTCGCAAGCAGGCCCTCGGTTGCCATGTAGATCTCGCCGAGCCTTATTCCGTAGCGTTTCTCGATGATTTCGCGATCGACAACATCCAAAACCTCCGCAGCGCTGAAGAGCCGCTTCGGCGCAAGCTTGTGATCCCGTTCGGCCAGCCAACGCAGAACTTTCGGCGGTGCAATTATTGTGTCCGGGGCAAAGTCGACGATCTCCGCAGCGATCGCCGCCACGCCCCGACGCAGATCGAAGAATTCGAGATTGAGCCGCCTTGTCCGATTGGCCGAATCATAAAGCGCCGTATGCAGCGGCAGGATCAGCGCGATCCGTGCCGTTTCGAAGGGAAAGGCGGGCAGCAGCTTGCCGAGCATCACGCCCAGCCATTCGTATCGTTCGGCGTTGCTGATGACGAACAGCCCGCGATTGCCGCTGGTTCCGGTGCTGGCACCGACGACGTATCCGCTACGGTGTTCGCGACCGTTGAATATCCGCCAGGCCTCAGCGCTCGACAATCCGGCGCTATTGAACCGCTCGAACGCTGCCATCACGATCGATTTGCCGACGATCGGCAATTCATCAAGCACGCCGACCTTTCGGTCGCGATAATAGTTCGTAGAGTTTACGGTGCGGCGCAGCCACCGGCGAATGCGTCGTTGTTGCCATGCTTCGATGTCGGCTCGCGTCTTCAGGCGTCGCACCAGGAGACGCGTGCGGACAAATGCTGCGAGCAGCCGCAGAATGACTGGGGAGTGGAGTCTAGGCCTCATGGCCGACCCTCGTGACGCGCATTCGGATCGGATGGTTCGTGGCAGAGCACGACCCTGCCGCCTCGTCCAGCAAACTGCCTGACTTTTTCGATCGACGCTTCCGCTGCAGCGCGGTCGCTATAGATCAGCCGGGCTGGCCCCGAGGGGGCACGGTCTTCATTGATCGCACGCAGCATCCATTGTGTATCGGTCGCGTAGAGCAACGGCGGCGATACGCTTGGCCAAAGCAAGCCTAAATGTCCAAGCGCGTGACCGGGCAGCGGCACAGCAAGACAGGAGCCATCCGCAAAGAGGTCGTAGCCCTCCCCGAGACCATATGGGAGCGTCACTGACGGTCGCGTGTCGATAGAAATCAAGCGCTCATGAAAATTCTTGGGCAGCAGGTCCGGGAAAAAGCCGTTGTGCAATTGCTGTCGGAAAGTCATGGCAGACAGCCTTGCATAGGCAGCGCCATCAGCCAGGAACCGAGCCTTGGGAAAATCACAAAGTGCGGCGATGTGGTCAGCATGAAAATGCGTGACGACGATATAGGTGATATCCTCTGGCATTATCCCACACCTCCGTAAGCATTCGATGGGGGAAGCATCTTTGATCAGGCGTGGCCTCAAGATTGCATTATAGAGCTTCATGGCCACGCTGCGCTCGCGGCCCTCGGTGATGCGTTTCGTGTAACCCGTGTCGATCAGCACCGGCCCAAGCCGCGGATGATGCCAGACGCCATAGCGCACCGCGATGTCGATCAGCGTCCATCGCCCGCCTCGCAGAACCAAGCGCTCCGGCGCACGAACCACAGCGCCGTTTACAAACAAGGGATCTCTCATCGCACGGGCCCCTCGCTGAACGTTCGAGCCAACCCTTCTGCAAAGCGGATTTGCGGTCGAAAGCCGATGTCACGCTGCGCAGCCGACGTATCGAGCGTCTGTGTGAAGGCAAGGATGCCAAGCGCATAGGCGGTGATAATTGGTTCCGGTTTGTCACGCCGCATCCGAGCCACAGCCTCTGCGAAACGCGCCGCGCTCAGCGCGAGCGGCCAAGGGATAGGGCGCCACCGCACCGCGATCCCTACTTTTGCTGCCGCACTTTCAATGATGACACGTAACGAAAGCGCTTCATCTCCCGCGATGTTGTAGATCCGTCCGGTGATTTCTCGGGGAGCGTCCATTGCGCAGATGATCGCCCTTGCAACATCGTCAACATAGGTGAGGTTGGTGAGAGCGTGGCCGCCGCGCAGGAAAGGAATTGGACCATTGTCCGCCGCCCTGATCAGCCTTGGCAGCAGGGCTGCGTCTCCGGGTCCGTAGATCGCGCGCGGCCGCAAAATGATCGGGGAGAGATCGTCAGCCGCAAGTACATCGCGTTCGGCGATTTGCTTGCTTTGCGCATAGGCGTTGACGGGCTTGGGAAGCGGTGTGTCCTCGCGCAAGTCGACCTGATCGGAAAATCGGAAGGTGACGCTCGGCGAAGAGAGGAAAACGAAGCGGCGTACACCTGTTGCCCGCGCCATCGCGATCGCATGGCGGGTGCCCGAAACATTTGCCCGCAGGAAAGCGGCTCTCGAGCCCCAGGCCGAGGAGAGCCCGGCTGCATGTACGAAGACGTCCGCGCTTCCGAGCGCTTTCAGCACGGATTCGGTTGGCGGTTGACTGAGATCGACCGTGACAAACCGCGCTCCGGACGTCATGAGGTCACAACCCTTGTCGGCATTTCGTCCAAGGCCGACCACGTCATGGCCAAACCCTCGCAGCAGTGTGCTAAGCCTGCCTCCCAAAAATCCCGTTGCGCCGCTGACGATCACCCGCATGAAAATCAAACGATCATGGCGAGGCCGCCGAAGGATAACCCCGCCGACGTGCCCAGCATGAGCATCTTCATGCCGTCTGTCAGCCGGCCCGATGAGCGGGCGAGATCGAGTGCCGTTGGGATGGAGGCGGCGATCTGATTGCCATGATCTCGCATGATGTTGACGATGCGCTGTTCGCCGAAGCCGCACCGATCGGCCAGATGCGTCAGTGCAATGGGGCTTGCCTGATGCGGAATGACGAGGTCGACCTCATCGCGCTGCCATCCGGCGGCATCAAGCAGACGCTCAAGAAATTTCTCGAAATACACAAGCGCATGGCGGAAGAGCGCGCGACCATCCATCTCAAATACCGCATGGCGCGCAAAGGCTTCCGGATCTCCATGGAAATCATATCGCGTCCCGCCCGAGCCCAGTGCACAATCTTCGTAGCCGGAGGGATAGGTTTCCATGCGCGCAGCGAGAATACCGGCAGACCCGTCTCCAGGAGCCAACAATGCTGCTGCGGCGCCGTCCCCGAACAGGGCCGCAACAAGAGGATCCGTCTGCCACGGCAGGCCGCGGGAGGCAATCTCCGATGAAACGACAAGACAGCACTTGTAATTGCCGCCAACGAGGAATGAGGCAGCAATGTCGGTTGCTGTCAGGAAACTGAGACAGGTCGAATTGACGTCGAAAGCGGCGCATCGCCCATCCGGAATGCCCAGCCGCCTTTGCAGAAGCGGCGCTGTTGCCGGGATGGACTGATAGGGGACCGCGGCCGCGAAAATAAGCAGGTCGATATCGGTTGCCGCATAACTTGCGGCCGCGATCGCTTGCCTGGCCGCCATTTCGGCGAGATCTATCTGATCCTCGGACTGACAGACATAGCGTGAGGCGATACCGACATGTTGTTCGGTCCAGCCAGGCGCCCGTTCAAGACGTGCGTCGATCTCCGTCGACAGCAACCTCGTATCCGGCACAGCGCACCCGGAGCCAACGATCTTCATTCTCCGAAATGTAGAGGACATCCATTTCCTCGGTGTCAGCAATCAGATTTTGTTGCTGTATCACAACTATGTCCGTCGGAATCTCAAATTTTCGATGCTTCCACAAACGCCGCGCGGCTTACGCGTGACGGACGAACTTAGCGCGAAGAGCCGACAAGATCGAGATAAAGCGCTGGATGTGAATCGGCGCGGTGACGAGAGACAAGTCGTCGTCCCAACCTATTGATATTTCGAATATGGGCGGGGTCATCCGGCAACGCCGATTCACAGACGGCCACGTTGCTATCGACGCCAAGCCGGTGGAAAACGCCATCCGCCAAAGGGCGGGTCATCGCAGCATTTGTGTCCGCGCCTTGACAGAGGAAGCCTATAGGTAGAATATTCGGTATATGTCGAATATATCGACCAAAGGATCTGTCGAGCGAGAGCGTCAATTTATCGACGACGTTGCGCGGCTCATGGTTCCGTGGGGTGTGCCCCAGGCAGCGGCGCGCCTCTATGGATATCTGCTGCTGAGCGCCGAGCCCGCCAGTCTCGACCGCATTGCGGAGGATCTCGAAATCAGTAAGAGCAGTGCGAGTGTTGCCGCCCGCCTCCTCGAGAAATATCGCTTGGCTTTGCGCCATAGTAAACGCGGCAGCAAACGGGTCCTGTACGAAGTGTCCCAGAACTACGACGGCATGCTGACCGAGCAAAATCGAATGCTCGCTGCGCTCGCCGAGCTGTTGACGAGTGGCACAGAGGTTGCCAACTCCGGAAAGACGCAAAGTCGGCTGGAAGAGATGGCCGACTTCTATTCGACGATGCGTCTTGCGACTGAGGCTGCACTGCAGCGCTGGCGCGAGAGCAAACCACGGCGACGTTGAGCGGTGGACCTCACGCCTGCGGGCCCTGCACACGACATGAACGGGCAGACCGCCTTCAAAGCTGCGGAAGCGCCATCTGCCGCCACTAAATCTTGATCCGAAGATCCCAGCGCCGACCGCTTTTTGCGGCCCAGGCTTCGGTCGCCTCCTAGGGAATTGAGAATATGGCTGAAGTCGTAAAAACCCGAGGTGGCGCCCTAGGCAAGAGCGTTCGATCGCTGGCGATCACCATGGTCATTGTGGGCGTGGCGTTGTTTGTCCCCGCTGGCACGTGGAACTGGCCGCATGGCTGGTGGTTTGCCATTGCGTTCCTGATCGGATCGCTCGTCGCCGGGGCAATCCTGTGGCAGGTCAATCCGGATATCTTCGTCGCACGGTCGCGCGTGCAGCCGGGCACCAAAGCCTTCGATTATTTTTATATCACGATCGTCATGTTGGGTTTCTTTCTTATTCTTCCGGTGGCTGGTCTGGACTTCCGGTTCGGCTGGGCGCAAACCCCCGAGTGGGTCGTCTGGCTCGGCTATGCGCTCTTCGTTTTGAGTTTCGTCGGCCAAATATGGCCGCTGGCCGTCAATCGGTATTTTGAGCCCGGCATCCGCATTCAAGATGATCGCGGCCAGACCGTGATCGATACGGGGCCGTATGCCATCGTGCGCCATCCCGGTTATATTTCAGCAACGTTTCTGGCGATCGGCATGGCGCTCTGCCTTGGCTCTTGGTGGGCCCTCGTACCAGCACTTTTGGCTGTGCTCGGCCTGATCCCGCGCACTCTCTTCGAGGAGCGCACCTTGATCGCCGGGCTCCCAGGTTATCGCGAGTATACGCAGCGCGTGAAGTACCGTTGGGTGCCTGGCTTGTGGTGAATGCATCGACATCGACCGCGCCGAGCGATACTTTTTACAAGCGACGGATTTCGCGCATCAACGTTGCGGTTCGGCCCGCGCAAACGCGCTCGTCTTAAACATCGTGCAGCAGAGGTCTAGGAACATAGGCGACGAAAATCACGTTGTCGCTCTATTCCTAAAGGGGTTCTTCCTCAATTTATGTCGTTAACGAAGATGATCGCGTATCGGCGGCCATGCTTCGTCAGATTGACGGTACTGGTTATGGGCTGCAGGCGGATAATCGGTTACAGCTCATGGAATGTCGATCTCCGTCCTTTGTTAAGGTGACGGTTCGGAGCTGAATTCACCCCGCAGCCCAAGTCCACAATAGCAGCATTCCTCCCAAAAGCCCCAGACCCGCAGACCCCCACCAGGCCGGGCGCTTGCGAGTCAAGGCAGCCACGGCACCAAGCGCAATCGCCACCTGCAACATCGCGACAGCATAGGCGTAGAAGTGGTGGCGATGAATGAGCTCATTGGCCTCGCTATCCTTTTCGTCGCGGACTTTTTCGAGTTCATGCGCCTGGGCACTGGCCGATTTCTCCTCGTCCACATATCGTTGGCTTGTGGCGTCAAGGTCAGGAGGTACTGACTTGCCGCCTGCAACTAAAAGCTCTTTCTGTGATGTGAGGATTGCAGCCTTGATGCCTTTGGCCTGATAATAGGCCCACTGATCCGAGGCCTGAGCTTGTTTTTGGGTCGCCTCGGTCTTGAGGGCCAACGCCTCGTTGACGGCGCCGCCCGCGAGAAGTGAGCCGATGGCAGCGAGCGCCGCGAAGAACGCCGTCGTCAGAGCGATTAAGCGCAACAGCGACGCCGACTTTTTCTCGATCTCCTCATCGATAGCCTCGCGTAATTTTTCGGTATCGACTTCAATCTCTTCAGGCATCGTACGACTCAGAAAGTGAAACAGCTGAACACATTCTCGCATGAATCCCAGCATCTACAATATAACGTTGTGGCGGCGTTGCTGGTAATATCACTGGCGCAAGGTTGGTAGTTCGTCTCGGATGGTTGAGACCGGCAAGCGCGAAAGGATCTTGTGTGAACCGGCGCGGTGATTAGAGATAAATCGTCGTCCCAACCTATTGATATTTCGAAGATGGGCGGGGTTATTCGGCGACGCCTATTCACAATCAGCTGGATCCGTTAAGGCGACACTGCCTTGCGGGGTCCGGCGCGCGCCGGTTGGCGTAAGCATATCCATAATTGTAATGAAACAATATACAGATTGACATGATCCATTGTCTCTTTCACGCTGATGTCATGAACATTTGGCCGGAGAAAGAGATGGAGACCACGATGACGCCGGTTACATCATCGGCGCGGCACCCGAGCGTGTCATGCCAATGATGGTGACGCTGCAGGACATAGAAGCAGCCCGGCGGCGCATTTCGCCGCACGTGCCGTGCACGCCGTTGCGGCTCTCGCACCCTCTCTCTCAACGACTGAACGTTCCGGTCCATCTGAAGCTCGAAAACTATCAACACACTGGCAGTTTCAAGCTTCGTGGCGCCACCAATGCGCTTCTGTGCCTGAATGACATGGCGCGGTCGCGTGGGCTTGTGACGGCTTCCACAGGCAATCACGGCAGGGCGGTTGCCCATGCCGCCAGGGTGATGGGTGCGCGCGCGACCATCTGCCTCTCTGCGCTTGTTCCGGCCAACAAGGTCGGGGCCATCCGAAGTCTCGGGGCCGACATCCGTATTGTCGGGCGCTCGCAGGATGAGGCGATGTTGGAGGTCGAGCGCCTCGTCCATGAAGAGGGTATGTATTTCATTCCGCCCTTTGACGATGCCGGGGTCATTGCCGGCCAAGGCACGCTCGGGCTCGAGGTTGCCGACGATTTGCCGGAAACTGTGCTTGTTCTGGTGCCGTTGTCCGGCGGTGGGCTTGCTTCGGGCGTTGCAGCTGCGATCAAGAGCCGTTTGCCGTCTGCCAAGGTCATCGGCGTGTCGATGGAGCGCGGCGCCGCGATGGCGGCAAGCCTGGCGGCTAATCGACCGACCGATGTGCAGGAAGTCGAAACCCTTGCGGATTCTCTGGGTGGCGGCATCGGGCTCAACAACCGCCTGACCTTCCCGATGTGCCGCGCTCTTCTCGATGAGGTGATCCTGCTCAGCGAGGAGGAGATCGCTGCGGGCATTCGCCATGCGGCCATGGTCGAAGGCATGACCGTCGAAGGGGCGGGTGCGGTCGGGATTGCGGCCCTGCTTGCCGGCAAGATCAGATCAGAC
>NZ_JAELTU010000911.1 GCF_016429015.1 Rhizobium sp. ASV20
TCATGACCGGCCGGCAGATCTGGCGTCAGATGACGAAGTTCTGGGGAACGCTCTTCGGCATCAACTTCGTGCTCGGCGTTGCCACCGGCATCGTGATGGAATTCCAGTTCGGTATGAACTGGAGCTATTACAGCTATTATGTCGGCGATATCTTCGGCGCCCCGCTGGCGATCGAAGGCTTGATGGCCTTCTTCCTCGAGGCGACCTTCGTCGGCCTGTTCTTCTTCGGCTGGGATAAGCTTTCCAAGGTCGGGCATCTTGTTGCCACCTGGGCTGTCGCGCTCGGTTCGAACTTCTCGGCATTGTGGATCCTCATCGCCAACGGCTGGATGCAGAATCCGGCAGGTTCGGCGCTCAATCCGC
>NZ_JAELTU010000912.1 GCF_016429015.1 Rhizobium sp. ASV20
CGATCGCCGAGAAGTTTGCGATGGTTTCAGAGATCCACGATGCCAGGAAGCGCATGAAGGTGCTGTTGATGGTGTCGCGCTTCGGCCATTGCCTCAACGACCTGCTCTATCGCTGGAAGATCGGCGCACTGCCGATCGACATCGTCGGTGTCGTCTCCAACCATTTCGAATATCAGAAGGTCGTGGTCAATCACGACATTCCCTTCCACCACATCAAGGTGACGAAGGAGAACAAGCCACAGGCCGAGGCCCAGCTTCTGGATCTGGTCGAGCAGACCGGCACGGAGCTGATCGTGCTTGCCCGCTACATGCAGGTTTTGTCGGATGCGATGTGCCGGAAGATGTCGGGCCG
>NZ_JAELTU010000913.1 GCF_016429015.1 Rhizobium sp. ASV20
GGTGTCATAGCCAGCATCGAGGAAATTCAATGACAGAGACATATAGCAAATCGCGCCAACAGGCTGAGACCGCCTTCGGCAATCTCCAGACGGAGTTCTTCGCCAAGAACAATGCGGCGGAAGAGCTTGAATCTGTAGCTCAGGCCCGTGAAGCCAAGACATTCAGGCTGCGCGAAGCGCGCCTCGCCAAGGAGCAAGCTGACCGGATGTCAGCAACATCTGCGCTGCTTGCCAAGCGATCGAAGTCCAGCTGATCGTCCCCCGGACGACTAATATCAGGATAAAAATTTGAAACATGCTCGAAATAACGAACTCACCGACCGCCGCTTAGCTGCTACGGACGCCAAGGC
>NZ_JAELTU010000914.1 GCF_016429015.1 Rhizobium sp. ASV20
GTCCCCTATATTGTTCCCGTTCAATACGCTTTTGCTGGCGACAAACTATACGTTTTTACCTTGCCAGGCAAAAAGCTGAAAATCATGAGAAGAAACCCTCATGTCTGTCTTCAGATCGATCAACTGAAAAGCAAGCATTCTTGGAAGAGCGTGGTCGTCGATGCGCGTTTCATCGATCTCAGTGCAGAAGAGTGTCGAGAAGAAAGAGATCAAGCTTGGGCATTGCTGGCGCAACACACCGATTGGTGGGAGCCTGGCGCATTGAAACCGAGCGCCAAATTGGCGGAGAATCCCTTGAGCACCCATATGTTTTTTTCCCTCGAAATTGTCGATGTGAGCGGGAGAAA
>NZ_JAELTU010000915.1 GCF_016429015.1 Rhizobium sp. ASV20
GTCCCCTATATTGTTCCCGTTCAATACGCTTTTGCTGGCGACAAACTATACGTTTTTACCTTGCCAGGCAAAAAGCTGAAAATCATGAGAAGAAACCCTCATGTCTGTCTTCAGATCGATCAACTGACAAGCAAGCATTCTTGGAAGAGCGTGGTCGTCGATGCGCGTTTCATCGATCTCAATGCAGAAGAGTGTCGAGAAGAAAGAGATCAAGCTTGGTCATTGCTGGCGCAACACACCGATTGGTGGGAGCCTGGCGCATTGAAACCGAGCGCCAAATTGGCGGAGAATCCCTTGAGCACCCATATGTTTTTTTCCCTCGAAATTGTCGATGTGAGCGGGAGAAA
>NZ_JAELTU010000916.1 GCF_016429015.1 Rhizobium sp. ASV20
ATCATGTGAGCCACCTCGATGCCATCCAGTGTCGCTGACGCAGACTGAAAGGATTTGAAGCCTTTCATAGGGCGGGTCAGCGTCTTGATAAACCGGTGATCTTGCTCGATCATGTTGTTGAGGTATTCGACCTGCAGGATCTCGATCAGCCAAAACCATCCATGCTGTAGCAGCAGCCAGTTGACGTTTTGCAATCCTGCCAGGTTCGCGCCGCTCTTGTCGATGACGACCTTTTCGGGCCAACCATTGTTCTTGATCGTGCGGGTGAAGAAGGCGCCGGCCGCAGCCTCATCGCGATGCTCGGACAGCATGAAATCAAGGGTTTTGCCGAATTT
>NZ_JAELTU010000098.1 GCF_016429015.1 Rhizobium sp. ASV20
CGATATCCATCGGTTGCTGCTGCGCGACGACGTGCTGGGCGGCGCGCTTCGCGGTGCCGAGCGCCATTTCGGCGCGAAGGCGGCCTTGCTCATCACCAGTTCGCCAGCCTTTGTCGAGCGCTATTTCCGGCCGCGTTCCGGCCTGCGACTGCCGGTCATGCTGCTCGAGAACAAGGTTCTCTCGATCGAGACTGCCGGGCGAGAAGTCTCACCTGTGGCACGACCGCCGGTCGACGGCGCCCCATGGAAGATCGGTTGGTTCGGCGCGTTGCGGTGCCGTAAGTCCCTGGCCTTGCTCGATGCGTTCTCGCGGCGGATGGAAGGGCGTTTTGAGATCGTCCTGCGGGGCCGGCCGGCCCGTTCGGAATTCGCGGATTTCGATGGCTTCGTGCGCGATGCGCCCTTCATGACCTTCGCCGGCGCCTATAAGAATCCGGAGGATCTTTCGGCAATCTACAACGATGTCCAGTTCTCATGGGCGATCGATTTCTTCGAAGAAGGGCTGAATTCGAGCTGGCTGTTGCCGAACCGTCTTTATGAGGGGGGGCTTTATGGCACCGTGCCGATTGCCGCCGACGGCACAGAGACCAGCCGGTTTCTGGCTGCCCGAAAGATTGGGTTTACCCTCGATAGAGCGGACGCGGATCACCTCGTCGCGCTCTTGGGCGCAATGGACGCGCCGCGCTATCTCGCCGCCTTCAATGCCGTTGCTGCGCAGGATCGCAAGCAATGGATGATCGATCGTGCGGATTGTCACGGGCTGGTCCAGCGGCTGGCTACCCTGACGCGCGCCAATGAGCAGAGCATCGAATTACAGGCTCTCCCGCAAATGCATCGCAATAGAGGTGGATTGCAATGACGACTGAAAATTCAAGGGACATGCGTTGTGTGATCGTCATTCCCTGCCTCAACGAGGAAAAGCACATCGCGCCGTTGATCAGTAAGCTTAAGCAGGCTCTGGATGAGCTCGATGCCCGCATCGTGGTTGCCGATGGCGGCAGTAGCGACCGGACCCGCGATATCGTCAGGGAAATCGCCGCGAGCGATCCGCGCGTGCTGCTGATCGACAATCCAAAGCGGCTGCAAAGTGCTGCGATCAATCTCGCGCTTGAGACATTCGGCGACAGCTACGAATATTTCATCCGCATCGATGCCCATGGTGACTATCCGGACGATTATTGCCAGATGTTGGTCCGGGAAGCCGGCGCCACTGGGGCGGACTCCGTGGTTGTCGCCATGCGCACCATGGGCTTCAGCGCCTTCCAGAAGGCAACGGCGGTCGCCCAGAATTCCAAGCTCGGCAATGGCGGCTCGAAGCATCGAGAGGGAGCCAAGGGGCATTGGGCCGAACATGGGCATCATGCATTGATGCGCGTTGCAGCCTTCCGTGCCGTCGGCGGCTATGACGAAACCTTCAGCCATAACGAGGATGCCGAGCTCGACTATCGGCTGCACAAGGCCGGCTATCGGATCTGGCTCACTGACAAGACCGCGATGACCTATTATCCGCGGGCGAACATCTCGACACTCTTCAAGCAATATCTCGGCTACGGACGTGGCCGCGCCCGCAATATCCTCAAGCATCGCAGTATGCCGAGCTTGCGCCAGATGTTGCCGCTCGCCGTGGTGCCGATTTTCATCGGTGCTTTCCTGGCAATCCTCAACTGGATCGCCGTCATTCCGGTAAGCCTCTGGGCCGTCGCCTGCATCGCCTATGGTTTCTGGATCGCAGTTGGCCAGAAGAATCCCTATGGGCCGCTGGCCGCTATTTCCGCCATGGTGATGCATTTCGCCTGGTCGATGGGCTTCTGGATGGAAGTGCTGAGCTTTCGCAACCGAAGGGCCACGTCATGACACAAGCCCTCCGTCGCCCGATAAGAATTGACATCGCCGTCTGCACCTATCGCCGCGCAGAACTGGATCAGACATTGCTGTCGCTTGCCGCGTTGAGCATTCCGGCGGGTGCGCTGATACGCATTATCGTGGCCGACAATGACGTGACGCCGAGCGCGCGCGATCGTGTCGATGCGATCCGCTCGGCCGTTCCCTTCGAGATCGCCTACGCGCATTGCCCGGCATCGAATATCTCGATTGCCCGCAATGCATGCCTCGATCACGCAAATGGCGATTTCGTCGCCTTCATCGATGATGATGAGACGGCGTCCGAAGATTGGCTGTCGGAGTTGCTGATCATGGCCGATACGACCGGCGCTGACGCCGTTCTCGGGCCGGTACAGGCGATTTACGCGAATAGCGCGCCCACCTGGATGCGCAATGGCGACTTCCATTCGACATTGCCGGTCTGGGTCGCAGGCGAAATCCGCACGGGCTACACCTGCAATGTCCTGTTGCGCCGCAGCGCACCCTCGCTCGTTGGCCGTCGCTTCAACATTGCGCTCGGGCGCACGGGCGGCGAAGACACCGAATTCTTTTCCCATATGCACAAGGCCGGCGGCAGGATCGCTTATGCCGAGGACGCACTGGTGCAAGAACCAGTTCCCGGCAAGCGCGCCACCGTTGCCTGGCTTGCCAAGCGCCGGTTCCGCATGGGGCAAACCCATGGGCGGATGTTGTTGGAGGGCAGGGCGAGCGGGCGGCATTGGCGCGCGATCGTGCTTGCCGGCACCAAGTCTGCCTATTGCTTCGTTGCCGCAGCGCTGCTTGCCGCATCCGCTGTCAAGCGCCATCGCTACGGCTTGCGCGGGATCATGCATGCCGGTGTCGTCAGCGGCCTCTTTGGAGTTCGCGAAATCGAACAATACGGAAATCTGGAGAAGGCCCCGCAATGACGGATTTCATCCCCGATGTCAGCTTCGTCATCGCCGCCTATAATGCCGAGGAAACGCTGGAACGCGCCATCGACAGCGCGCTTGCCCAGGGTGCTGTCAGCATGGAGGTTGTCGTCGTCGACGATTGCTCGACCGACAGCACCCGTGAGATCGTCAGCAACCATCCCGATCCGCGTGTCCGCCTCGTCGCCATGCCGCGCAACGGCGGTCCGGGCGCCGCCCGCAATGCGGGCCTCGATGCTGCTTGCGGGCGCTGGGTGGCGGTGCTCGATTCCGACGATGCCCTTCGTCCGGATCGCATGGCACGGCTGATTGCAAGAGCCGAGAAGGCCGATGCACAGATCGCGGTTGATAATCTCGATGTCATCCGCGAGGATATCGGCACGACATTGCCGATGTTCCCCGAGGCGATGCTGGCGCGCCTGCCGTTGCTGACGCTGGCGAAGTTCATCGCCTCGAACATGATTTTCGCGTCCGAGCACAATTTCGGCTACATGAAGCCAGTGTTCCAGCGCGCGTTCCTCGAAGAGCATCATCTGCGCTTTGACGAGACGTTGAGGATCGGCGAGGACTATACTTTCCTTGCATCCGCACTTGCCCGTGGCGGTGTCTGCGTCGTCGAACCGACGGTTGGCTACCTCTATTACATTCGTGACGGGTCGATATCGCGTGTCCTGAAGAAGGAACATGTTGATGCTATGCTCGCCGCTGACGCCCGTTTTTTTGCCGAACATCCCTTCGGTGCCGCCGCTCTCGCCGCCCAAAGGCGACGGACTCGTAATCTGAAGGAAGTCAAAGCTTTCCTGATGCTGGTCGACAGCATCAAGGAGCGCGAGCTTCCCACGATCCTCAAGATCGCCTGCCTCAACCCACGCGCGGTCCGCCATCTGAGCATGCCGGTTGCCGCTCGTTTTCGCCGTCTGGCTGCGTCTCTTCGGAGCGGCCGCCAGCCGACATCACCCCCTCAACTCTCCTCGCCCCTGCCCGAAATGGGCGCAGGCCCTCACTCTAACAAAGGATAGAGCCATGGACCCCAAGCACCGTGTGAGAAAAGCAGTCATTCCGGTTGCCGGCAACGGAACCCGTTTTCTGCCTGCGACAAAGGCAATGCCGAAGGAAATGCTGACGATCGTCGATCGTCCAGTCGTGCAATATGCTGTCGATGAAGCCATCGAGGCCGGCATCGAGCACATTGTCTTCGTCACCAGCCGCAACAAGTCGGCGATTGAGGATCATTTCGACGACACGCCGGAACTGATTTCCTCGCTGCGCCTTGCCGGCAAGAGCCATCAGGTCAGCGAATTGGAACGCCTTCTGCCGCGGCCGGGCGCCGTCAGCTTCACCCGCCAGCAGGCGCCGCTCGGCCTCGGTCACGCCGTCTGGTGTGCCCGTGACCTGATCGGCAACGAGCCCTTTGCGCTGCTTTTGCCCGATATGCTCTGCTATGGCATGCGCGGCTGCATGGCCGGCCTGATGGATCTCTACAATGAGACCGGCGGCAATATCGTTGCGGTCGAGGAGTGCGCTCCGGAGGAGACATCGAAGTACGGTATCATCGGCAAGGGCGCGGCCGTGCGCCATGGTTTCGCTGTGACCAAAATGGTCGAGAAGCCGCATCCGTCTGAGGCGCCTTCAAACTTTTACCTCAATGGCCGTTATATTCTTCAGCCCGAGATCTTCGACATTCTGGCCCGCCAGGAGCGCGGCGCCGGCAATGAGATCCAGCTGACCGACGGGATGTTGCGCCTTTCCGAGACGCAGTCCTTCCACGCCCAGGTCTATAACGGACGCACATTCGACTGCGGGTCCAAGCACGGCTTCATCGAAGCGAACGTCGCCTTTGCGCTCGCTCGCTCCGATATCGGCGGCCTGGTCTATGACTCGATCCGCAACCTGGTCGTCTCGCACGAAGCGCAGATGACCGCCGCTTAAGCCTGTTCATGTTTGGCCTGCGGCCGTAAAGGCCGCGGGCCGTGGCTATTGTTCATTCAGGCTTCTCCGACAAGGTGGTCGCCATGCATCAGAAGAATTTCACTTTCCACAGCACTCCTTCGCAAGGAGAGCCGCAGGATAGCTTCATAGACCTCGATAAGCTGATGGCGGTCGTGACACGACGCATCCGCACGATCCTCCTTGCCGTGGCTGCTTTCGTCATTCTGGCGGTGGCCTATTTGCTCACCGCCACGTCGAGCTTCACGTCGCAGACGCAGATATTGCTCGACGAGAGCATGACGAAATATGCGGAAGACCAGCGACCTGCGGCCAGCAGTCAGCAGGCGGATATGGAGATCGCCAGCGCGGTCGAGATCCTCAAGTCGAACGAAATGGCGCTCCGCGTTGTCGATCAGGCTGGCCTCGCCGATAACAACACGCTGCTTAATCCGCCGGTTTCGCCGGCTGCCCTGCTCAAATCCGGTGTCGGCTTGATCGTCAGTGTCTTTACGCCTGGCCGACCGCCGATGACACCGGAAGAGCAGCGCGAAGCGCAGCGACAGAAGGTGGCGGCCGTCCTGCAGGACAATCTCAAAGTCGAGCGCGTTACCCGAAGCTCCGTCGTCGCCGTGTCTTTCACTTCCACGGACAAACTACTGGCCGCCAAAGTCACGCGTGCCTATGCCGACGCCTATCTGACCGACCAGTTGAATGCCAATTTCGACGCGACCGAGCGTGCCTCAGTCTGGCTCCAGGAGCGCCTGAACGATCTGCGCCAGCGCGCCCAGGAAGCATCACTCGAGGTCGAGAAATACAAAGCCGAAAATGGGCTGACGTCGACCGGTGGTGAGCTGATGTCGGAGCAGCAGATTTCCGACTTGAACAAGCAGCTGATCATCGCCCAAGCCGACACGGCCAGTGCAGCTGCGCGATATAACCAATACAAGTCGATCATCGATCAAGGGCCGGACAACGCGGTCAAGAATGCGACGATTTCGTCAAACACAACCGATAACTCGGTGCTTCAGGATCTGAAGACACGTTACCTTGCCGTCGAGAAGCGCGAGCAGGATGTAACGCAGAATTTCGGAGCCCAGCACCCGCAGGCGGTGGCGCTGAAGGCTGAACGGCAGGACATCACCCGGCAGATCTATCAGGTCCTTCAACAGCTTACCGCGAGCTACAAGAACGAGCTTGATGTGGCACAGTCGCGCTCGGCATCGCTGCGCGAAAGCATCGAGAATGTTGTCGGCAAGAATTCCGAGGCCAACAAGTCGTTGGTGCACCTGAACGAACTGAACCAGAAGGCGACGGCGCTGAAGACGCTCTATGAATCCTATCTCGGCCGTTTCGAAGAAGCGACCCAGCAGCGTTCCTTCCCGATTGCGAAGGCCCGCGTCATCTCTGTGGCCGGCGTGCCGACTTCGCCGTCGAGCCCGAAGAGGACGCTTGTCATGGCGCTTTCGGTGATCCTCGGTCTTATGGCTGGATGTGGATTGGCTGCCTTGCAGGAGTTCCGGGACCGCTTCTTCCGGGTAGAAGCCGATGTACGTTCTGCGCTTGGATTGAAGTTCCTCGGTTATCTGCCGCTGCTTGGTCAGCAGGGCAAGAGCAACAAAAAGAAGCGCAAGACCAATGTCGGACCGGAGCCTGCAACGGCGGAGGAGCCGGAAAATGGTGTTGCCTTCGAACGCATCATGCGCATATCGGTCGAAGCTCCGCGCTCGATCTTTGCCGAGACTTTGAGAAATGCCAAGCTCGCCAGTGACGTGATGCTGCAGGGTCGTGCCGACCGCGTCATCGGCGTCGTCTCGGCGCTGCCGGGCGAGGGCAAGTCGACGACAGCTGCCAATTTTGCCGCCTTGCTTGCCAGCAGTGGCAAGCGCACGCTGCTCATCGATGCCGACTTGCGCAATCCGGGCCTCAGCCGGACGCTGAAGTCGTCGCCTCAGGCCGGTTTGATCGAGGCCGTGCTCGGCGAGGTGCCATGGACGAATGTGGTAAAGGTCGATCCGCGCACCAAGCTTGCCATTCTGCCGGTTGCCGTTCGAGATCAATTGCTGCACACCAGCGAGCTTCTGTCCTCCCAAGGTATGCAGCTCCTGATGGAAAACGCACGCAAGATGTTCGACTATATCGTCGTCGACCTTGCGCCTCTTGGTCCGGTGATCGACGCGAAGGCCTTTGCGCCACAGGTCGACGCCTTCCTGCTGGTTACCGAATGGGGTGCGACGCCGACCAATCTGGTGCGCGACATTCTGGAGCAGGAACCGCAGATCAGTTCGCGCATTCTCGGTGTCATTCTGAACAAGACCGACATGTCGGAATTGCCGCGATACAGCGACTTCGGCGGAACGGAACGCTACCGCCAGAAATATGTGAGCTACTACACGGAGGCGCAGCCGCGCGCTCAGGTGGATGCCTAACGCTCCTGGGGCTTTGCGGCCTTGAGCCTGGTCTTGGCCAGAGCATGTTCGCGCCAGATCGTGAACATGCCGGCCGCAACGACGATCAGCGCGCCCAGTACCATGGGCGCGCTTAGCTTTTCCCCGAATATGGTGACGCCGATGATGGCGGAGAAGACGAGCTGCAGATAGGTCAGCGGCTGGATCACCACCGCATCGAGCGTGTCGTAGGCGCGGATGAGGAAGTAGTGGCTCGATACGCCGGTCAGGCAGAGGATCCCCATGAAGATCCAGTCGTGTGGGGCAAGCGTCGTCCAGAAGAATGGGCCGATGCAGCTCATGGCGACGGCACCGACGACGCCTGTATAGAAAAAGCTGGTCATGGCATTGTCTTCACGACTGACGTAGCGGGTGAGGACGACGTAGAACGAGAACAGCAGCGCACCGGAAAGCGGAACCAGGAAGCGCGCGTCAAAAACGCCGGTCTCCGGCTTGAGAATAAAGAGCACGCCGACAAAGCCGAAACAGATCGCCAGCCATCGCCGCCAGCCAACTTTCTCGCCGAGGATCGGTATGGACAATAGGGCCACCATGAGCGGGCCGGATGAAAATATCGCCTGCGAATGAGCCAGTCCGACGATGACGAAGGATGAGATTGCGACAACGATCTGTGCGGCAAGCAACAGGCCTCGGGCTATCTGCAAGGCGGGGTGCCGCGTCCTGACGTTACGCCGCAAGCCGCCCGGCGCACGCGAAGCCATTGCGATGGCGAAAAGCATGAAAGCCCAATAGCGGATCATCGCCACCAGAAGCGGCGGATAGGCGCTGACGAGGTGTTTGGATATGCCGTCCTGTATGGCGAATATGCTGATGGCCAACAGCGTGAAGACGTAACCGGTACTATTGGATTTCATTGTTTTCGTCGGAAGGAAATGTGCGGGGCCCCGGAGGCGCCGGGAACCGGCGCCGCATTCATGTTAGGCCATTCGCGGTGTCAATCATAGGCGTGGCGGTCGTTCTTCAGCTTTCCGAAGAACTGCCGGTCAAGACTTCTTTTGATCCGCGACGAAAGCGGCAAAACCTTCGACGAAAGCCGCGAGATTGTGCTTCACTTTCTCGTCCACGATGGCGCCGTCGGCATCGAAAACGCTACCGGCTCGCGATACCATCAGCCGGCCGCCGAACCATGCTTCGGCGCCGAGCGTGCGCAGCACCGTCAACCAGGCGTTCTGGCTGAGGATCGTGCCGAAATTGCCGGGCGAGGCGCCGAGGACGGCGATCGGCTTGCCGCCGAAGACCTGCGCGATGTCGGTCGAGGGGCGGCTCATCCAGTCGATGGCATTCTTGAAGACGCCGGGAAGTGAATTGTTGTATTCCGGCGTAAACAGGATCAACCCGTCGGCTGCGATGGCCAGATCCTTGAGTTCGCGCACCTTTTCCGGAATTCCTTCGGCAGCCTCGAGATCCGCGTCATAGAGCGGCACGCCATGAATGGTCCGGGCGACCAGTTCGACGCCGCTTGGTGCCAGTTCGACGGCGGCGTGAAGCAGAGCCGTGTTGAATGAGCCTTTGCGCAGGCTGCCAGAAATGCCGAGTATCTTCATCGCTTCCCCCGTTTGCCGTTACAGGAAGACATTTATGGTTCGGCGCCATTCGTCAAGTTCCAAGCGCGATCTTATGCTGCAAGCAGCGACTTCAGTTTGACGGTGCTTGCCGCCAGAGCATCACGATCCGGATGAGCGCGGACTGCAATCAGCATTTCGGCGAGGCGAATGTCGCGCGCGATAGCATTGCCGCGCCCGATACCGCTGGCGGCGAGCAATCGCCCCTGCCCATCCAGATGAAACAGGATGAAAGCACCATCATCGAGGTCTCGTCTCACATGAACGGCCGCCTCATCCGCCAGACCGGCGATCTGTAGCGTCAGATCATATTGATCCGACCAGAACCACGGTACGGCTGATATCTCCGTGCCTTCTCCCAGCATATTGGCCGCGGCAAGATCTGCCTGTTCCTGTGCGTTGCGCCAGGATTCGAGGCGCACGCGCCGACCGCCATAAAGTGCCAAGGGGAAGGAGCAGCAATCGCCTGCCGCGTAGATGTCGGCAATGGAAGTCTCGAGGCGCTCGTTAACGGCAATGCCGTTGTCGATCACAAGCCCCGCCTGCGCGGCGAGCGTGACATTCGGCAAGGCACCGATGCCGACGAGCAGAAGATCGGCCGAGATGATCTCGCCGTTGGCCAGACGAACGACGACCTTATCGGCTTCCTCGTGCACGGCCTGAATGCCTTGGCCGCAACGGATATCGACACCCTCCTGACGATGGCGTTTCGTGATCGCTTCGGCGATCTCCTCCGGCACGCCGCGCTTCAACACCCGCGGCAGGCCCTCGATGACGGTGACTTCGGCGCCACGGAGGCGCGCGGTAGCCGCCAGCTCAAGCCCGATGAAGCCTCCACCGATGATGGCAATATGCCGGCCGGGATGAAGGCCCGCATGCAACGCCACCGCATCCGCATGGGTCCGCAACATACGGATGCGGTGGCAGGCGCCATCGACGCCGGGGAAACTGCGCGCCGTGGCTCCAGTTGTGAGCAGAAGTTTGTCGTAGTGAAGTGTTTGCCCGTCGGCGAGGCGGATTGTCTTCCCGGCAGGATTGATCGCCGTTACTGTGGCATCGAGCCTCAGGTCTATTGACTGCTCCCGATAGCGTTCCAATGCGGCGACAAATTTCGGTTCCGGCGCATCACCCGATCCGCCTTTCGAAAGTGGCGGGCGTTCGTATGGTGCAATCGGTTCGGTGCCGATCAGGGAAATCTCGTCCTCAAATCCCTTTTCGCGGAGTGAGAAGGCAGCGCGCGCGCCGCATTCTCCAGCGCCGACGATGACAAAATGCGGCATGATCTCCTCCTCAGAGCCCGATGAAGACAGTGCCGTTCTCGACCTTGACCGGATAGGTCTGCAGATTGATGCAGACCGGAGCTCCCTTGGCTTCGCCGGTGCGATAGTCGAAGCGGCCATTGTGCTTGGGACATTCGATGATGTTGTCCATGACGAGACCATCGGCGAGATGGATCTTCTCGTGTGTGCACAGGCCGTCGGTGGCGAAATAATCGTCCTCGGGGCTGCGGTAGACGG
This sequence comes from Rhizobium sp. ASV20, assembly GCF_016429015.1. Lineage (GTDB taxonomy): Bacteria > Pseudomonadota > Alphaproteobacteria > Rhizobiales > Rhizobiaceae > Rhizobium. The sequence continues at coordinate 10,266 of NZ_JAELTU010000098.1, forward strand.
CAAAGGTTCGCCCGTCATGGTCGAAGCGGATGACGTCTTCTTCGTCGATCGCGTCGGCAGCACAGACTTCGATCCAGTTGCTCATGTTTTCCTCCCTGTACTAGTCCAGTTTATTGAGCGGCTGCGGCTGGAAGCTCGCTGTGGAACTCCTCTCGATAGGGGCGGGCCGTCGCCGGCAGTTCGCGCTTCAGGAAATAGTCCTCATTGCGCAACTGCCGCAGGAAAGCCGGTATCATCTCGCGATAGCCGGACCACATGGATGGGTTCGGCGCCGGCAGGTCGTGCTTGATCATCGCATGCAGCTTCGGAAGCGCGTGATAGGGCACCATCGGGAACATGTGGTGTTCGACGTGATAATTCATGTTCCAGTAGATGAAGCGGCTGATGGGATTCATCACCACGGTGCGGCTGTTCAGCCTGTGATCGATGACGTTGTCTGCGAGGCCGCCATGCTGCAGCAGGCCGGTCAGGACGTGATGCCAGGCGCCATAAAGGCGCGGAAGACCGATCAACATCAGCGGCAGGATGGAGCCCATGGCAATCGCCGCTGCGATGGCCACGATATAGATGGCAAGCCAGATACGGGCGATACGAATGGCCTTCGGCTGTTCCATCTCAGGGATGAATGTCCTTTCCGCAGCGCTGACGATACCGCAAGCGTTGCGCAGCATGTCAACGATGGCGTGCCAGGCATCGAGGATGCCGAAAAAATTCAGGACGAGGCGGAAGAGATCCGGCGGCCGCATGACGGCAATTTCGGGGTCGCGGCCGACGATGACGGTGTCGGTGTGATGGCGCGCATGGCTCCAGCGCCAGGTCACCGGATTGCGCATGATCATGAAGCAGGCGATCTGGTAGACCGCGTCGTTCATCCAGCGCGTCTTGAACGCGGTGCCGTGACCGCATTCATGCCAGCGGCTGTCGGAAGCCGAACCGTAGAGTATACCATAGGCAAGGAAGAAGGGCACACAGAGCCAGGACCCCCAGAAGTAGACGCCCAGCGCAGCGCAGACCAGCATACTGCCAAGCCAGATGATGGTGTCGCGGATTGCCGGGGCATCCGAGCGCTGCATCAGCGCCTTCATGTCCTTGCGCGGAACGTCCGTGTGATACCATTCGGCGGCCGCCAGTCCGGTCTCCACCGCCAATTTGCCGCTTGCGCCGAGCAGATCGTAGTCACGCTTGATAATCGTCGTCATCCCTGCCTCCCGCGACGTGCAACAGCCCATCGCCCTCGATGTCAGAAACGATAGATCGACTTTTCGCTTGCCTCAATGCAGGAATGATGGAATCTATCAAAACCTATCAAGGCTCATCGTCATCGGTGATAGTATATCTCAGGAACAGCCATGCGTCGCCCAACCATATCGGATCTCGCCAAGGCATCCGGCGTCAGCGTCGCCACGATCGATCGCGTGCTGAATGGACGGCATCGGGTGCGAGAGGAAACCGCGCGCCGCGTCTACGAAGCGGCGCAGGAAATAGGATACCATGCCGTCGGTCTCCTGCGTCAGCGCGTCTTTGAAGACTTGCCGCAATATCGCTTGGGTTTTGTCCTGCAGAAGCCTGTTCAGGCCTTCTATCAGGCCTTTGCCAAGGAGATCTCCGTGGCGGCACAGTCGGTCACGACAGCGCGGATCAACGCCCAAATTGAATTCGTAGCGGCCTCGACGCCGACGGCGATTGTCGAGAAGCTGAAAATGGTGGCCGCCCGCAGTCAGGCCGTTGCACTCGTTGCGCCGGATTATCCGGCTGTGACGGCTGCGATCGAGGAATTGAAGGAGAAAGGCATTCCGGTCTTTTCCTTGCTGTCGGATTTCTCCACCACGGCACGCCAGGGATATATTGGCGTCGACAACCGCAAGGTCGGGCGCACGGCCGCCTGGATCATCGCGCGTTCGGCGCGCCGCCCAGGCAAAGTGGCTTGCTTTGTCGGCAGTCATCGTTTCCTGGGTCACGAGCTGCGCGAAATCGGCTTCCGCTCCTATTTCCGCGAGAACGCACCCGATTTCGAGGTGCTGGATACACTCATCAATCTCGATACGCCGGAGATCACACATGAGGCGACACTCGATCTCCTGCAGAAACATCCCGATCTCATCGGGTTCTACGTCTGCGGCGGAGGCATGGAGGGAGCGATTTCGGCCATTCGCGAAGAGCGACTATCAGGCAAGTTGATTGCCGTCGTCAACGAATTGACGCCGGAATCGAGGGCGGCGCTTGCCGACGATGTCGTCACCATGGCGATCGGCACGCCGCTGCCGGCGCTCTGCAGCGAACTGATGAAGCTGATGATCAGGTCTGTCGAAAGCGACGAGGCCGCGGTCCCCGGACAAAGCTTCCTGCCGTTTGAAATTTTCCTCTCGGAAAATATCTGAATGGAGTGATGGAATTCCATCATTTCTCAGAGAATTCTATCAGGAATGACAGTTGAAGCCGATGGAAGAAAGGCATGAATATGGCTAGTGCTTCACAGGCAAGCGCTGCGGATCTGGAATGTCTCTGCGGCCGGAGGCCTTGAGGAGGAATGCCTACATGAGTTCTGTTCGTTTCGCGCTCAATCATATGTGTGCGCCATCCATGACACTGGAATCGTTCTTTGCCGCCGCAAAGGAACTCGGCATCGATAGTGTCGAGATTCGCAACGATCTTACCGGGAACGCTATACTGGATGGCACGCCTGCAAAAGCCGTTAGGGAACTGGCCGAGCGTCAGGGGCTGACGATCATCTCGATCAATGCGCTACAGCGTTTCAATGAATGGAACGACGAGCGCGCCCGCGAAGCGGCGGAGCTGATCGACTATGCGCGCGATTGCGGCGCGAAGGCTCTGGTGCTCGTTCCAGTCAATGACGGCAGCGGTCGCGAACCCGACGCGCGTCGCGCCAATCTCCGCAAGGCGTTGTCGGCCCTGAAGCCGATGCTTGAGGCGGCCGGCATTATTGGCCTTGTCGAGCCGCTCGGCTTCGAAATCTGCTCGCTGCGCCTGAAGAGTGAAGCGGCTGATGCCATCGAGGAACTCGGTGCGAAATCCACCTTCCGCCTTGTCCACGATACTTTCCATCACCATCTCGCCGGCGAAGCGGCAACTTTCCCGCAATTGACTGGATTGGTTCACATTTCCGGTGTCAGCGATCCCGATGTCTCGGTTGCCGACATGCGCGATCCGCATCGCGTTCTGGTCGACGCAGAGGACCGTCTCGACAATGCCGGCCAGCTTCGGGCGTTGCTCTCTGCCGGCTATGCCGGCCCGGCATCTTTCGAACCCTTTGCTCCGACCGTCCATGCCTTGAAGGAACCGGTTGGCGCCCTCAAGGAAAGCATGGCTTACATCACGGGTCAGCTCTGATTGATCTTGTAGTCCGCGGGCAACTCGTCTGTATCAGTCGTGCGAATGCGCTTCGCGATGAGCTGCACCATGATCCGAGGGGACCAGGTGCAGATTGCCGAAGCGCACGCCACGCTGCGTCACCACCCTGTCCGCAAAGGCCTTGATCTCGGCGGCCTTGCCTTTCAGCACCGAAACCTCAAGGCAATCATGCCCGTCGATATGGACATGAAGCGTCGACACTGAGAGATCATAATGGCTGTGCTGCGCGCTCGTCAGCCGCCGCGACAGGTCGCGCGTTTCGTGTTCATAGACATAGGTAAGAGCTGCGTAGCAGCCAGCTTCGCCATCGATGGTTGGCTGTGCGCGCGTCACCGCGTCGCGAACCAGATCGCGCAGAGTTTCCGAGCGGCTGGCATAGCCACGTTGCGTGCTGATCTTGTCGATCGTCTCGAGAAGATCGTCATCGATTGTGATGGTAATGCGCTGCATCCCCTGATCCTCTTCCGTGCCGTGGGCTTTGGAAGCAAACTAGAGGAAATTTCAGCGGGTTTTGCAACGGTCGCTTGAACTATTGTCGGCCGCGGAAGCGCCGCTGATAGGTGGGGTCGTAAAGCGAGCTTTCGCGGAAATCGCTGGCGGAAAGCGACGGGCCGACGAAGATCAACGCGGTGCGCTCGATCGGCTCGGCGGCCACCATTGCCTCAATGGTTGCAAGCGTGCCGCGAACGATCCGCTCGTCGGGCCAAGAGGCCTTGACGACGATCGCGACCGGGCAATCCGCACCGTAGAGCGGTGTCAGATCCTCGACGACCTTTGAAAGTGCGTGGATCGCCAGATGGATGGCAAGCGTCGCGCCTGTTGCGCCGAATTTCTCCAGCGTCTCGTTATTCGGCATCGGGGAAGCGCGGCCGGAAACGCGCGTTAGCACCAGGCTCTGGGCGACCGCCGGGATGGTCAGCTCGCGCCCGAGCGCTGATGCTGCCGCAGCGAAAGCCGGAACACCCGGTGTGAGTGTATAGTCGATGCCATGCTGCTCCAGCCGGCGGATTTGCTCGGCAACGGCGCTCCAGACGGACAGGTCGCCGGAGTGAAGCCGCGCGACATCCTCGCCAGCTTTGGCAGCCTTCAGATATTCCGCCTCGATCTCGTCAAGCGATAGCGGTGCGGTGTCGATGATGCGGGCGCCGGGCGGGCAATATTGCAGAAGTTCCGGTGAGACGATCGAGCCCGCATAGAGGCAGACCGGGCACTTGCCGATCAGATCCCGGCCACGCACGGTAATCAGGTCGGCGGCTCCGGGGCCTGCGCCAATGAAATGCACTGTCATCGCTTTACCTCGTTGTGAATTACGGCTTGATCCACGACCATTGCGTCACCGGCATGGCCGGCCGCCAGCCGGTCATGCGGCCGACGGGGGCCGCACGCGCAATATCGATACGGATCAGCGAGCCACCCCGGCGTGCCTGTTCGGCAAGCAGAAGTGCTTCCATTTCGGTGGTGACGGCATTGGCAACCAGCCTGCCGCCGCTTTTCAACTGGCCGATGGCAGCATCGAGCACACCTTCATCGCTGCCACCGCCACCGATGAAGATCGCATCCGGTGTCGGCAATCCGATCAGCGCATCCGGTGCCTCTCCTTCGATGACAGTTAGGCCTGGTACGCCGAAATTGGCTGCATTACGACGGATCCGCGCCGCGCGCTCCGCTGATGCTTCTATGGCGATGGCGCGCAGCGACGTGTTCGCCAGCATCCATTCGATGCCGATCGAGCCGGAGCCTGCGCCGATGTCCCAGAGCAGCTCGCCGTAACGCGGCGCAAGCGCGGAGAGCGTCATCGCGCGGATTTCCCGCTTGGTGATCTGGCCATCATGCTCGAATAGCTCGTCGGCCAGGCCGGCGCTCAGCGATAAAATCCGCGCCGCTCCTTCAGCCCTGACCTCGACGCCGCAAATATTCAAATCGTTGATGCCGGAGAGGGCGAAGTCATCAGCCTTTTGCCGGGAAACCTCCTCGTGCGGGCCGCCGAGCGCTTCCAGGGCCGTAAGTTCAGACTGACCGAAGCCGGAGGCTTGCAACAAGGCGGCCAATTCGGCTGGCCCTTTGCCGTCCGAGGTCAGCGCCAGGATCTTGCGGCCTGGATGGAGATGCGGCCGGATGAGATCGATGGGTCGTCCGTGAAGCGAGAGAACCGTTATCTCCTGCAAAGGCCAACCGAGGCGCGATGCTGCAAGGCTGAAGGAGGAGGGAGCTGGAATGACGAACATCTCACCGGCTGGGACGCGTCGTGAGAGTGTCGCGCCGACCCCGTAAAAGAAGGGGTCGCCGGAAGCGAGAACCACCGTCGGCTCGCCGCGCCGGGCCAGGATCGCTTCGATGGATCTTTCGAACGGTGAAAGCCATTGATGCGTTTCGCCTGTTATCACCGGGCTCATCAACTCGATATGACGCTCTCCGCCAAAGACGACCGGTGCCGAAGAGATCAGCCGCTTGGCCTCGTCGCCGAGCCCGGCTGGACCATCCTCGCCGATGCCGATAATAGTGAGCCAACATTGAACGGAAGATATCTCAGCCATGGGCAAGGTCCGCATTTTGATCCTTGGCGGCACGACGGAGGCTCGTGCTTTGGCAACGTCGCTCGCCGCTCGTACCGACCTTGACGTCATTCTGTCGCTTGCCGGCAGGACCGCCGATCCGGCGGCGCAGCCCGTCCCCGTTCGCAGCGGCGGTTTCGGCGGTGCGGAAGGACTGGCCCGCTATCTGCGCGATGAAGCGATCGATCTGCTGATCGATGCTACTCACCCTTTCGCAGCCCGCATTTCCACCAATGCTGGCGAAGCGGCGGCTCGATGCGACGTATCGGCCTTCGCGCTGCGCCGCCCAGCCTGGGTGCCGGTCGATGGTGATGCCTGGCTCCCGGTGCATGGCGTTGCACAAGCCGTTACGGCGCTTGGGGATAAACCAATGCGGGTTTTCCTGGCAACCGGCCGGCAGGAGGCGCAACAGGCGAACGCGGCCCCGCAGCACCACTACTGGGTCCGTAGCGTCGATCCTGTCGAGCCGCCGCTGACGGTGCCCAATGTGGCCTACATTCATAGCAGGGGGCCGTTCCGGCTGGCTGACGAGCTCGACATGCTGCAACGGCATGCGATCGACGTGGTCGTCGCCAAGAACAGCGGCGGTGATGCGACTTACGGAAAGATCGAGGCGGCAAGGCGTCTCGGTATCAAAGTGATCATGATCGAGCGTGCGGAGGCCACCGGCCTGCCGGTGGTCGAAACAGTCGATGCCGCGCTCGATCGGATCGCTCATTTTGTCTCTTCCCTGATGAAACGTGGCGTATAGACCAGATCCGTACGTCCCTCGCGGGCGATGATACGCGTTTCGGCAGAGCCGATGATGACGCAGGTCGCCATATCGGCCTGCGCAGCCTGGGCATCGCCAAGCCGCGCGACCGTCATGCGTTCGTCGGGCCGGCCGGCGGCCCGCCCCAAAACGACGGGCGTCTCTGCTGGCAAAATATCACGAAGGATTTCGAAAGCCCTGCCGAGCTGCCAGGGCCGCGCCTTGCTGATTGGGTTATAAAGCGCGATGACGAGACCAGCCTCGGCAACAGCTCGAAGCCGGCTTTCGATGAGCGGCCAGGGCTTCAGATTGTCCGACAGCGAGATCGCGCAGAAATCGTGCCCGAGAGGGGCGCCGATGCGGGCGGCGACCGCCAGCATGGCCGTGATGCCGGGCACGACGACGAGGTCGATTGCGCGCCATTCCGCCGGACCGTGATCGATCGCCTCGCAGACGGCCGCTGCCATCGCAAAGACTCCGGGATCACCGCCGGAGACGACGCAGACATTGACGCCAGCCGCGGCTCGTTGCAACGCCACCTTGGCGCGATCCAGCTCTTCGCGATTGTCGGACGCCTGGCGGATCTGATCGTCGCGCAGCGTCAGGCGGTCGAGATAGGGGCCGTAACCGTAGAATTCATGGGCATCCGAGACGGCAGCCAGTGCTTCCGGCGTCGTCTGCTCAGGCATGCCGGGACCGGTGCCGATGACATAGAGGCGCCCGCTCATGGCCTTCCTTCCCAGCCCGGAACAAGCACCAGCGAGAAATACGGCGCCTCGGTATCATCGCGGCTGGCAAGCGGCGTCATGGCGCCATTTGCCATCGTGCCGCGCTCGACATAGATCGCCTCGTTCAGCCGGCCGGCGGCATCGAGCGCGCGGCGGATTTTCGGCAGGTTGCGGCCGACCTTCATGATAACGGCGGCCTGCGTGTCGCCAAGGCGGCGGGCAAGCTCGCCTTCCGCCATGGTTCCAGGCAGGACGGAGAGCACGTCGTCTCCTTGCACCATCGGCAATCCGGCCAGCGACCAGCAGCCGGACATGGCGGTTACCCCCGGAATGACCTCGGTCGGAAAGCGATCGGCAAGGCGCACATGCAGGTGCATATAGGAGCCGTAGAAGAGTGGATCGCCTTCGCTCAGTACGGCAACGGTCTTTCCGTCGCGCAGATGCCCTGCAACGATTTCGGCCGAGGCATCATAGAAGGCGGTGATCTGGCTTACATAGTCCGGCGCGTCCTTATCGATCTCGGTCGTAACCGGATAGTAGAGCGGCAGCAACGTCACGTCTGCTCGCAGCAGGTCGGCAACAATGGCCTTGCCGTTGCCGCCTCTGCCGTGCTTGGCGAAATAGGCGACGATATCGGCGCGTTCCAGAGCCCTGACGGCCTTGACCGTCAGCAGTTCCGGATCGCCGGGACCGGTGCCCACACCGATCAGCTGTCCGCAAGGCGCGCTCATAGGCCCGGCCTCGCCAGGGCATTGAGGGCAGCTGCCGTCATCGGACTGCCGCCAAGTCTCCCGCGTACGATGGCAAAGGGAACGCCATAGGAATTCTCGGCAAGCGCGTCCTTCGATTCAGCGGCACCAACGAAGCCCACAGGCATGCCGATGATGGCGGCAGGTTTCGGCGCGCCGTCGCGCAACATTTCGAGAAGATGGAAAAGCGCGGTTGGCGCATTGCCGATGGCAACGACGGCGCCGGCAAGCCGATCGGCCCATAGATGCATGGCCGCCGCCGAACGCGTATTGCCGATCGTGTTTGCGATTTCCGCCGTGCGCGGATCCTGCAAGGTGCAGATGACCTCGTTGGCGGCCGGCAAACGGGTGCGAGTGACGCCACGGGCAACCATCTCGGCATCGCAAAGAATGGGCGCGCCATCGGACAGCGCCTGGCGGGCAGCGGCAACGAAGCCGGGTGAGAAATGGAAATGCTGTGCGGCTTCCACCTGTCCGCAGGCGTGGATCATGCGGACTGCAACATCGGCCTCGGCGTCGGAAAAGCGCTTGAGATCGGCTTCGTTGCGGATGATCGCGAAGGAGCGTTCGTAGATCGCCTCTCCCTCACGGATATAATCATAGTCAGGCATTTTTATCCCTGTCGTAGAGCCGTCGCGATTGCGTCCCGGCCGAGCCGTTTAAGACACTGGCGTGCCGATTCGCCAGCAACTTTGTTATTTCGCACCAGCTCGCCAAGGCGGGTCAGTGCCGATTTCAGATTTTCCTTGCCGATATGAACAGCCGGTTCGGCCGATGCCGATCCATCCAGAATGATTGCATGGCCATTCGGACCGCCAACGACGGCGAGCGCTGCCGGTGAAGGATGCGCGCACCCCTTCGAGCAACCGGACAAATGCAGTTTGAACGAGCCGTCGAGCAATGCGGGAGCGAACTCGACGCAATCAGTGGCCGCCTCTTTGGTCGCGTAGTGTGCGAATGCGCAGGCCCCGGTGCCAGAACACGGAACGATATAATTGGCAGGATCGTCGTCACGCGTCTGGAAGCCACAGGAAGCGGCGAGCAGGCGGAGGCGCTCAAGCTTATCGGCGGCAGGGCCAAGCAACAGAATGCTGTGTTCCGGCCCGGTTCGGATTTCGTTGACGCCGCTCTCTTCGGCAGCCGCAAGAAAGCGCGCGATATTCCGCGCATGGATCTGTCCGAAGGAAGGGCGCAATCCGAGCGCATAACCGTTCATCGCGAGCGAGATGATCCCGATCGGGGAGGTGGCGCGCGCGGCTACCGCCTGGGCATTGATACGGACCCCCGGAAAAAGCCCTCGAAGCTCCTCCGCATCAAGGTCGCGGCCTCTGGCGCGAGGGCCGAGCAGGCTCAATCGCTTCAACAGCGTGAGCACTCCCGCAATGGATTGGTCGCCGGCCAATGTGGCAAGCGGCGTTGCCGTTGCCGCCGTTCCAGCGATCGACAGGGTCCAGAGATAGCCTGCGCCATTGTCGGATTGTGTCGCCTTCAGCCTGAGATCCGCGGTCAACTCGTCAAGAGTGAGCTGCCCGCCGCCATCGATGATGATGGCGAGCTTCGCCGCCAGCAGCGGTTTGGGGGAAAGGCCGTCAATGGTTTTCCGCAGTCGCTCAGCAAGCGGAAGGGCGGCCCCAATTTCGGATGGATCCAGGCCGCTAAGGGGCTGCGTTTCGATGGCCACGCCGCTTTGCACGAAGATGCCGGCGCCATCAATGTCGGCAGCAAGTGCCCCAACGGTCTGCGAGGTCAGGCCGCGCAGTTGCAGATTGCCGCGTGCCGTGATCTCGATCAGGCCGTTGCCATGCGTTTCGGCGGCTTCTGCAAGCGCGCGGAATTGGGCGACCGTCAACCCCGGGGTCGCCGGTCGCAGTCGGACAAGCAGACCATCGCCGGTTTGCATCGGCTCGCTGAGCGAAGGGCAGGCGCCGCGAACCATGGGGGCTGAAGGCGAAGCGTCGATGAGGCCTTCGGCTGACTCTTGCGAGAAGCGCGCGGGTTCATCAACCATGTGTTCGTTGGCCGCAACCAAGAGATTGCCCTTCATAAGGGACACTTCCTTGCACAAACCGGATCGGCGGGCAAATGATTTGGCTTAGCGACGGTTCATGTCCGATCGTCGAAATCCCAGCCCTTGCGCAGCAGGTAGATGTCCATAATCCAGCCGTGTCGCGCGCGCGCTTCCTCTCGTGTCGAGACGATGCGTTCGGAAACATCGGCGAGCCTGCCGGCTATGATAATCTCGTCCTTGGTGCCGAGATAGGCGCCCCAATAGATATAGGCGTCCGGATCGTCGATTTTGCTGAAGGCCTGCTCGCCGTCGAGCATGACGACGGCTGTTTCCGCGACGCCCGGAAAGCTATCGGCGAGCCTGCGTCCGGTGGTGACCTGCACCGGTTTCCCGACGAGATTGAGGGGGATGCGGTGGCTTGCGGTCAGCGCCTGGATGCTGGTGATGCCAGGGATGATGCCGTAGTCGAGCGCGACCTTGCCGCGCGCGACAACGCGCTCGATGATGCGCAGCGTGCTGTCGTAAAGGCCCGGGTCGCCCCAGACGAGGAAAGCGGCGCTTTCGTTGTCAGCCAGATGCTCAAGGAAAAGCCGTTCGTAGATGGTTGAAATCTCATCATGCCATTCATCGACGCCTTGCACGTAGCTGCGGTCGGCCGTGCGGCGCGACGGCACGTCATAGCCGACAAACCGGACGGCATTGCTGGTGACGTAACGCTCGCAGATATCCTTGCGGACATCGGCGAGCTCTGCTTTGGCTGCGCCCTTGCTGGGAATGAAAATGACATTGACGGCATTCAGCGCGTTGATTGCCTGTATCGTCACATGCTCGGGGTTTCCGGCGCCGATACCGACGATATGAATATGCCGCATGTGCTTGCCCTCGTTCTAAGCGCTGTTTGCCGGAACCAACGGGCTATTTCAAGGACGAAGGCAGCCAAGTCGACCGCGCTCGCTCAGGACGGCCGATCAAAGGCCCAACGGTTCACCGTATAGGCCCGCGGCGACGAGCCGAGCATGCGTCGGAACATGGTGGTAAAGGCCGCGACACTCTCATAGCCTGCTTCAAGCGCGACATTGGTGACGGGAGCTCCGCCGGCCAACCTTGGCAGGCAGGCGAAAACACTCGCCTGCTGGCGCCAGGTGGTGAAGCTGATCCCCGTTTCCTTGCGGAACTGGCGCGTGAACGTGCGCCTGCTCATCGCGAGTTTTTCGGCCCAATCGTCCAGCCTGGCATTGGGGGAGGGATTGGCGAGATACTCGCGGCAGAGTGCGGTCAGTCTGCGATCGGAAGGGAAGGGCAGGCCGAGCGGGCGTTCGGGCAGGGTGGCAATTTCTTCCACCAGCAATGAGAGAACCAATTTGGCCTTGCGGTGGCTGACGGGTGCCTCCCTTAGCTTTATGGCCTCCAGGAGTAAGCTGCGGGTAAGATCCGTGACTTCGACGACACGCGGAGGCTCGTCCTTCGGAGGCTGGCTGCGCGGTAGGACATAAACGGACTTCATACTGACATCGCTTAGAAGCTCGATCGAATGTTCCAGTCCCACCGGGATGAAAAGCGCGTGCCCGGGCGGCACCATCCAACGCCCGCGCGCCGTCATGACCAAAGCGACACCGGCAAAGATACAAAGCAGTTGCGTGCGGCGATGATGGTGCCATGGGACAGTGTAGCCCTGCGGCGGTTCGGCGCTGTGGACGAGTACCTCGGCATCGGATTCCTCCATCCAGCGCATGTTCTGCACATGCACGTCGTCGAGCGTTGCCAGCAATTGTTTCGACAGCTTTTCCATAATGGCCCAATCGAGAAACTATTGGACCAAAACACGAAAGAAGGTCACCCGCAAGCCGTGTAAAAGGCAGATCGAATGATTTGGTCGGTGGGAGTAGCCGACGCTGGAAGGAACCCCCATGGTTGCGGCGTTTTCGGGTGCCCAAACCCGATTTGAGAAGACGACACTCTCGGTTGTCATTGCTGTCAGTACGTGTCATCTGTTGAACGACATTATGCAGTCGCTACTGACGTCGCTTTATCCGATGTTCAGAGAGAATTACGCGCTCGATTTCGTGCAGATCGGTCTGCTGACGATGATGTTCCAGATCACCGCTTCGCTGCTGCAGCCGGTGGTCGGCATCGTCACCGATAAATGGCCGATGCCCTATTCGCTGCCGGTGGGTATGATCAGCACATTCTCGGGCCTGCTGCTTCTCGGCTATGCCGGAAGCTTCACCATGCTGCTCGGCGCTGCCTGCCTGATCGGCTTCGGCTCGGCCGTCTTCCATCCGGAAGCCTCCCGCGTCGCGCGCCTTGCCTCCGGCGGCCGTCATGGTCTCGCTCAATCGCTGTTCCAGCTTGGTGGTAACGCCGGCTCGGCAATTGGTCCGCTGATCGCCGCATTCTTCGTCCTGCAGCACGGCCAGAAGAGCGTTGCCTGGCTTTCGGTTCTCGCTGTCATCGGTTTCATCGTTTTGAGCTGGGTCGGCACCTGGTACGTCAATCATCGCCGCCAGCAGGCAAGCCGCCCCGTGCCCAACCGCACCTTGCCGATCGCGCGCAACAAGGCGATGTGGGCGCTCGCGATCCTCATCTTGCTGACGGCGACGAAGAACGTCTACATGGCGAGCATCTCGAGCTATTTCACCTTCTATGTCATCGACAAGTTCCACCTCGATGTTCGCGATGCCCAGCTGATGCTGTTCCTGTTTTTGGGTTCGGTCGCTGCCGGAACGATCATGGGTGGGCCCGTCGGCGACCGTCTCGGCGCGCGCTTCGTGATCTGGTTCTCGATCCTCGGCGTCATCCCCTTCGCGCTGCTGATGCCCTATGCCGATCTGTTCTGGACTTGCGTCCTGACTGTCATAATCGGCTTGGTCTTTGCCTCGGCATTCCCCGCGATCGTGGTATTCGCGCAGGAACTGATCCCTGGCCGGGTTGGATTGATCGGCGGCATTTTCTTCGGTTTTGCCTTCGGAGCTGGCGGCCTTGGCGCCGCAGCGCTCGGAGACTTCGCCGACACGCACGGCATCGCCTTTGTCTATACGATCTGTTCGTACCTGCCTCTGCTCGGCCTGTTTACGATCTTCCTGCCGCGTATTCCGAGGCATTGACCTCAAGCTTGGCGCGCGAGCGCGCCGGGCCTCGCTTCCAGCAAAATGAACGCAATTGAGGTGGTGTCCGTGAAGAACACCGCCTCAATTGTTTGGACAATAGCGCAGATAAACTGGATCAGGCGTAGCGGCTGATCGCAAGATCCGTCGCGTCGATGTCAGGCTTGCGACCGCTGACGAGATCGCTGATGACTCGTGCAGAGCCCGAGCTCATCGTCCATCCAAGCGTGCCGTGCCCGGTGTTGAGGAACAGGCCCTTGATCTTCGTCGGCCCGATCACCGGCGTGCCATCCGGTGTCATCGGCCGCAGGCCCGACCAGAAGGAGGCCTTGGCGACGTCGCCACCAGGGAAGAGATCGGTCACGGAATGTTCGAGCGTCTGCCGCCGGGCTAGGCCGAGATCATTGGTATAGCCCGAGATTTCTGCCATGCCGCCAACGCGAATGCGATCGCCGAGGCGAGTGATGGCGATCTTGTAGGTTTCGTCCATCACGGTCGATTCCGGCGAACGCGAGGGATCGGTAATCGGGATCGTCAGCGAATAGCCCTTGACCGGATAGACAGACAGCTTGATGCCGAGGGGCCTCAGCATGATCGGGGAGTAGCTGCCGAGCGCGACGACGACGGCATCGCCATCCACGCGGCCACGGTCGGTCACGACGCCGCGCACCTGACCGCCCTGCACGTCGAGCCCCTTGATCGTTGTGCCGTACTGGAAGCGTACTCCGAGTTCGATTGCCTTGGCAGCAAGCGCGTTGGTAAATTTAAAGCAGTCGCCGGTTTCGTCCTTCGGCGTCAGCAGGCCGCCAACGATCTTTTCGCGAACATGCCGCAAAGCCGGTTCGACGCGAATGCAACCCTCGGGATCGAGCACTTCATAGGGAATGCCGTCGGCGGCCAGAGCCTTGACGTCCTTGGCGGAGGCGTCGAGCTGCTGTTGCGTGCGGAAAAGCTGCAGCGTGCCCTGCATGCGCTCGTCATAGGCTATGCCCGTTTCATCACGCACTTGAGCCAGCGACGTGCGGCTGTAGTCGGCAAGACGCAGCATACGGCTCTTGTTGATTGCGTAGCGTTCCGACGTGCAGTTCGACAGCATCTTCACCAGCCAGGACAACATCGCGCCATCGACTTTGGGGCGCAGGATGAGCGGCGCATGATGCATGAACAGCCATTTGATCGCCTTCATCGGGATGCCAGGAGCCGCCCATGGCGAGCAATAGCCGAAGGAGACTTCGCCCGCATTGGCAAAACTCGTTTCCAGCGCCGGGCCCTGCTGCCGGTCTATGACCGTAACTTCGTGGCCTGCTCTGGCGAGTTGATAGGCAGATGTGACGCCGACGATGCCGGCCCCCAGAACGACGACTTTCATGATGTCCTCAGTGAATTGAGCAATGGGAAGGTCAGCGGTATTGCCTGGTGTAGCGATCGCCGAGACTGGTTAGGATTTCGTAGGAAATCAAGCCGGCGTCCCGAGCCAGATCATCGATAGTTTGATGATCTCCCAGGACTTCCACCATGCTACCCGACGACAAGGTTCCCTCGGGCAAGGCGCTGATATCGATTGTCGTGCTGTCCATCGATACGCGACCGACGATTGGTAGCCGCACACCGCTGTAATAGACGAAGCCGCGGTCGCTCAGGCTGCGGGGAAGGCCATCGGCGTAGCCGGCTGCGATCGTCGCAAGCCGGGTTTCCGCTTTTGTCACATGCACGCCGCCATAGCCGACCCGAGCGCCGGCTGGAACGGTTCGCGTTTGAACGACGGCGACATCGAGCCGAACGATTGGTTCCATCGGGTTGGCGACGCCTCCGGTCGGAGCGCCGCCATAAAGAGCAATGCCCGGCCTTGCCAGCACACCATGAAAATCGCCGCCGAGGAAGATGCCGCCGGAATTGGCAAAGGACAGGTCATGGCCAGAAAATTCTTCCGCGACACGGCGCATCTCGGCCAGCTGATCGCCATTCTGAACGCTGTCGGTTTCGTCGGCGGAGGCCAGATGGCTCATGATGAACAGGATGTCGAGATGTTCGGTGGCCGCAAGGTGAGCTGCGACGGCAGCTCTGTTTTCCGGAGGAATGCCGAGCCGTGACATGCCGGTATCGAACTGCAGGACAGCCGGAAGCTTGCGCTGCAGCGAGCGGGCGGTTTCCGACCACTGCTGTAACTGCTCGAGCGAATTGACGACGGGAACGAAGCCGCCTTCCGCGCAGGCGATTTCATTGCCTGGCAGCAGGCCGTTCAGCACGAAGATCGATGCGTCGCGGGGCAGGTGCGGGCGCAATCGCAGCGCTTCCACGAAGTGCGCGACGAAGAAATGGCGGCATCCGCGTCCGTACAGCGCCTTGGAAACCCGGTCCGCCCCCAGCCCGTAGGAGTTCGCCTTGACGACCGCAGCCGTACGCGCCGGCGCGACGATGGAGGAAAGCTTGTCGTAGTTCCGGCAGAGGGCAGCCAGATCAATCGTCAGATAACCGCAAGCACCATTGTCGATCGTCAGCTTTGACGTTCGCGAATCTACTAAACCGCCGTCCATGTCCACCCTCGCTTTTCCGCGGCGAGAGTATTGAAATGATCGCGAAATTACCCATCAAACAGTGATTGATTATTGTGTAGTTGCATTGATATTGAAAGAAGCTGCGAATTTTTGAAAGAATCCACATGGCTGCTCTCGACGCGATCGACCGCAATATTCTTCGGCTGCTGCGGCTCGATGCGCGGGTCAGCAATGCGAGCCTGGCGAGCGAGGTCGGGCTGTCGCCATCGGCCTGCTTGCGACGCATCAAATTGATGGAGCAGGCCGGCGTGATCCGGGGTTACACCGCGCTGGTGGACACGTCACAGGCCGAAGCGGCGATTGCCGTCATCATCAACATCACGCTGGAGCGGCAGACGGAAGATCATCTCGATCGCTTCGAGGCCGCCGTCCGCAAACATCCCGAGATCCGCGAGTGCTTTTTGATGACGGGCGGTTCGGATTACCTGCTCCGCGTCGAAGTCGCCACCGCTGGCGACTTCGAGCGCATCCACAAGGAAATCCTCTCGGCCTTGCCGGGCGTGCTGCGCATCCATTCGAGCTTTTCGATCCGCAACGTGCTTGCGACGCGGCCGAAAAGTATGCGGTGAACACGCGAATTCCCGCGCAATAGACAGAGCGTGATGCCCGAGAGTTTCGGGGAATTCGAACGATATCCGGCTCTAGCGTCGTCTCGAGCCTGTTCTCAGGTCTGATCCCAGCCGATGCCGGTTGCGGCATGAACTTCGCAGATCAATCCGCCCGGATCATAGATGATATTGACTTGGCCGTTCAGCTCCGCAGCCAGCAGATTTTCGATCAGCCGTGAGCCGAAGCCCTTGCGTGTCGGCGGCTTCACGGTGGGGCCGCCAGCTTCTTGCCAGCGCAGGACCAGCCGCTCTGCCTCATGGGTTTCCAGAGACCACATAATGGCGACGCGCCCGTCGGGCGTGGAGAGTGCCCCGTACTTCGCGGCATTTGTCGCCAATTCGTGCAGCGCAAGCGAGATGGAGACCACCGTTCTCGGTGCGAGCTTGATGGCCGGCCCGGAAATCTCGAACCTCTCCCTGGGA
>NZ_JAELTU010000099.1 GCF_016429015.1 Rhizobium sp. ASV20
AGGCAAGCGCCTCCTCGCAATGCACCGTGAAGAACAGATAATTTGCGAGTTCCACGTCTTGCCTCCCATTTCAAGGCTATCAAGGCGGCTTGCGCTCACCCAGTCGGCTTTCGCCTAGCCCCATCGCAAATGACGGTGAGCATTTCGTCAGGACAAAGCGGAATTCTGTATGGCGCCCACCAGATCCGCATTGTTATAGCTCTGCCCGGCGATGCCCCAAGCTCCTTCCGGCGCATAGACAATATTCGACCAGATATGCTCACGCTTGATCCGTCCGTCGGCCGCCTGCTCGATAACATTGGTCGCCCGTTCAATGAAATCTCGCTTGGCTTCTGCGGTTGCGAGCGCGATCTCGGGCAGTTTGAGTTCGACAAAGGCCGCCGCGATAGGCTTTCCGGCGGCCAGAACGTGCCCGGCTGGAAGTACGTTGATCGAACCAATGACATTGGCAGTCATGAAGGCATTCCCGGTTAGGCCGGCAACATCGAGCACCGCATCGGTCAAACCCGCAAAAGCACGAGCTTGCGCCTCGGACGAGAGCAATCCTTCGGGTATGGTAAGCGTAATGGGCATGGGACATCTCCTTGTTGAACCAGTGGCAACAGTTGATATATACCGTTTGCTCTTTATGCATACACACCGATTACTCTCTATGCAAGCCATAAAGAGAGATCGCTCTTAATGGAGTTCGCAATGCGCTACAGCGCCGAACACAAACAGGAGACCCGGACACGGGTCATCGCCGCCGCCGGACAGGTCTTCAGACAGGAAGGATATGGCGGTGCGGGGATCGATGCCCTGACGAAGGCAGCCGGGGTAACCAACGGCGCCTTTTACGGTCACTTTAAATCCAAGGGCGAGGCATTCCGCACCGCAGTGGTGGAAGGCCTTGAGGAACTACGTCAGGGAATTGCTGGCTTCATCCAGAGGCAGCCGAACAATTGGCTGAAGAGCTTCGCCAGTTTCTATCTTGGCTACAAGCGCACGTGCGAGCTCGGAGAGAGCTGCACCCTGCCAAGCCTCTCGCCGGATGTCATGCGCGCGGACGATGAAACGCGAAGCGCCTATACGCAGGAGCTTAAAAAGCTTATCGCGGATGTCGCGGTCGGCCTGCCGGAAAGCACCGGAACCAGTCTAAACGGGATGGCACCAGAGGATAGAGCGATCGTTGTGCTCTCTCTGTTGAGCGGTGGCGTAACGCTTGCCCGTGCTGTTTCCGATCCCGTTCTCTCCGCGCGCATTGCCGAGATCATTGAACAGGCCGCGCTGATATCAGGCGGCCTGTCGGATACTCGCGATCAGTAGCTTACTCGAACATCGCGCGTGAAAGATGAAGGCGAGTTCTCTTCTCGCCTTCGCCACTGCAATGGCCTAGGCGCGGATCGCTTTGTCATTCGCATCGAAGCGATGCAGGTGGTTCGGGTCGGGCGTCACAAATACCGCGTCATCGGGCGCATACTGGTGTTCACCGAAAAGACGCACGGTCAGTAGGCCGGTGGTCTCCGATTCGAGATAAATGATCGTATCGGCGCCGAGATGCTCGACATGGATGACCTTGGCGGCCCATGTGCCCTGATCGCGAGACAGCGTGATATGCTCCGGACGGATGCCGACCGTCTTGGCGCCGCTTTGACCGAGCCGCTCGGCCGGAATGAGGTTCATCTGCGGCGAGCCGATGAAGCCGGCAACGAAGGTGTTGGCCGGGCGATTGTAGAGTTCCATCGGCGAGCCGATCTGCTCGATAGCGCCTGCATTGAGCACGACGATCTTGTCGGCCAGCGTCATCGCCTCGACCTGATCGTGGGTCACGTAGATCATCGTCGCCTTCAGGCTGCGGTGCAGGCGGGCGATTTCCAGGCGGGTCTGAACGCGCAGCGCTGCATCGAGGTTCGATAGCGGCTCGTCAAAGAGGAAAAGCTCCGGTTCGCGCACGATGGCACGGCCGATCGCGACACGCTGGCGCTGACCGCCGGAAAGTTCGGCCGGGCGACGGGCCAGATAAGGTTCGAGCGACAGCATGCCGGACGCCTTGGCAACGCGGCTTTCGATCTCGGCCTTGGCGGTACCGGCCTGCTTGAGGCCGAGCCCCATATTGTCCTTGACGGTTAAGTGCGGATAGAGCGCGTAGGACTGGAACACCATCGAGATACCGCGCTTGGCAGGCGGCGTCACGGTGACGTCCTCGCCGTTGATCAGCACGGCACCGGAGGTTACGTCTTCCAGACCGGCGATACTGCGCAGCAGCGTCGACTTACCGCAGCCCGACGGGCCAACGAAGATGACGAATTCCCCGTCCTGCACTTCGAGATCGATGCCCTTCAGCACGTCGTGCGAACCGTAGGCCTTGCGAATGGATTTCAGTAGAAGCGATCCCACAGACTCTTATCCTTACAAATAAACGGGCTTGCCGGTGCGCACGCTCTCGTCGGCGGCGAGGCAGATGCGCAGCGATTGAACGGCATCGTCCATATGACGATTAAGATCGATGTTTTCCCGAATGGCTTTCAGCAAGAAGGCCTGCTCGAAATTGCAAAGCTCCTGATGGCCTGGTTCGCCATCCATTTGCAGGTCCTGATCGGGCCGGATGAACTGGCCGTTCGGCCCCGTCTCCGCGCTATGGAGCCGGATGACCGAGGTTTTCGTGTGCATGTCGATATCGTCGGACTTGGCATTCTGGTCCATGGCGATAGAGACCGACCCGTTCGGCGACATCACATCCTTCACGAAGAAGGCCGTCTCCGAAATCATCGGACCCCAGGCGGCTTCGTACCAACCGACAGAACCGTCTTCGAAAATCACCTGCAGATGGCCGTAATTATACATGTCCGGCTTGATTTCCTGCGTCAGCCGCAGGCCCATGCCGCGTACTTCGATGGGCTTGGCATCGGTGATCTGGCACATGACGTCGACATAATGCACGCCGCAATCGACGATCGGGGAAGTGTTCTGCATCAGCGCCTTATGCGTCTCCCAGGTCGGGCCGCTCGATTGCTGATTGAGGTTCATGCGGAACACATAGGGGCCGCCGAGTTTCCGCGCTTCGGCGATCAGCCGCATCCAGGATGGATGATGGCGCAGGATATAGCCGATGACCACTTTCTTGCCCGCCTTCTTAGCGGCGGCGGCAACACGCTCGGCATCTTCGACCGTGGTGGCCAGCGGCTTTTCAACGAAAACATGGCAACCGGCTTCCAAAGCCTTCACGGCAAAATCTGCATGACTGTCGGAATAGGTATTGATCGAGCAGACGTCTGGCTTCAGCTCCTGCAAGGCGGTCTCGAAATCCGGGTGGATCGTGTATCCCTGCAACTCCTCGGGAAGCTCCCGCTTGGAGCGATTGACGAGGCCGACGATCTCGAAACCCGGATTGTTGTGATAGGCGAGCGCATGGCTGCGACCCATATTGCCGAGACCGGCAACGAGAACGCGGATTGGCTTTTCTGATACGCTCACTTGACTGCTCCGGAAGTAATGCCGCGAATGAGTTGACGCGAAAAGATGACGTAAAGGATGAGGATCGGTAGGATAGCGAGTGTCAGCGCCGCCAGCACCGCGTTCCAATTTGTGACGAACTGGCCGATGAAGATCTGCGAACCGAGCGTCACGGTCTTCGTTGCCTCGCTCGGCGCCAGGATCAGCGGGAACCAGAGGTCGTTCCAGATCGGGATCATGGTGAATACGGCAACGGTGGCCATTGCCGGACGAACCAGCGGCAGGACCAGACGGAAGAAAATGGCATACTCGCTTAGACCATCGATACGGCCGGCATTTTTCAAGTCACCGGATACGGTGCGCATGAACTCCGAGAGAATGAAGATCGCCAGCGGCAGACCTTGCGCAGTATAGACGAGGATCAGCGCCGTCAGCGTGTTGACGAGGCCGGCGGCGACCATGCCTTGCAGGATAGCCACCGTACCCAGCCGGATCGGGATCATGATGCCGATCGCCATATAGAGACCGGTAACCGTATTGCCGCGGAACCGATACTCCGAGAGCGCGAAAGCAGCCATCGCGCCGAACAGCAGCGTGAAGATGATCGAGACGATCGTTACGATAAAGCTGTTCTGGAAGTAGGTGAGGAAATCCCCCTGCTTCAGAACGGTATCATAGCCGACCATGCTAAAGGAGGACGGCGTCGGAACGCTCAGCGGTGCACGGAAGATCGACGCGCGATCCTTAAACGAATTGATAACAGTCAGAAACACCGGGAAGATGGCAACCAGCGTATAGGCGATGAGCGCCAGATGCACGAAGCCGGTGCGGATGGGGGAAGTGCGGGCCTTGGACATGGTCGCCTCTCCTCAGAATTGGTAGCGACGGATGCGTCGCTGCACGATGAAAAGATAGAATGAGACACCGGCGAGAATGATCAGGAACATCACCGTCGCAATCGTCGCGCCCATCGAGCGATCGCCCAACTGCAACTGGAAGCCGAAGAAGACGCGATAGAGAAGCGTACCGAGAATATCCGTCGAGCCGTCCGGCCCGGCCAATGCGCCTTGTACGGTATAGACAAGATCGAATGCGTTGAAATTGCCGACGAAAGTCAGGATCGAGATGATGCCAATCGCCGGCAATATCAACGGCAACTTGATCTTCCAGAACTGGCTCCAGCCGGTGATGCCGTCACATTCGGCAGCTTCGATAACCTCTTCGGGAATGTTGAGCAGGGCCGCATAGATCAGCATCATCGGAATGCCGACATATTGCCAGACGGAAATGAGAGCGACGGCGATCAATGCCGTGCTTGGCTTGCCAAGCCAGGGCGCGAAGAGCGACTTCAGGCCGATCACGCTCAGCAACTCCGGCGCCACGCCCCAGAGAGGTGACAGGATCAGCTTCCAGATGAAGCCGACGACAACGAATGAGAGCAAAGTCGGCAGAAAAATCGCGGTTCGATAGAATGCCACGAAGCGCAGCTTCGGCAACGCCAGAAGCGCAGCCAGTGCGACACCGATCGGATTCTGAACGCACATATGAATGACGAAGAAGATCAGGTTGTTACGTAGCGCATTCCAGAAATCATGCGACCAACGTTCATCGCCGAAAAGCACCATAAAGTTGTTCAAGCCGACGAAGACGGGTTGATTGTCGACGACGTTGTAAAGCGACAACCGCAAGGTCTCGATCAACGGCAGGATCATGACCGCCGTATAGACGACGAAGGCCGGAAAAAGGAAAACGAGGATGTGCCAACGCTTGGGACGCCGGATCGGCGTAACCTCAATTGTATCTAATGTCGCAGCGTCGCTCATGGCTTTCTGCCTGTTCTTGTTGGCTGCGCGATTGATACGACAGCACTAAGGTTCAAATCCACCCGTTGCCCCGGTTCTGCAGCCGGATAGAAACGACGTCGGGCGTGTCGCAATGCAATGGGACGGAGCATCGATCGACGATCCATCATAAGGTAAAAAAGCGAGGAGCCATAAGACCCCTCGCCCGTATTAGGCAATAATCACTTGGCCGGCTTGTACCAGCTGTCGAGACCCTTCTGGAGCTTCGCGCCAGCCTGTTCCGGCGTATCCGTACCGTTGATCACGTTTGCGGATTCGGTCCAGGTTTCATTTTCCAGGTTCGGTGTGCCGCGCGACAGGATCTGGTACGTGGAGCGAACGGTCGGCTTGTGATCGTTACGCCAGGAAACGAATTCCTGGGCGAGCGGATCGCTCATCTTCACCGGATGCGAGTTCAGGCTGAAGAAGCCCGGCAGCGCGTTGGCGTAGATGTTGGCGAATTCGTCAGAAGCGACCCAGCTCAAGAACTTCTTGGCTTCTTCCTGATGTGCACCCTTTGCATTCAGACCAACGCCGATATCCGGATGGTCGGAGATGTAGCCGGTGTCGCCAGCCTTTGCGACCGGCGGCGGGAAGGCACCCATCTTGAACTGAGCCTGCGTGTTGAACAGGCCGATTTCCCAGGAGCCGGCCGGATAGATCGCAGCCTTGCCGAGCGTGAAGAGGTTCTGGCTGTCGGAGTAGCTCTGAGCCTCGAAACCATCGCCGAGATAGGGCTTCCACTTGGCGAGTTCCTTGTAGGGATCGACCCACGGAGCGTCCGTCAGCTTTTCCTTACCAGAAATCAGAGCTGCACGACCCTCTTCGCCCTTCCAGTAATTCGGGCCGATGTTCTGGTAGCCCATGGTTGCGGCTTCCCAGAGATCCTTCGTGCCCATCGCCATCGGGATGTAGGTGCCGTCAGCCTTGATCTTGTCGAGAAGAGCAAAGAACTCGTCACGCGTTGCCGGAACCTTGAGGCCGAGCTTGTCGAAGGCGTCCTTGTTGTAGATGAAACCATGGATAACCGAGGCCATCGGTACGCAGAAGGTCGACTTGCCGTCGTCGGTGGACCAAGCAGCCTTGGCAACAGCCGAGAAATTCTCGATGCCCGGCAGGCTCGTGAGATCAGCAAGGCGCTTCTTGTTGAAGAGATCGAGCGAGGCGTCGAACGGGCGGCAGGTGATGATGTCGCCTGCAGAACCGGCATCGAGCTTGGCGTTCAGCGATGCGTTGTATTCGGTCGGAGCCGTCGGCGAGAACACAATTTTGATACCGGGATTCTTCGCTTCGAAAGCCGGAATGATCTTTTCCTGCCAGATTTGCAGGTCGTCGTTGCGCCAGCTTTCAACCGTCAGCGTTACATCAGCCGCATGAGCCAGGCTGACGGAGGTCAGCAGGCTCGACGCAAGAAGCAAGCCTTTCAGAACATTGATTTTCATTTCCCTCTCCTGTTTTCCGCGCCTGTAGCAAGGCGCTGTTCTCGATCCGAAAATCCGCCGACCAGCCCAAAAGGCGGTCAGCGCTCCATAGGGGCCGCCAACGTTGCCGACCCCTCATGCAAAAGGCTTCAAAGGCTACGGCCCTATCCGCCCGACCAATTGCTGTCCGCCGCCGAGAGCGGAGGTACCTGCAAGAATCATACGGGAGTTTCGCGACAAACAACGAGATGCGGATCCTCCTGATCCGAGCGACCTTAAACAACGGCGAGGTGCACGCTTTCCGCCTCACCTACCGGCCGTTGTTGCCATGCCGACTTTACCGATGTCTATTCGCACTGTTCCCTTGGAGAGGATTAAGGCCAAAAAAATACCAATTGTCCAGCCGATTTTAACACCCAGCCAAGAAAAGAGATCATAAAAAAATTTTCTTCATATATTTCAAACAGATATGAAAGAGCAAAAATGACAGCATCGCCTATTGGTAAATGGTATTTTTTTGGTATTGTATATAAAAGCGGGGAACAAGGCGGCATTCGGAGGCATGATGGGACAGTTTGCAATTGGCATCGACGGCGGCGGAACGAACTGCCGTGCGGCCGTGATAGACTCGACGGGTAAAATTCTAGGCACAGGCAAATCCGGTGCGGCAAACATCCTCTCAGATCTGGAAAACTCCCTGATCAACATCGTCGAGTCAGCCCGTCAAGCCTTGGCAGGTGCCGGCCTCGATCCGGAGCTTGTCGGCAAGCTTCCCGCTGTTATCGGCACAGCAGG
Source organism: Rhizobium sp. ASV20 (assembly GCF_016429015.1). Lineage (GTDB taxonomy): Bacteria > Pseudomonadota > Alphaproteobacteria > Rhizobiales > Rhizobiaceae > Rhizobium. Next base: position 7,490 of record NZ_JAELTU010000099.1, read on the forward strand.
CGCCAATGTCGGCAATTATGGAAAGCGGTTGGAAAGCGCGCTTCCTTTCGGCAATTCTCGTGTGGTCACCGACGCAACGATCGCACTTCAGGGCGCGCTTGGTGATGCCGATGGCATCATAGGTGCCTTCGGCACCGGTTCCGTCTACAATGCGCGCCGCGACGGCAAGATATGGGGTATTGGTGGTTGGGGTTTCATCATCGGCGATCAGGCGAGCGGCGCACGCCTTGGCCGAGACCTGCTCGAACGATCCGTTCTCGCTTATGATCGCGTGACTGCAACCTCGCCGTTGGCGGATGTCATCATGGCCGAGTTCGGAAACGATCCCGAGCGGATCGTCGAATTTGCCCATGCATCCAAACCCAAGGACTTCGCTCGCTATTCGCCGATTATCTTCGAATATGCCGCGATGAACGATGTCGTTGCCATGGACATCGTCAAAACGGCTGCGGCGGCCATAACAGAAAGCCTCGACGCATTGCTTTGGCCTGAATGCCCCTCGATTTGCCTCCTCGGCGGACTTGCACAAGCTTATCGACCCTGGCTTGATGCGCGCCACAAGGCGCTTCTTGCCGAACCTAAAGGTGATGTGCTTCGCGGAGCGGTGGAACTGGCTATAAAACTGCTGAGGGATGGAGAAGGAAGCCAGGGATGACGGAGGATTTGAGCGCCATCTTCTCGCCGGAGCGGTTGTCAGGCGGTGGCACAGGCCCGCTTTATGTCAAGCTGCGCCGCACGCTTGAGGATGCCGTGAAGGTGGGGAGGTTAAAGCATGGCGACGCGCTCCCTCCAGAGCGGGACATAGCCGAATTCGCCGCCGTCAGCCGCGTCACTGTTCGAAAGGCCATTGACGACCTCGTCGCTGAGGGAGTTCTGGTGCGCCGGCACGGATCCGGCACTTTCGTCGCTAAACCGGTCTCCAAAGTAGAACAGCGCCTGTCTCAGCTCACCTCGTTCACGGAAGATATGGCGCGGCGCGGCATGACCGCTCGTTCGGAATGGCTACATAAAGGCATCCATACGCCATCCCCCGACGAGATGATGATTCTCGGCCTCGCCGCCGACACCAAAGTGTCCCGATTGAGCCGTCTGCGCATCGCCGACGATCAACCGCTGGCCATCGAGCATGCCAGCGTTTCCGGCGAATTCCTGCCGGATCCATCTGTCGTCACGACATCGCTCTATGCTGAGCTGGAGAAGCAGCATGTCCGCCCGGTACGCGCGGTACAGCGTATATCGGCGACCAACATGAAGGAGGCAGACGCCGGGCTGCTCGGCGTCCCGGTCGGAGCTGCCGGCCTCTCGATCGAGCGTATTTCCTATCTCGGCTCAGGGCGCGCTGTGGAATTTACCCGCTCGCTCTATCGTGGCGACGCCTATGATTTCGTAGCGGAGCTTACGATCGCAGCGAACTGAATCACTTTGAAAACCGCTGGAATCAAAAAAAACGCCGCCCCGACTGGAACAGTCGGGGCGGCGTTTGCATGTGGTATCAATTTCTAAGCGAACGGTCGCAGGCCTCTGAAACGGCCCGCGATCAAGCCGCGTCGTCGACTTTCAAGTCGCTCCTCGCCGGCACATAGTTAAGTACCGGACCCAGCCAGCGTTCGACCTCCTCAATGGGCATGTCCTTGCGAGCCGCATAGTCCTCGACCTGATCACGCTCCACCTTGGCGACGCCGAAGTAATAGGAGTCGGGATGCGCGATGTAGATGCCTGACACAGACGATCCCGGCCACATCGCATAGCTTTCTGTCAACGTCACGCCAACGGCCTCTTCGGCATCGAGCAGACGGAAGAGTGTAACCTTCTCGGTATGATCAGGCTGAGCGGGATAGCCTGGCGCCGGACGGATACCTGCATACGACTCCAAAACAAGTTCCTCGCTGGAGAAGTTCTCATCCTTGGCGTAGCCCCAGAATTCGCGCCTGACCCGCTCGTGCATCCGTTCGGCGAAAGCCTCGGCAAAGCGATCGGCAAGTGCCTTCACCAGGATCGACGAATAGTCGTCATTGGCACGCTCGAAGCGCTCGGCAATCGCGACTTCCTCGATACCGGCCGTAACGACGAAGCCTCCTACATAGTCTTCCACACCGCTCGAAACCGGTGCGACGAAGTCCGAAAGAGCGACATTCGGCCGACCATCACGCTTCGACAACTGTTGGCGCAACGTGTAAAAAGTCGCGAGTTCGCGGGTACGGCCCTCATCCGTAAACAGCCTGATATCATCACCAACAGCACCCGCCGGCCAGAAGCCAATAACGGCGCGCGGGCGGAACCATTTTTCAGCGATGATCTTTTCCAGCATCGCCTGCGCATCGCCATAGAGCTGCCGCGCCGCCTCGCCCTGCTTCTCATCCTCGAGAATTGCCGGGAAACGGCCTTTCAATTCCCATGTCTGGAAGAACGGCGTCCAATCGATGTATTTGGCAAGCTCTGCCAGATCGTAGTTCTCGAACACTTTCGTCCCAAAGAACTGCGGCTTGACGGACTTGTAGTTCGTCCAATCGACCTTTTCAGCGTTCTCGCGAGCCCGAGCAATCGGCAGGCGCACCTTTTCCGCCTCACTACGCGCATGAGCGGCCGCAACCTTCGCATATTCCGTCCTGATGGTGTCGACATAACCATGCTTGGCGTCAGGCGAAAGCAACGCAGAAACAACGCCAACAGCACGGCTGGCGTCGGTAACGTAAACCGCCTGCCCCTTTTCGTAGCGCGGATGGATCTTGACAGCGGTATGCACCCGGCTGGTGGTCGCACCGCCGATCAGCAGCGGAATATCGAAGCCCTGTCGCTCCATTTCGGAGGCGACATGCACCATTTCGTCCAGCGAGGGCGTGATCAGCCCGGACAGACCGATAATGTCGACCTTCTCAGCGATGGCCGTTTCGAGAATCTTGGTCGTCGGCACCATCACACCGAGATCGATGATCTCGTAATTGTTGCAGGCCAGCACGACGCCGACGATGTTCTTGCCGATGTCATGCACATCGCCCTTCACGGTCGCCATCAGCACCTTGCCGGCGGCCTGACGTTCACCGCTGCCGCCATTGGCAAGCTTCTCAGCCTCCATGTACGGTAGCAGCACGGCGACGGCCTGCTTCATCACGCGGGCAGATTTCACCACCTGCGGCAGGAACATCTTGCCGGCACCGAAGAGATCGCCGACCACGTTCATGCCGGCCATTAGCGGACCCTCGATGACATGCAGGGGGCGCTCGGCCGCCTGGCGTGCCTCTTCTGTGTCCGCCTCGATATATTCGGTAATGCCGTTGACCAGCGCATGCTCCAGCCGCTTTGCAACGGGCCATTCACGCCAGGAGAGATCCTGTGTTTTAACTTCTTTGCTGCCGGTTCCGCGGAAGCGTTCGGCAATCTCAAGGAGTCTTTCGGTGCCGTCGGGGCGACGGTTCAGGACGACGTCCTCGCACGCCTCCCGCAGTTCCGGGTCGATATTGTCGTAGACTGCGAGCTGGCCGGCATTGACGATACCCATGTCCATACCCGCCTGGATGGCATGATACAGGAACACCGCGTGCATCGCCTCGCGGACTGGTTCGTTGCCGCGGAAGGAGAAGGATAGGTTCGACACGCCGCCGGAAATGTGAACCAAAGGCATGGTCTTACGAATCGTTCGCGTCGCTTCGATGAAGTCGACACCGTAGTTATTGTGCTCCTCGATACCGGTCGCTACTGCGAAGATATTCGGATCGAAGATGATATCTTCCGGCTGTAAGCCTGCCGTTTCCGTCAGCAGCTTGTAAGCACGCGAGCAAATCTCGACCTTACGCTCATAGCTGTCGGCCTGGCCCGTCTCATCGAACGCCATAACGACGACCGCAGCGCCGTACATGCGCATCAGCCGAGCCTGCTTGAGGAAGTTCTCTTCGCCTTCCTTCAGTGAGATCGAATTGACGATCGGCTTACCCTGCACACACTTCAGCCCGGCCTCGATGATCGAAAATTTCGAGCTGTCGATCATGACAGGGACACGGGCGATGTCCGGCTCGGCGGCAATCAAGTTCAGGAACTCGACCATTGCCTTCTCGGAATCAATCAGGCCCTCGTCCATGTTGATGTCGATGATCTGCGCGCCGTTCTCGACCTGATCGCGGGCAACGGCAAGCGCGGCCGTATAATCGGCGTTGGTGATCAGCTTGCGGAATTTTGCAGAACCCGTGACGTTCGTCCGCTCGCCGACGTTGACGAATGGAATGTCCTTGGTGAGCTCGAACGGTTCGAGACCGGAAAGCGACATGAACGGACGGTGCTCGGCCGGCTTGCGCGGGCTATATTTCGAAACCGCCTTGGCGATCGCAGCGATATGCTCGGGCGTGGAGCCACAGCAACCGCCAACGATATTTACGAGACCTTCGCGCGCAAACTCCTCCACCTGAGCCGCCATCATCTCTGGCGTCTCGTCATACTGGCCGAACTCGTTCGGCAGGCCGGCGTTTGGATAAGCGCAGATGAACGTGTCCGAGGCCGCCGACAGCTCCTGCAGATGCGGCAGCATGGCATTCGCGCCGAGAGCGCAGTTGAGACCTACTGTGAAAGGGCTGGCGTGGCGCACGGAATTCCAGAAGGCAGACGGCGTCTGACCCGACAGCGTACGACCAGAAAGATCGGTGATGGTACCCGAGATCATGACGGGCAAATGGATGCCCTTGGCCTCGAAACGTTCCTCGCAAGCGAAGATCGCTGCCTTGGCGTTCAAGGTATCGAAAATCGTCTCAATCAGAATGATGTCGGCGCCGCCGTCGATCAGACCGTCGATCTGCTCGCCATAAGCCAGCCGCAGATCGTCGAAGCTGACGGCACGATAGCCGGGATTGTTCACATCTGGAGAAATAGACGCCGTACGATTGGTTGGGCCGATGGCACCGGCCACGAAGCGACGCTTGCCGTCCTCGCGCTCTGCGCGGATCGCGGCACGGCGAACGATCTCTGCGCCCTCCTTGTTGAGGTCGTAGACCGCGCCTTCCATCTGATAGTCCGCTTGAGCGATGCTCGTCGACGAGAAGGTGTTGGTTTCCAGGATATCGGCACCGGCCTTCGCGTAGCGATAATGAATCTCTTCAATTGCATCCGGCTGGGTCAGAATAAGAAGGTCGTTATTGCCCTTCTGATGACAGGCGCAAGCTAAGAAGCGGTGACCACGAAACTGGTCCTCGTCAAAACCAAGTCCCTGGATTTGCGTGCCCATGGCGCCGTCAAGCACAAGAATGCGCTCACTCGCAGCCTTTCGCAGGGCCGCGAATACCTCACTGCCATCACGCTTCGTCGTCTCGGAACCAAAAAGATCGTCAAACATTGGGTCAATTCCTCAGGCCTGATTACGACTCCGCAATCAGATCACATAAAGATATCTTTATGTCAATATATCTATGCTCTCGCCACGCTCAGCGCAAGCTTACAGTTCCTATAGACTACCTCATTTGCGAAAAATACGAATAAAGCGATTTACGACCTCGCCCATGGACAATGCGCAGCCAGCGACACAGTTCATCTATTATGCCATGACAGCACTTCCGGGCAGCGCTATACGGCTTGCGGAAAAGAATCCAAGGAGGACGGCATGAACATTCAGGTTGAACCGGCGGCGCTCGGAAATTGGACGACGCGCGACTATCATCGGCGCTGGCTGCTCGATCAGGCGAGCGCACTCTTTGATTTCTTCCAATATCGCGCCGTCAACCCTAAAGGCGGCTTTTATGACATGGATGACGCCGGCAAGCCGCTGGATGCGGTCAATCCTGTGCGTGGTATCCACTCAACCGCTCGCATGGTGCACTGCTTCTCGATCGGATCATTGCTCGGCCGTCCCGGCGCAAATGAGATCGTCGACCATGGCATGAACTATCTATGGAACCGTCATCGCGATACCAAACACGGCGGTTACGTCTGGTCGTTGAACAATGATGGCCCGGTCGATTCAACCAAGCAGGGCTACGGCCATGCGTTTGTGTTATTGGCAGCCTCTTCAGCCAAGACAATCGGTCATCCGCTGGCGGATGGCATGCTCGCTGATGTCACTGAAATTCTGAACACGAAGTTCTGGGAAAATAAACACGGCGCGATCGCAGAGGAATTCAATCAGGATTGGTCGCTCATAGATGGTGGCACCTATCGCGGCCAGAACTCCAACATGCATTTGACGGAAGCGCTGATGGCGGCTTTCGAGGCGACGGGGGACAAATCGTATCTCGATAAGGCCGAAAGCATCGCAGATCTCGTCATCAGGCGGTCTGCAGGATCGGTCGGCTGGCGTGTGGCCGAGCATTTCAATACCGGTTGGGTATTGGACAAGAATTATCGCGGCAACGAGATGTTCCGCCCGTCGGGCACGACTCCGGGCCATTGGCTTGAATGGGCACGCCTTATCCTGCAGCTTTGGTCGCTGGGCGAGAAGCGCCACGACTGGATGCCCGAGGCAGCAAAGGGCCTCTTTTCACAGTCAATGTCGCTGGGCTGGGACAGCGAGAAGAGCGGCTTCTTTTACACGCTCGATTGGGACGATGCACCTGCAAAGCGCAACAAGCTCTGGTGGCCGGCTTGCGAGGGTGCCGGTGCCGCTCATTACCTAAATGAACACGTCCCGAGCGATTTCCACGAGGAAAGCTATCGCAAGATCTGGAGCGTGATCGGACAGGCATTCATCGACCGCGCCAATGGCGGCTGGCACGAGGAACTGACGGAAGACCTCGTACCCTCCCATTCGCTATTCCCGGGTAAGGGCGATATCTATCACGCCCTGCAGGCATGCTTGATCCCCCTCTTTCCTGCAACAGGCAGCTTGACCAAGGTCATCGCCGAAGCAGGCGGAAAGATCTGAAGTCGGTGGCGGCGCTTGCTCAATGCGCCGCCATCTCACCTCTCTATGCGAGGTTGAGATTGTGCAGTTCGTGGCCGAGCGTCAAAGCCAATGCTTCAACGACCAGGTTGTGATCTTCCCTCTGGGGAAGGCCTGAAACCGTGACCGCTCCGATGCAGCCGGTGCCGTTGACGAAAATGGGGAAGCTGCCGCCGGATGCCGCAAAGTCTGCGCTGGAAAGCCCGTTTTCCTCGACTGTCTTGCCCTGCTGCTGCAGCCGCAAAGTACTGGCGTAGCTGCTGCGAAAATATCGTAGTACCATGTTACGCTTGCGCCGTATCCAGTTGGAATTGTCGGGTGTCGACCCCGGCAGAGCGACGTAGAAGACTGGCATGGAGTGCAGCGTGATGTCGATGGCAACACCAAGATTGCGCTCGCTGGCAAGGTCGCGCAACAGCTTGCCGAGCACCCAAGCTGTCGAGAGGTCAAAGGCGTCGAAGCGCAGCATTTCCTCCTGCAAGGCAATACGGCTGAGGTCCTGATCGATCGTCATAGAAAACCTTCCCTAAAAGTAGATCAGCCTATGAAACGCCGAGGGAATGATTTGTCCACCTATCTCTTTGGTATTTCAAAATCGAGCTGCCATTTCCGCCCCAGCAGAAGATCATGCTCTTCCGGCTCGAGCACTTCGAATCCCCCGCCCGGATAGAACGTCAACTCTCCTATGCGAACCCATTCCGAAGACGCGTAGAAATCGACACGCACGAAATCGATATCGTGCGCAACGGCTTCCGCGACTGAAATCATCTCGTCGAGACGCGCAGGGCGCGCGACATCACCTGGGTAAAGACTAAGGTAGTCCCGATCAAAAAACGGTAGTTTTTGCCAGTCCGGCGTATAGTTGCAGGAATAGCCTCGGCCATTCTCGCGTATGTCGATCTCGATATGCGAAACCTTGCCATTGAACGTGAAGAAGCGATAGTCCCAGGGAACGCGCCCGTCGACGAGCAGCATGCTTTCAATCAAGATCCGAGGCTTGATATGCCTATAAGCCCATTCTCTGTTGTAGGACGCATGGTCGATCGCCAGCCATCCGGCAGAAGGGTTATTCGCGAGTAGCCGATCCACGTCGTCCTGTCCGTGGAGAAATAGCCCTACCCCGCTGGCGTGGGTGGGTTTAACAACGGCGGGCAACGAAATCTCAGACCAATCTACATCAGCAAGGTCTGAGCCGACCCATAGTGTCGGAACGACGTATTGGGGACCTACTCTTTCTGCAATCAGCTCCTTTGCATCCGCCTTATCCACAAAACGGGGCAGAAGCGGATTTCGGTCATAAAGCTTGCGGGCCTGAATCTTTTCGGTGAGAGTTTCAGGTGCAGTTAGATTAGGAAATCTGCCGCGGATCACGCGATACTTCAACGCACAATAAGCTCTGTCCGGCAGTGGCGACATGAGGCGCCATAGAAGATTATGCGCGCGCTCGCGCAATCCCTTCTGTAAATACCCAGGAATGAGGAATCCGTCTCGATCAACGGTTCTATCTGTCATGGCGGCCATCTTGAATTTCAACTAGAACGCAAGTGAAAATTATCAGCGGGCCTTTAACACAAGGTTATGCGACTGCCTTCAAGATAAACTGCATGAGTGCTCCCGTGTCCAATCTCCTCAAAAGTTCGCTGATCAGCCTGGTGGCAACCTTGATTTCACTGGTTGCCGGCTTTGCGAGCAGCGTCATCGCCGCTCGCCTACTCGGGCCGGCAGGATCGGGCAAAGTCGCTTATGCGCTGTGGATCGCGACCTCTGCCGCAGCCTTGGCGGATATGGGACTACCCCAGATGTTGCTGCGCAACACTGCGAGCCTCTCGGGCAATGGCGAAACGTGGAAAACATTGGTGCGGACAGCATTCCGCAGCTTCCTGATTTCGGTTAGCATGGTAGGCGTTGCCATACTGGCCTTTGCCGCAATCATCTACCTTCAACGCGGCGCACAACACGCCTGGCTCTGGATCATCACTGGACTGCTGTTCTTAAGCTACGCATTCCATGTTTTTTCGACCGCCGTCGCCCGCGGGAGAAATAGGTTCGGTCAAACAGCAAGAACCACAGCTCTTGGTGGGATCCTGCAGATTCCCCTGGTTTTTGCTGGCGCATGGCTGCTTGGCCCAACAGGCGCCTTGATTGGATACATTGCCCGTTACCTCCCGCAGGCGTTGCGGTTGCGGGAGTACATCGATCCGAGCGTGGAGCTTTCGCACGAGGTTTTGACTCCGGAAATGCGGCGCTACGGCCGTCACATTTGGTTGAGTGATCTCATCGAAATCTTGGTGCTGTCACGCATAGAGTTTCTATTTTTAGGCCTCTTTCTCTCATCGACCAGCATCGGTTACTTCGCGGCCGCCCTCGGTCTGGCCGGCCTGGTCGAACAGGTCATGCTGCAGATATCACCCGCTTTGATTGTCAGCTTTACGGAGGCTCATGCGAAAAACGACCGACGGATGCTGGACGCTGCATATAGCCGCGTTATTCGCATCGTCGCTCTCGTGATGTTGCCGATCAGTTTCGGCGGCGCCGCAATCATGCCCGATCTGATGCCGTTCATATTCGGCGATGCCTTCGATCCTGCGATACCGGCTTCTGCAACGTTGCTCGCATTCGTTTGGCTGGCCGGATTATCCGTCATTCCCTGGGGCATCATAGGCGCATCCGGGCGCAGCATTCTTTTGCTACGCGTCCAGATCACAAGCGGCATACTGATGATACTCTTGCTGACAGCTCTAGTGCCGCTGATCGGGCTGCAGGGCGCTGCCATTGCTCGAGCAGCGATCGTGACATTGACTTTTGCTCTGCTTGGCTGGACCGCCTGGAAATATGTCGGGGTCTCTGTTCCGGTGGTAGCGCTGGCAAAAACAGCGGTCGCCGCGCTCCTTTGTGCGGGGGCAGCAGGGATCGGCATATACAGTTTCGACGGAGTGGCTGCGCTTGCGACTGCGATTCCAGCAGGAGCCGTCGTCTACATGCTTGCTATCCGCTTCCTACGTTTGATCACACAGGAAGACGTAGCGATCCTCATCGACACGATCGACGGCAAGTTGCCAGACACGTCGCGTCCCGTCGCTGACAAGATCTTGACTTTTCTGGCACCACGGTAGGCTCGTCATGCCGTTTCGAAAGCTGCATCCAAGGTTCTTTGGGCAACTTCGTCCCAGGTCATGATCCCATCGCGAAAGGTCGACGAGCGCCGCATTGTCAACGCAGCGTTGACCTTCTCACTCCAAGCCGCCTCACCTTCGAGGCTGTAGGCGATGCCGTTGGCTCGGGTAAAAGGAATGAGATCTGGCAACAGGACGGGTAAACCACAGTAGCTGTACTGCGCCAGCTTGAGACTAGATTCCGCAAGATAAACCTCGTCTGCCGTCAGCCGATAGGGCGCGATACCAAAGTCGGCATGCTGCAGATAAGGTACAATGCTCTCAAAGTCTCTTTCGCCGTAGATCACGACATTGGGTGGCGCCCATCCACGCCAGGTCGCGCCAAAAACATGGAAGCTCACATGCGGTGCCGCCGTCGCCATTGCGGCAACGGAAACCTGATCAAAAAGCATGTTGCCGATAGAAACGGCATTGCGGCTTCCCGGTTGATACGGGGAAGGCTGGACCCGATCGAACAGCTCGGCATCAACCCCCTGAGGAATAACCTTCACCTTTCCGCCCGGCGGCAGCAAGGCTCCGAGCCGCTCAGACGGAACACAAACAGCATCGAACCGACTAATCTGGGTGGCCTGGATATTTTGCAATGCTGGGGCGGCCCCAATGCTTCTCAGCAAGTCGCGGCAAAAATAGAGTGTTCGCGCCTTCGGATTGACTCTCTTCACTTTACCAAAGAAGGCAAGCGCCGAACCACTTTCAGCCAAGACCAGATCCGCATTGGCAACTATGCGACGAGCGAAACGCGGCAAATAGCTACCATAGAGACGAAAAAATAGCGTATTTGCTGCATTCAGAAAGCGGTTGTTCGAACTGAAAGCATGCAGCGGTGGGAGGTAGGCGCCGGCGCTCAAATTGTTGCCAATCGCTTGAAAGCGGTTTGCCTGCTCCTGCGACAAGGCTCGGAAGCGTGGCCGATCCTTAAGCAGGGTCAGCCAGCTGTGACCTATGGTGAGAACATGGACATCGTGCCCCTGGCAAGCCCAACGGGATGCAATGAAATGGATCGACGCCTTGCGATAGCCGCGTAAAAACGCATGCGCCGTTAGAATCACGATTTTTCGTCGCGGCTCGACCTGATTTCCGGCCGGCTCAGCTTCACTTTTTGCCAAAGGCTGTCCCCAACAGCGCCCTTGAGTCGGCTTCTCATCACCGACATCAAAACATCGATAAGGCTGCGGCAACGAACCATCATGTCCGGAACCTTGATAGCCGCAGCCAAGGTTCAACTTGCAGGATATGAACCGCAAAGCGTCTAACAGCCGGTTAAAGTTGAGCTACTGGCGACAGAATAGATGGAACAAATATCCCCAAGTCGCGCGCGCTCGACCCAGCAGCCATTGATAAGGCACGAAGCTGCATAGCTGCTGCTTGCCTGCGAGCAGCGAACAGGTCATTGATAACGCCTCGCGAATGTCCCGCCATAGGAATATCCCGGCATGAATGCAAAATACGCGCTGCCCGCCATTCTGGCCTGCACTTGCACCGGCATAGCAGCACCGGCCCTGGCTGAAGATCCTGCACAAATGGTTCTGCGCGACGGGTTTGATGGCAAGGATTTTGCACCATCTGGTCACCTCTACTATCGCGAGAACTTTGAGCAGAAAGCGGGATCCATAGAATTTCAATCTGATGTGAAGCGCTCGGGAACTGGAGCCTTGAAGCTCAGCGTCAAACCGTTCTGCCCTCCGGGCAAGGCAAACTGCAGCGAAAGAGCAGAAATCTGGGAGCGCACAAAATACCGCGTCCCTTACGATCAGGGAGTTTGGTACGGCTTTGCCGTGAAATTCGCCGACCCCATCCCCTCTGGCGACCATCGCTACCTCATCGCCCAATGGAAGCGAGAAATTGGGCCTAGCGCTGAGGGAGACTTCAGCCCGTTTCTGGCGCTACGTCTCAACAACGGCAAGCTCTTCGCCACAGTGGAAACCAACTATGTGGCTCCAACGGCGGGGAATGATGGCAGAGCTTGCAATGACAGCGAAACGCCGATCTGGTTCCGTCCCGACACCAATCAGATGCGCGCGCTGGTCGCCACCGATGGCAATTGGGCCGCAGGCGACGGTGAAGAATTCACGGGCTGTACCAGCGCCATTAAAGTAACAAATCGCGGCAACAAGCTGCCAACGCCGGCATCAGGCTGGATAGATTTCGCGATATACAGCAAACCAGGGCCAGATGGATCAGGTCACATCGAGATATTCGCCAACAATAAATGGATTGTTACGGTTACCGGGCGTATTGGACATGCAGATCATGGGCTTGGGAAGAATCAGTATTTTAAATTCGGCCCGTATCGCGCCGCCGACACTTCGGTCTGGACCCTTTACTACGACGATTTTCGCCGCTCGCCGCATTGTGCAGACGTACTGGCCGATCCCAATCTCTGCCCAATGAAATAACCAGCAACCTAAATCTGCAAGCGGCGAATAAACTTCGAAAAGCACTGCGGGCTCTAAGTTTTTTGGTAACTGGACCGAACTTTTTTGCGTCTCGTCGGTTATTCCTTTTCGTGAAGGAGGCCACCGAAATGCTTACCACCCATCGCGATTGCAAACATCACGTCAAGAGAAACGCAATTCCATCTCTCGGAGAGATAGAGGGGCGCGTTGCAGTCTTGGAAATTGTTGCTCAATCCGCTTTGATCCACGTCTTCGATGAAGGCGAAGTGGATATAGATGCGGCATTTTTGTCTCAAATGCGCAGGGCGCTGCATCGTAAATGCAAGGAACTGAAGCTGGATGGCGAAGATACGGCTTCAGCGCTTTCATACGCTGAAGAATTAATCGAGGCGGCAGTTAGTTCGTCACATCCAATTCACCAATAATAGCTGCGTTCCGAGGCTTGTTTTGTCTCGCAGGGTGGCGCTGAGGTTTACGCTCGGCGTCCTCCTTTTCTCTGCGGCACACAAGTCTGGCGACAAATTCCGGAACCCACTTCGGCCTTCAGGCCACTAAAGCCTGCAGTTATGTATCATAAAGAAACTGCGTCGCATTACGAGACAGCATAGCTGTATCATCTCAGGCGCAAATTAACGCCAACAGGCGAACGCGATTGCAAATTTAGAAATACAACGCAGTGTTCTCAACGCCCACCAAGGTTCAAGCCCTAACCATGAATGGTCTAGCGAATGTTTGTGATGATCCACGCGCCCTTTCTCTCCGACGATATCGACGTGCTCGCCAGCGCCCTCTTTGCGTGGTGCGCAGAGCGCAGCGTAAGATTGCAGAGCCAAGAAGGCCTATCTGCGGCAAACGTAGCTATCAATCTTTACGACGCCGGTTACCAGACACAAGATCGGCTTCTTGGCGCTCTGCATGATCATGAATTTCGCTAACGTATGAAACCGCCCGATAGGGCGTTCTCGCTAGATCAAAAGGAACAAGCTATTCTTGGGTCGTTTTGGCAATCAATGCTGGCGGTCTTCGGGCTCTCACACTCATTTCACCGCCGCTTCTCGCAAAGCCTCTGCGATGCATGCACGCTCCTCGAGGATCCCGACCCACTCATCGTCATAATACGGCGAGTCATAGATCAGCGTGAATGGACCGCGATAACCCGCTGCATCGGAAAGCAAAACGCAGCGAACGTAGTCCTCAACGTCAAGACCAGCACTGGAATAGTGCCCCTTGGCATGGCATAGCTCGGCCCGTCCCATGATTTTAGCGAGGTCTTCGTATTTACCAGTACCTTGCCAATTTCCAAAATCACCGTTGAGACCAACCTTTCCGCCCAGGTTGTCCAGAACACGGTTGACTTCCACTGGTCCCGGCAAGAGATCGAACCAGTTTTCGATCACCAGACGTACGCCCGCCAACGATGTGATTTCTGCAAGTTTTCCCAAATACTGTTCGGCCATGGCCAGAGCGGCATTAGTCGGTAGAGCCTTGCCGGCAATCACCCGCATATTCTCGGCTCCGAGAGAAGCGGCAATACCAGCCCAACCAGCCATCCATTCAGCATCACGCAGAGCGGTTTCGGGATCGCTGAGATCTCCATCCTCGATCAGCAACGTCTGAACCTTCACACCGGCCAACTCAGCGGCGCGGCGAAACTGGGCGATGTAGTCAGGTTCGAGGCTTGGCAAATGAAAGGAACAGATCTCAAGCCGGAATATACCGTGCTCCGCGCATTGCCGCGGCAGATCAATCAACTTGATGGTTCCCGCACCGTACGTAGATTGACGAGTGCACGACATGGGATCGGAGGGCCTATAGGGATAAGTACCGCCCAGCGCGCGGTGTAAAGACCAGGTCGAAATAGCAAAGCGATGCGCTAAATCAGCGGCTGTAGTCATTTTTGTCTCCCTCTCCATGTCGTCACTCCACACAGGCAGGGACAAAACTAGACAAACCGCGAGCGCCAGCAACCGGAATCGCTAAAACTGCCGCTCTGAATCGCCAACGCGCAGCAATCTCGAGTAAATAACGGTTATGAGCGAGCGGAAGCTACCTGATCTCACGCCCACCTTTGACCCAGCGCGAAATGGCATCGAAAACCAGATCCGCAATCCACATGGCACACATACCAACGACAAAGGCCGTCGCGTTCATCGCCGCAACCTGCTCCTGGGGCAACGGCCAATTGATGGCGCGCAGGTAGAAAAGTGCTGGCTCAGTCATGTAAGTCGCAGCCAACGCTCCGCAAATCGGTGATGCCACGATCTCCCGCGTCGTATATCGACGCCTCGAAAGGCCTCGTAGAATCCCACCAGAGAGACCGGCAATGACGACCCCGGATTTGATGCCCAATGCATCCAGAAATTCGTGAATCGCCATTGCTCTTCTCTACTGATTAAATGTTGGTGTTCTGGAAATCTGATACCTCGTCATCCAAGGCATCGACAGGAAGTCTGCCTCATTTGCCGACGGGCGGCTGAGGTTTTATCAATCCGGCAACACCGTCTCGCATGATGTTGACGGCAATCTTCAGCGCACTCAGAGCAGCAATTGCTGCCGCGGTGTAGCCGGGAGCGACGAAGGACTGAGCACATTCCAAAGAGCCATCAGCTAGCTGCGTACAGCCCGCCGCCAGGAGAATGGCAACGCCCAATGCCGACAAGCTGATCAGAATATTCAGAATATTATGTAGCATATTTGTATTGATCATTGTTTCCTCTTGGGAATGGGGGAATTTTCAAACAAAGGTCGCACCAAGGGCTTTGATCCAACCTGCAATCACCTCGGAGAATGCGCAAAGCATGCAGCATTCAGCGAATGATCTCATTGGGACGACACGATCGGCGATGCGGCTCTTTTACCTTCCGAGCCGATTAACGTGCGGCTTCAAGGGCAGCTGCGAACTTCTTCGCGTAGCCGGCAATTTCCACTGCGCGATCCGTACCGTTGATGATTTTACGGGCACCAATCCAATCAGTTGCCGTGGCACTAAAATAATCGCCGAGCTTCGCGCCGGTGAAAAGGCCATTGATCATGCCATCCAAAAGAATCTGGATGGCTTTGGGAGGATCAAGCGCGCGCTCCGGATCGTCGGCAATGCCATACTTGAGATAATTGTCGTATCCAGTGATCTGAACCAAACCGCGCCCGCGATAGCGCCACCCGTCGCCACTTGCCTCGCTGCGGTTGCCCATGCGGTTCGCGTAGGCTCGGTTGGCAATTCTCTGCGGCTGTCGGGCATAGTCAGCCGCCTGCTTTGCCGTAAAATATTTGCGAAAAGTCGCCAGTAAGCCCGATGCCGAGTAATTGAGGTTTTCCGAGATGGCGCACATCGTATTGTTAGTCTCGTGATAAGCCGTAGCCAGCATATAGGCGAGCCAACGACTGTCGAAAGGCTGAGCCTGCCACGCTGTCAGAATGGCTTCCATGCCGTTGACCTGATGTGTCGACAGCTGGCCACCAAATAGCGGTGCACGCACCGCCGCGAAGAACTTCGCGTGATCCATGATGGTTTCCTCTGTGGATGAGACCCGCAGAGACCTTGCTCGAGGACAAAGCGGACCTAGTTTGGCAATTCTCAATGATTCTCGGGAGTTAGTAAGTTTGAGTTATGACTGGAGTGGCGTCAGGACGCGACGCATGAAGGCGCTTAAGATTGGTGTTTCCGCGCTAATCACAACTACGGCGCTTGCCGTCCCCGCAGTGATCTTGCTTGGCGGATTGCACTGGAATTGAGGCGCTGTTGAAGTTCGTATCCTCTTGCCTGGAGCTCCGATGTATCTCGGACGGCAAACAAGCGAGAGGTTTGCTGATTGACGAAGTTGGTAAGCCAGCGGGTTGACTTGCGTTGCCCATGGCTAGGGCGGAGTGCCAGGCGTGTGGCTCATCGCCTCGTTACGAGATCATGGATATATCGCGCTCTGGCGGGCACTAACGGACTGCCCGGCCGCTATGAATCCGCACCAAGGGCCACAATAGCTGGGACCGATGGAGTCAACAGGCAGGGCGAGTATTGCGACCGATCTGACGCCACTATGGGACGCGCTGGAGCAGCTGTGTCTTACTCGATGTGAAGATATCGCGTCCCATTCACATCCCATGCAAATCGATGATCGATTGATCTGCTCTGTCGCAGCCTGTGCATGATAGGTGCCCCCAGCATAGGCCTCATTTAGTGTTTTCCACTCAGACATGCTGACAACCTTGTCGCCAGCAGCCCATCTCTCAGTCGCCCTCATCGGATAGGCCTAAAGCTAAAACTGGACCCAACGCGACCCAGCGATAGCGAGGCCGCTCGCCGTGGGGAAGCTATGAAAACAACAACCTACGATACGAGCGCTTACTATACTTCATTTGCTGTTTTGATTTTCATTTCAAAACCAAATTGGCCAGCGCGATCTTGCTAATGATAACTGCGCCGACCGCGCCCGCAATCACACAGCAGACTGCGACGGAGCTCCGGTGATGTTCGCGCGAGCTTCGTCAATTGGCTCAATCTCGGCCTCAACCGTTTGCGAGACATTATCTCCGTTGGATTTGTCATACGCTGCCAACTGCGTCCTCGCATTCGCCAACTCGCCTGCAAGACTATCGACGGCATTGGCATGGAGCTCAACTTCACCTTGCAGCAGCTCTATTTGCTTCTTGAGAGACTTCACAAAGGTCGACATTCAAAGCTCCTTAAGCTGCAAGCGCTACAGAGCCGCCGGAAGGCCATGCGAAGGCGTCAACTTCCGCCTTCGTCGTGATGGTGCCGGCGACGATTGCGGCATTGACAGCGCCTTCAGCCGCAAAGCTCGCCTGCACATGTGCGCCGACCGCGTTGGCGATCGCCGTCATCTGCGTGACGGTCAACTCCACGAAGCCGGCCGCCGTCTTGAACTTCACCAGCACGTCGGGGTTCGCCTGCACGTAATTGTAGGCTCCGGTAATCAGCGACTGGCTGGCGCGATCCGTCATGACCTGCATGCCGTTGAGCACGATGCCACCCGTTTCGACGGCGAAGCGCTTGGAGGCGGCATAGGCATAGAGATCGACCGGAGGCGGCTCCGGAGACCAGCCGGCGACGATCGCCAGCAGGCTTGCCGGCGTCTCAGGCCAATCGGCGGCCGAAGCGACCAGGGCAGCTTCCTTGTTGTTCAGCTGATCAAGGATCGCTTCCTTGTCGGCGGCATCCAGTCCGGAGGTGATCTTCGCGGCAAGCCCAAGCCAGAAATCCGCGACGTTATAGATCTGCTGCCGACCAAGCCAGAAGGCCACGGAAGCCATCCAGCGATCGGCCTTGTTCTCCGATCGAGCGGCAAGCAGCGCCTCAACCATCGGTTCATACATGCTGTCAATGCGATACATGGCAGTCCTTTCGTAGTGTTCTAACGCCTCAGGGTGAGAGCATTGATGGTGCGATTGTTGACGAGGAGGAGCGGAGCTTGGCTCCCTTGAAGGACAAGCGGCTTCACGTCGAAGCGAAACTGCGTAGAGCTAACCCAGGCGGGCGGCGTGAACGTAAAAGCGTGCGCGAAGGTGCCGTATTTGTAAAACGACAAAGGCATAGTCGCGGTATAAGTATTGTTGAGGCTATCCCAGACGTAAACTTGAACTTCCGTCATCGCGCCGGCCGGCGTCGCGCCGTTGTTGCTCATGGAGAAGGACGTTAGGACGAGAACGCGTGGAGAACCGGTACCGTGCTCGGCCGTGATGCCCGTAATCGGGATAGCACCGGATCCAGAGTTAATGCCCGCTTGCCCTAGGACATCGTTGTTCACGTTCGTAACCGCGCCCGGCGCAATGTTGCTTGTCCCGACCTGCAAGTCACCGATGATCGCGCGGCTGATGTTTACCGCCCCGAGGTTCGCCGAAATGGCATCGAGGCTATTGACCGACATTTTGTTGGCGGTGATGGCACCGTCTACAATCAGTTCTGCTGACACAGCGCGGCGCATGACCGGCTTCGACCAGTAGCAGGAACTCCCGGTGCCGGCTGTCTTATCGACCATCAAATCAATGGCGAGCCTGGTGTAGCCGCTTGGGATCGTGAAACGCCCCTGCAGACGAACCCATTGGTTTTTGACGGTTGTCGAGGCTCCGGGCACAATTTGGCCGCCCCAAACACTTGACGGCGTGAGAATTGCGGCGACGATGCTGGCGATGGCGGCATCGGTGTTGTAGACCCACACGTCAAACGCATAGACCTCGCCCGCACTCACCGCGATGTAGTTCGATCTTGCGCAGTCGCGGCCAAGCGACTTCAGCACCCATCCGGCTCCATCAAAATTGCTGCCGTCGTAGTAAAAGTCCTGACCGGATTGGATTACCCATCCGTCCAACAAACCAGTCTGCCAACCATTGTCTGCCATATTGCTGAAGTCGGTTAGCACAAGCTGCTTGGCAGTGATCGCGCCCGCCGCGATTTGGTTCGCACCGATGGTGTTGGCCGCGATCTTGTCGCCAGTGATAGAGCCGGCAGCGATCGTAGCAGCGGTGACTGCGCCAGCAGCAATCGTTCCCGCCGTAACAGCGCCGGCAGCGATCTTGCCAGCGGTTATGGCGTTAGTCGCGATCTTGTCGGCCGACACAGCACCAGTGACGATGTTGCCGCCCTGCACCATGGTTATGCCGGCAGGCGACCAGGGTGATGCTGTGGTCTGATATTGGGTGGCTTCGCCGAAGAAGAGGCGCGTCACCCACACATATCCATCTGTAAACCCGGTCGCCACGCCCTCATTTCGAACGAACGGTATCGCGGTGACTGCACCTGCTGGGGCCTGAGCTAACGTAAAGACCTGCCGATAGGAGGCCAAGTTTCCGTTTGGATATCCGTCCTGTGGCAATAACCACGATCCGTTGTTGGCGGTGAAGGAAACGACATTTCCAGCGCCGTCAATCCAACAGGTGAAGAAGCTCGCACCCTTCGTATGGAGGCCATAATAGTAACCAGAAAACTCGTACCAATTCCCCGCCTTCACGGCGAATTTGAGCTGCCCGCCAGTGCTTGGATCGATCGGAGTCATATCCGCATATGAGGTCGTGTCCGGATTGGTGTTCATATGCAGCTCGAATGCACCACCCGGAGGCGCATATCCATCGGTCCGGCGAGACAGGTCATAGGCTGAGGAACCGCCAAACCTAGTGATCGCCCAGCCGGTTAGGCCCGCAGAAGTATCCGAGTTTTGGAGCCAGTTTGTACCGGTACCCACCGCTAGTGCC
>NZ_JAELTU010000009.1 GCF_016429015.1 Rhizobium sp. ASV20
TATAAGCGCCATCGCCGATACGAATGGGCGCCACAAGCGATGAATTGGATCCGACGAATGCATTCGCGCCGATATGAGTCTCGTGCTTGTTGACCCCATCATAATTGCAGGTGATCGTGCCAGCGCCGATGTTGCTGTCGGCGCCGATCGTCGCGTCGCCGATATAGGCTAGATGATTGACCTTGGCACCCTCGGCGATCTTGCCGTTCTTGACTTCGCAGAAATTGCCGACCTTGGCGCCCGCGGCGAGATCGGCCCCGGGGCGCAGGCGCGCATACGGCCCAACCGTGGCTCCAGCGCTGACATGTGCGCCCTCGATATGCGAGAAGGCATGAATAATCGCTCCGCCATCAATGACGGCACCCGGACCGAATACGACATTCGGCTCGATCAGTGCATCCTGCCCGATGACGGTGTCGTAGGCCAGGAACACGGTCTCCGGCGCAATCATGGTGACACCCGAGAGCATCAGCTCGTGACGCCGGCGCTCCTGCCAAAGGCGCTCGATGAAGGCGAGCTCGGCGCGATTGTTGCAACCGGTCATCTCGACTTCCGGCGCATCGACCGCCACGGCACGGCCGCCGAGCGAACGCGCGATTTCGACGAGATCGGTCAGGTAATATTCACCCTTGGCATTGCTGTTGCCGATGCGATCGAGCAGGTCCAGCGCCTTGCGGCCATTGATCGCCATCAGGCCGCTATTGCACCAGGTAATCGCCAGCTCGGCATCGGTCGCATCCTTCGCCTCGCGAATCGCGATCAATTCGCCGTCCTTAACCAGCAGCCGGCCGTATGCATTCGGATTGTCGGTGTGAAAGCCGATGACGACGACGTCGTTACCATCAGCTAGGCCCTGCCGGGCGGCGCGAAGTGGAGTGTCGGTCAGCAGCGGCACATCGCCATAGGCAACGAGAATATCGTCATATCCCCGGGCAATCGCTTCGCGCGCGGCCAGAACGGCATGGCCGGTCCCCAAGCGCTCCTTCTGCAGATATGATTCGACCGCGATGCCGCCAATCGATGCCGCAGCACTGACCTCATCAGCATTACGCCCAACGACTAGCGCCGCCGCCGAAATATCGGTTTTGGCTATCGCATCCATGACGTGAGCGATCATCGGCCGGCTCGCAATCGGATGCAGCACCTTCGACATCGACGACTTCATGCGGGTGCTGTCGCCGGCGGCAAGGATGATAGCGAGACAGGTACGTTCCATTTCAAGCTCCGAGATACACGGTCATGCGCGGCCCATCGCTGGTCGCAAGCCTCTCATAGCAACTGTTCACGCGGGGCACTACGGAGAAATTGGAGACAGCTCTCACGTTTCGGCCAGTGTAGCGAAGGCTTCGAGGATGTGCTGCTTCCCATCGATGATCACGAATTCCATAGCCTTGCGAGCCGCGGCGCTATCCCGCGCCGCAATAGCATCGACAATGGCCGTGTGAGTTTCCGCGATATTGCTGAAACCATTGCTGGCAGGAGGCGCGCTCATGCGGAACATGCCAACCAGCGCCGCCTCGATAAGCCCCCCCAGCGATCGCATGAACGGATTCTGCGAGGCCTCGGTAATGGCGAGGTGAAAATGCAGGTCGGCAACGGCTAGACTGTCAGACGTATGTTCCGGGTCCGCAAGAGCTGCCGCAAGGCCGCGCAACACATCGATGTCCTCCTGGCTCGCCCGTTCCGCAACAAGGCCCGCAGCGAATGGCTCGAACGCCATGCGTATGTCGTAGAGATGCAGGAGAAACTCCTGATCGACGCCGCTTTCGAAATGCCAGCTCAGCACTTCATTGTCGAACATGTTCCAGTGGATTTTTTCTGTAACGCGGGTGCCGACACGCGCGCGCGGCACGACCATGCCCTTGGCAGCCAGGGTCTTCATGCTCTCACGCAGAATGGTACGCGACACTTTGAAGCGCTGCAGAAGCTCGCTATCTCCCGGAAGAATACTGCCGATCGGAAACGCGCCCGCCACAATCGCCTTGCCAAGCTCGTCGACCACTTGCGCATGGCTCGTCCGCGACTTTCCGCCGGATCTTCGGTTGTCAAGCAATCGTCCGCTCAAGCGCACTGTCCTTTTCTCTGGCCTAATGTCGAGTGAAACGGGAGAGCAATCAAAAAGCGGTCTGCATTTGGAATAGCTGCTGATAACGCCAAACTGGTCCGCGCACTCATCTGAAAGCCGGAAAAAATTGCAATCGCTCCCATACGGTTCCCTTGCAAACCTTGGCTGAAAATCCCAAAGAATGCTCCTCCATTGAACCCCGCTCCTCCTGCAAGCGGCGTTCCTCCCATGACCACAGCAGCGAGTTCCGCGCTATCGTGGCAATCTGGTATCCTGCTGATGTATAAATGGAAAAAACGTTTCCGAATAGACCAGCAACGACACACCCAAATTTTGGCTTTAGGCTGAGACAAACCGATGTACTGCCGCGGCTCACTCGCGCCACCGAGAAACACCGCTCCATCCATGCCCCAAACCATCACCAAGGCAGAAGGCAAAAATCATACAGTAATATCTTTGTAAACAATCATTTATTCATGCGACTTAACAAAAAAAGGGGCGTCGAAAACGCCCCTTCTTCAACCCAGCATATCGAAATGCTTACTTCGATGCAGGCAGCTTGTCGTCAACGCCTTCGATGTAGAAGTTCATGCCGAGCAGCGTGCCGTCATCGGCCTTCTCGCCAGCCTTCAACCAAGGCGTACCGTCCTGCTTGTTGATCGGGCCCGTGAAGGGCGCGATCTCACCCGACTTGATCTTGGCTTCGGTTTCCTCAGCCATCTTCTTCACGTCGTCAGGCATGTTCGTATAGGGCGCCATTTCCAGGATGCCGTCCTTGAGACCATCCCAGCTCTGCTCGGACTTCCACTTGCCGTCGAGCAATGCGTGAACGCGCTTGGAGTAGTAGTTGCCCCAGGTATCGACGATCGCCGTCAGCTGCGCCTTCGGGCCTGCCTTGATCATGTCGGACGCCTGGCCGAAAGCGTGAATGCCGCGCTCCTGCGCTACCTGCATCGGCGCGGTCGTGTCGGTGTGCTGTGTCAGGATGTCGACACCCTGATCGACCATGGCCTTGGCTGCGTCTGCTTCCTTGCCGGGGTCGAACCAGGTGTTGACCCAGACAACCTTGAGCTTGAAGCTTGGATCGATGGAGCGAGCACCCTGCTCGAAGGAGTTGATACCCATGACGACTTCCGGAATCGGGAAGGACGCGATGTAGGCAGCGCCATGATTCTTGGACGTCTTGGCGGCGATCTGACCCAGGATGTAGCGGCCTTCGTAGAAGCGCGAGTTGTAGGTCGCGAGGTTCGGACCGCTCTTGAAGCCTGTCGCATGTTCGAACTTCACCTTCGGGAACTTGGCGGCAACCTTGACGGTCGCATCCATGAAGCCGAACGAGGTGGAGAAGATCAGCGAGCAGCCAGAGCGGGCGAGACGCTCGATGGCGCGCTCGGCATCCGGACCTTCCGGAACGTTTTCGAGATACGGCGTCTCGATCTTGTCGCCGAACTCCTTCTGGATCTGCTGGCGGCCAAGGTCATGCGCCTGCGAGTAACCGCCGTCCGTGTGCGAGCCGACATAGACGAAGCAGACCTTGGTCGGCGCCGCTTCGGCGGCGGCGGCGAAACCAACGATGGCAGCAGCTGTCGTGGAGAGTGCGAGTGCTAGTTTCTTCATGGTTACCCCTGTTGGTTTGACATGGTTTAGTAAAATCCGTCCGGCTATTGCCATTACCGTTCCGGAACGAAGGCCTTGCCGAGCGACGCCGGCGTGTTGATCAAGGTCGCTCGGCGATTTTGAGAGATGATGACGAGAACCACAATAGTCGCGGCATAGGGCAGCATCGACAGAAATTGCGAGGGAATACCGACGCCGAAGCCCTGCGCATGGAACTGCAGGATCGTCACGGCACCGAACAGATACCCACCGGCCATGACGCGCATTGGCCGCCAGGATGCAAAGACCACGAGTGCCAGCGTCACCCAGCCGCGGCCGGCAGACATGTTCTCGACCCATTGCGGCGTGTAGACCAGAGACAGTTGTGCTCCAGCCAATCCTGCACAGGCGCCGCCGAACATGACGGCGAGGTAACGCGTGCGGATGACATCGATACCAAGCGCATGGGCCGAGCCATGGCTATCGCCAACAGCGCGAAGCTTCAGGCCGGCTCGGCTGCGGAACAGGAACCAGTTGACGCCGATGAGCAGCGCAATGGAGAGATAGAAGGTCAGATCCTGCTTGAAGAGTACCGGCCCGAAGAACGGGATCTGAGACAGGAACGGAAAAACGATCTCCCGAAGCTGCACACCGGGCACGCTGACATAGCCCTCGCCGATCATGCCGGAAAGACCGAGACCGAGGATGGTAAGTGCCAGGCCGGTCGCAACCTGATTGGTGACCAGCGTCAGTGTCAGAAAGCCGAACAGCAGCGAGAACAATGCGCCTGCAACGATACCCGTGACGAGGCCAACATAGGGCGATCCGCTCATCTGTGCGCCGACGAACGCGGCAACGGCACCGATGATCATCATGCCTTCGACGCCGAGATTGAGCACGCCTGATCGCTCCACCACCAATTCGCCAAGACCCGCGATGACGAGGGGAGTCGATGCCGTGATGATAGTCAGGAGGATTGCTTCAAAGACGCTCATGCAACACCTCCCCGAACCCGCGACCAGACCAGACGGATCTTGTAATAGATCAGCGTGTCGCAGGAGAGCACGAAAAACAGCAGCAGCCCCTGGAAGACGCTGGCTGCCTTGGCTGAAATGCCCGGAGACAGCTGCGCCGCTTCACCACCGAGATAGGTCAATGCCAAAACCAGCCCGGAGAGGACCGCTCCGACCGGGTTGAGGCGTGCGAGGAAGGCGACGATGATAGCCGTGAAGCCATAGCCCGGCGAGATCGCAGGCTGCAAATGGCCGATCGAGCCGGAAACTTCCGATATCCCGGCAAGACCCGCCAGCGCGCCGGAAAAGAGGAAGGCGAACCAGACCATTTTCCGAGAGGAAAAGCCGGCAAACCGCCCTGCCCGCGCCGACTGGCCGAGAACGGTGATCTCGAATCCCTTCAGTGTGTATTTCATCAGGAACCAGGTCAGGATGGCCGCAACGACCGCGAAGACGATACCCCAATGGGCACGACCGGAATCTTCCCATATCGCCGGCAGCACTGCTTCAGGCGGAAAATCGATGCTTTGCGGGAAGTTATGACCTTGAGGGTCGCGCCAAGGCCCGCGCGACAGCCAATCAAGGAAAAGCTGCGCGATATAGACCAGCATCAGGCTCGTCAGGATCTCGTTGGTATTGAAATGCGCCTTCAGCAAAGCCGGAATGGCGGCATAGAGCGCACCGCCGATCGCTCCGGCAACCAACATCAGCGGCAGCACCATCGGCGAGTGCCAATCGGTGAAGATGATCGGGATGAAGGATCCAGCGACCGCCCCCATGGTGAACTGGCCTTCCGCACCGATATTCCAGTTGTTGGAACGGTAGCAGACGCACAGACCGACGGCGATCAGGATCAACGGACCGGCTTTGATTGCCAGCTCGTGCAGCGACCAGACTTCCAGCAAAGGCTCGACGAAGAAGGCATCCAAAGCCTCGACCGGATCCTTGCCCATGACTGCAAACATGATCGTGCCGGCAATCAACGCCAAAGCGAGGGCCAGCAGCGGCGACAAGATACCGAACAGTTTGGAAACCTGCGGGCGCTTTTCGAGTTCAATGCGCATGCGCGGGCTCCGAATGGGTCTTGGATTCATGCAGACCACCCATCAGCAGGCCGATCTTTTCGCGCGTAAGCTCGCTGGCGGGATAGGACTGGGACAAGCGGCCTTCCGAAATGACGGCAATGTCGGTCGCGACCTCAAATATTTCGTCGAGATCCTGGCTGATGACGAGCACTGCCGAGCCGTCACGGGCGAGATCGACCAACGCCTGCCTGATGCGGCTGGCGGCACCCGCGTCGACGCCCCAAGTGGGCTGGTTGACGACAAGTACGCTGGGTTGCCTGTCCAACTCGCGGCCGACGATAAATTTCTGCAGGTTGCCGCCGGAAAGCGCGCCCGCGGCCGGATCCTCACCGCTCTTGCGAACGTCCATCGCCTGACAGATCCGCTTGGCCGCCTGCTTGACGGTACCATGACGGATAATGTTGAGAAAACCGCCACTTAAAAAGGTCTTGCGATCCGATTGATTGCGGGCGAGCACGAGATTGTCCGACAGCTTCAAAGCGGGAACGGCAGCATGGCCATGGCGCTCTTCAGGCACGAAGCCGGCACCGAGCAGCCGTCGCGCGTTGATCCCTTTGGTGCCAACGGGCTTGCCGCGCACGCGGATCAGATTGTCGGATGGCACCGTGTATTCGCCGGAAATGACATCGAACAACTCGCCCTGACCGTTGCCGGCAACTCCAGCGATCGCGAGAACTTCACCGGCACGAACGCGCAGTGAAATGTCCTTCAGCGACATGGCAAAGGGGGTGCGTGCCGGGGCCGACAGGTCTGCGACTTCCAGCTGAATATCGCCCGCCTTGCCAAGACCTTCATGCTTCACGCTGGCAACATCGCTGCCCACCATCATTCGCGCCAAGGAACCGGTTGTTTCCTGGCGCGGGTCACAGGCGCCGGTCACCTTGCCATGGCGAAGGACGGTGGCGCGCGAACAGATGCGCTGCACCTCCTCAAGACGGTGACTGATGTAAAGCACCGAACGCCCCTCGTCCCGCAACTGGAACAAGGTTTCGAACATCCGGTCGGCTTCCTGCGGCGTCAGCACGGAAGTCGGCTCGTCGAGAATGATGAGCTTAGGATTTTGCAGCAGTGCACGAACGATTTCGATGCGCTGGCGCTCGCCGACCGAAAGATCGGCAACATGCGCATTCGGATCGAGAGGCAGGCCATAGGCGCGCGACAGCCTTGCGGCTTCCTCCGATATCTTTGCTATCGGGATCTTGCCGTCGAGCGACAGAGCGATATTTTCAGCCACAGTCAGCGCTTCGAAAAGCGAGAAGTGCTGGAAAACCATACCGATGCCGAGCTTGCGCGCCGTGCCGGGAGAGTCGATCGCGGCGGGTTTCCCCTGCCACACGATTTCACCTTGCGTTGGCTCCAGCACGCCGAAAAGCATCTTCACGAGCGTGGATTTACCGGCGCCGTTCTCGCCAAGCAGCGCATGAATTTCGCCCGGTTGAATTTCAAGATCGATTTCATTGCAGGCGGCAAAACTACCAAATAGCTTCGTCAGCTTGCGAACCGACAATAGTGCACCGTTTGCCGGTACATCGGATGACGACACGTTCCCCTCATTTCCTTCCCACCGTCCTGCCCTTTACGGATCTATGGGATCAGTAGTGTAGTTCCACTCGTTTTTCTGGCTTCCAGATCCGCGTGCGCGCGCCCCGCATCGCTCAACGGATAAGTCTGATGAATATTGATACGCACTTTATTGCTTTGCACAACAGCAAATAATGCCCCTGCACTGGCTCTCAACTCCTCAGGCGTACCCACATAAGCGAAAAGACTTGGGCGCGTCGTGAAAAGAGAGCCTTTCTGATTGAGGATGGCGAGGTTGAAATTCTCGATTGGGCCAGAGGACTGGCCGAAAGTCACCCACATGCCGCGCGGCTTCAGGCAATCGAGCGAATGCGGGAACGTGTCCTTGCCGACCGAATCGTAGACGACATCGACACCCTTGCCGCCGGTGATTTCCCGAACGCGGTCTGCGAAGCTCTCCCTGCTATAATCGATGACATGGTCATAGCCATGTTTCAGAGCCAGTTCGACCTTTTCCGCGGAACCGGCTGTGCCGATGACGGTACTCGCACCCAGCGCCTTGGCCCATTGACCGGCGATCAGGCCGACGCCGCCGGCGGCTGCGTGAAACAGCAATGTCGTTCCCGGGCCGACCCTGAAGGTGCGGTTCAGCAGATATTCGGCCGTCATGCCCTTCAGCATCATCGATGCCGCAGTTTCGAGCGGGATATCGTCAGGCACCTTGACCAGATGGCGCGCCTCGATGTTGCGCTCGATACTATAAGCGCCATCGCTGCCGACATAGGCGACGCGATCACCGACGGCAAAATCGGAAACGCCGGGGCCTACTTCCGTGATCGTTCCTGCGGCTTCCTTGCCGAGCGCGAGCGGAAATTGCGGCGCCTTGTAGAGGCCTGAACGAAAATAGACGTCGATGAAATTCAGGCCGATCGCGGCATGACGGATCTGCACCTCGCCGGCACCGGGAGATGGCAGATCCACCTCCTCGAGCTTCATGACTTCAGGACCGCCGTTTTCGTGAATGCGAATGACCTTGGTCTTCTTCATGGCAAGCAATCCTACTGGCGCCCGAGGGACGGGAAAAACTGCAGAACGGCGCCGATGCAATAAAGATAGATACCGCTGAGAATGAAGAGGACAACAGCCCATTGCGGCATCACGAAATTCATCAGCAGCGAGTAGATACCGAGCGCCGACCAGAACAGGAATATGCCGAGATTGAGCGGCCGCAGGCGCTTGACGCGCACCGGATGCAGGAAGTTGATCGGCAGGAAGGTCAGGACAACGGAAACGCCAACCAGAACCATGGCGGTCGTCGCACTGGCATCGATGACGAAGAGCGTGAATATCACCATGTTCCAGACGACCGGGAAACCGGAAAAGAAATACTCATCGGTCTTCATGCCCATATCGGCATAGTAAATGGCACTCGAAACCACGATCATGCCGGCTGCGACAAACGACAAGGGCTCGCCGATCATGCCGCTTTCATAAAGCGCGAAAGCCGGCAGCAGCACGTAGGTCACATAATCGATGATGTTGTCCAGCGTGTCGCCGGACCAATTCGGAAGCACTTCCTTGACCCGGACCTTGCGGGCGATCGGCCCGTCGATGCCATCGACCAGCAACGCCAGACCAAGCCACCAGAACATATCGACGAAGCGATGCTCCGAGGCTGCGACCACACCGAGAAAGGCAAGAAAAGACCCGGAGGCCGTCAGGATATGAACGGAGAATGCACGCATCTCCGCATAAGGCACCCGCTTGTAATTGAAGATTTTCATCCGCCCCACGACTCGTCGGTTTATGCGCCTGCCCCGGCAAGCGGTTTTTCCTGCTAATATGCATCCTTTGGTCTATACCGCCAGCGCAAAAGCGTTCATCGCTGCACGCTAGCGCGACTTCCTGTCATTTTCACCCGCTGCGGTGTTTCATCCCATGGATTTCAACAGGCTAAGTGTTTATTTTCAGAATTGTAGGCAATTGAGGCATCGAAAATGAAGCAGATTGAAGTAGCCGTCATCGGCGGTGGCCTGGCCGGCATGATCGCAGCCTTTGCGCTCGCGCGCGGCGGGCGATCCGTTGCGCTGGTGGCGGCGCCTCACAACAGAGCCGACAAGCGGACGACGGCGCTGATGGACCAATCGATCCGCTTTCTCGAGCGCCTTACGCTTTGGGACAAGATCGTACCTTCGACGGCAGCGCTGACCACGATGCGGATCATCGACGGTACCTCCAGGCTATTACGGGCACCGACCGTCTCGTTCCGTTCGTCCGAAATCGGGCTGGAAGCCTTCGGCTACAACATTCCGAATGCCGTGCTGCTCGACACCCTTAGCAGGGCCATCGCAGCAGAGGGCAACATCGCTCACATCGAAGCCACAGCCTCGGAAATCACCTTCCGCGACGACGGCGTTACGATTGCCCTCGATAACGGTCAATCTATTGAGGCCGCCTTCGTCGTCGGCAGCGACGGGCGTAACTCGATGGTCCGGGAAACCCTGGGTATCAAGGTCAAGGGCTGGTCCTATCCGCAATCGGCCATGGTTCTGAACTTCGCGCATTCCTTACCGCATCAGAACATATCGACGGAATTCCACACCGAGAGCGGTCCCTTCACGCAAGTGCCCCTGCCCGGCAACCGCTCCAGCCTCGTCTGGGTACAGAAGCCAGCGGAAGCGGCAGCCAATGCCGATAAATCGCTGGAAGAACTTGGCGGGCTGGTCGAGGAACGCATGCAATCGATGCTCGGCCAGGTGATGATCGAAGATAATGTTCAGGTATGGCCGCTCTCCGGCATGACGGCTCATCGCTTCGGCAAGGGCCGCGCCGCGCTGATCGGCGAAGCCGCCCATGTCTTTCCGCCGATCGGGGCGCAGGGGCTCAATCTGAGCCTGCGCGATATATTGGCGTTGTCGGACATCCTGTGCAGTCGCCCGGATCAGCCGATCCCCGCCTCGGCCGGCGACATCTTCGACCGCCGACGCCGCGCCGACGTCATCAGCCGCACGACAAGCGTCGATCTCCTTAATCGTTCGCTTCTTTCAGATTTCCTGCCGGTGCAGATGTTGCGTGCCGCCGGGCTGCATGTGCTTTCCGCGCTCGCTCCCCTTCGCAACCTGGTCATGCGCGAAGGCATCGAACCGGGGGGCGCCCTTGGCAATTTCTCTTCGAAGCTACGGGAAAAGCTGCGTCGGTAAGACGCCCGATTTTATCAGGTACAGCACCAGAGAAACCGTCGCCACGGAACAGGCCGTGGTGATGAGGATCGTGGCGGAGGCGCGCTCCTGCCAGACACCATATTGCTGGCCGATGACAAAAACGTTCGTCGCCGTCGGCAAGGCGGCCAGCAGCATCGCTGCCTCGATCCATATGGGGTCGAAACCACCCACTGCCTGCAAGACCACATAAACGACGAGCGGATGCAGGATAAGCTTTGCCGGCACGATGTAGCCGATCTCGACTGGCACCCGCTTCAAGGGACGTAACGCAAGCGTTACACCCATGGCAAACAGCGCACAGGGGGCAGCGGCCTGGGCCAGATAATTGACGAATCGCTCGAATGCGATCGGCTGTTGGATCGATAGCGCCGCTACGACGAAGCCCAACGCAGTCGATAGAATGAAAGGGTGCAGCAGGACCTTTCGAGCAATATCGACAGCGAGGCGCCAGCGGGAACGCTTGTCTTGCCCTTCCAGCGCCATCAGCGCTGGCGCAATCATGAAATGCAACGCATTTTCAAAGCAGACGATCAGCGCGACAGGAACGGCCGCCTTCTCACCCAGCGCCAGAAGCGCAAGTCCCGGCCCCATGTAGCCGATATTGCCATAGGCGCCAGCAAAAGCCTGGATCGTGCTGTCAGCGAGCGAATTGCGCCGCAGGAAGCGCCCAATCAGAAACAGCAGCAGAAAGATCGAATATGTCGCTGCGATATCCGCGGCGATGAAATCGACCCGCGTCAGCTGTTCGATCGGCGTCTGCGAAACGAGCTTGAAGAACAAGGCCGGCAGAGCCGCATAGATGATGAAGGTATTGAGCCAGCCGAGCGCGTCAGCCGGCTGCTTGGTTACGCGCGCGGCGATATAACCTATCAGGATCAGGCCGAAGAACGGCAGCAGCAGACCGACAATGTCAGCCATCGAACTTGTTCCATCTTGTCGGGAAATTGGAGCGGGGCGAAAGATATCGCCCGGCTTACCCGATTTTCATCAGGATTGGAAAGGTCTGCTGGAACCAGATCGCCATGTCGCTGACATATCCGAAGATGAAGGCAAGGCCGGTCAGTACGAGAAGCCCCCCCATGACCTTCTCGACCGTGCCGAGATGGCGGCGGAAGCGGGATAGAAAGCGCATGAACGCGCCGGAAAAACCGGCCGCGATCCAGAAGGGAATAGCAAGTCCGAGAGAATAGACAGCAAGGAGACCTGCGCCTGCGCCGACCGTTTCGCGGGAAGCGGCAATACCGAGGATCGCCCCAAGAACCGGGCCGATGCAGGGCGTCCAGCCAAAGGCGAAGGCAAGGCCCATGATATACGCGCCCGTCAAGGTCGCCGGTTTTCCGTTACCCTGGAAGCGCGCTTCGCGAGCGAAAAGCCCGATGCGGAAAACACCGAGGAAATTCAACCCCATGATCACGATGATGAGGCCGCCGATTTTCGAAAGAATATCGAGATGCTGGCGCAACATCAGGCCTATCGACGAAGCACCGGCGCCGAGAGCGACAAATACGGTAGCAAATCCCAACGTGAAGAATAGCGCCGACATCAAGACGTTACCGCGAACGCTAGGCCCGGCGGCAACGGTCGTGCCGCCGCCACGAAACTGCTCGACGGAAATCCCGGCCATATAGCAGAGATAAGGCGGCACGAGCGGCAATACGCACGGCGAGAGGAACGAAAGCGCTCCGGCAATCAGGGCGCTAACAATCGAAATATCGGCAAGCGACACGATGAACTCCGGCTATCTCATTTCGCTTTCTTCCTAGCGTTGCGACCAGCGGAAAGCCAATCACCTTTTCGAGTGAGTCTGGCCGTACTGCCTTAAAGTTGACGGAATTAGAAGGCGCCTATCTATGCGGAAACCCGGGATTTCTGGGCCTGAATCATCATCCAGAGGC
The DNA here is from genome assembly GCF_016429015.1 of Rhizobium sp. ASV20. Classification (GTDB taxonomy): domain Bacteria; phylum Pseudomonadota; class Alphaproteobacteria; order Rhizobiales; family Rhizobiaceae; genus Rhizobium. The sequence continues at coordinate 12,397 of NZ_JAELTU010000009.1, forward strand.
ATACTAACGAACGAATTGCATTTGCTAAAATATTGGTTCAAGCTGCGGTCGTTCGTCCAACAACGTGCATTAACCCAACTAGTTAGCGGAGGAAGTCCCCCCATGCGATTCGTTACTATGTTTACGGCTGCAGCCTTTGCCGCACTTTTCAGCGTCAGCGCCATGGCGCAAACGGCGACGGCGCCTAGCACCACGACGACCACACCCAGCGCAACGACGACAGCTCCTGCGGCCACAACCACGCCTAAGGCAGCGACCACGATGAAGCCCAAGGCTATGAAACCGGCTCAGACCGCTGTTTCCAAGGCATGTTCAGCACAGGCTGACGCCAAGGGTCTGCATGGGAAAGCTCGCGCCAAGTTCCGCAGCGACTGCAAAAAGGCCGGCGGCAAGGCTTAACCTTGTAAGCTTCGCCTCAACCAAAGGTCAGCTTTGCCGCTGAAACGGCGGCAAAGCTGACTACAACTCCCGAATTTTCCATAGAATATTTTACTTAAGCAATTCAGCGCTTGTCATTGAAATCATTTTGACAAAGCAAGTGAACATGCAGTTTCCCCATCTCTCGGCCGATGCGCTTGCTCGCACCATGCGTCGATATTGCGCATGAGCGTCAACCATCCATCGGCATGAGTTCGGAACACCTTCAATCTCCTGAAGAGCGCAAGCAACGTTTCGCAACAAAGGAGAAAAACCCAGGAAACCTGCAAAAACTACAGTTTGCTCTCGTTCGATTGAATCGGTGAACGGAGCAACGACTTGAAACCAGCCATAAACCCTCCTCCCGCTGAAGAGACTTCGCACGCGAAATATCTGGCGGCATGTCTTTTCGCACTTGAGCCGTCCATCGAAAGCCTGCTTAGCGCCGCATTGAAATCGGGTTGGAAACGCGATTACGTGCTTCTGGCAATCATGGCCATTACGGCCAACGATGGCGAGGAGACAAGCTCGTCCCGCGGATCATTACATTCATGAGTCGCGGTTGCTGCGATCACCCAGGATGCAACTTGCCCTGAGACCGGCAACGAGCCGCAGCGTTAATTTCGAACGCGATCCAAATTAGAATTCGGCAGCTGCGCGGCCAAAGACGAAATCGGCCTCCGTGCCATCCGTCAACCGAACGCGACCGGAGCCATCGATACCACTGGCCTGCCGCGTCGCTATCACAAACCCCTTCCGGCCATCGGAGCATCGAACGGGCATGGAAATCGTCACTGAGGTGTCGAATGCATCATATGTGCCGGAACACTTGACCGTCTTGCCGTTCAACTTGCCCGCCACCTGGAAGCTGCCGCCGGACATTGCTGCCGTAGACGTTCCCCGCATGACGTCGCCCTTGCCGGAAATTACGGCAACCGGCACGGTCATCGCGCAGGAAGCAAGAGATATAGCTGAGGCGGCAACGACGACGAACCCTATGTTTTTCACGAGATATTCCCCCCTTAAGACGGTGGAAATATGCACGCGAAACGAGAGTGGTCAATAGAACATTGTTGGCCCGCTTTTCCGTTACACGCACGTTTCGGAACGCGCTTCATCAAACAGGGCAATAGCAGTCAGGCGCACACAAGTGTCTTTCCGCATCAGATCATTTGCGGCTCGGCTTCAGCTCCTTGGTTGACTGATCGACCTTGCCGTCTGTCAGCCTATTGCGCGGGTCGGCGACAATAGCGCTTCCCTCGTCTTTGGCCTCCGGTTTTGCCGGTCCGCGAGCTTCACTGTGTTGTATCTTGGCAAGCGCCTGCTTGCTTTCTCTTTCGCGATTTGGATCGCGAGCTTGATCGCGCATCGATTTTTATCTCCTCTTGTCCCAGGAGAAACACTGGCCGCTCAATTAGGTTCCCCGATCGACCGAGCACCTATATCGCGGGCTTCGATCGCAACGCTGCAAAATGGAAACCTCCTCCAGAATATTTGAGAGGCGATGAAACTATTCGGCAGCGGTCTACGTATAAGCGGCTAGGAATGAACCGGGATCGATTGTTCCGGAACATCCAACCTGTCACCGGCGCCCGCACTGCGACGGAGACGGCGGTAGCGGTCGCCTCCGCGTCGTTACCGCAGCGTCCGGCGCAAGGGATCTGACACCCTTCGCCGGACGCACTCTTCAATCTCTTGAATGATCATTGCCGTTGTCGGCACGTGGACCGACATCTAGCTTTGCGAAGGCGCCCAATTTATGGGCCGGACGCACCGTTCATAAGGTCCAGGACTGGCGCTTCAAGTCTTCATTCGGGGCTGAGCCGAAGAGCCGCTACGAGCAATCGGAGCTATCAACGGAGAAAGAATAGTCCTTCCCCTTGAACTGATAGATGTAATTGGCGAGGGACGCTTCACCGGAATCGAATTTCGGCAGCAAAAAGTTACACAAATCAGAGATTTGAGCTGACTTGACGAGAGGTGCGTCGAACCAGTCATCGTCGACATCAAGATCATAGAAATAGCTGTAAATACGATCCGTCAGGTCTATCTTTTTCAGCGTGATCTGCTCATCGATTTTCTTCGGCAGATCCTTGTTGGCGAAGACAACCGGATAGCGTTGGGTGAGATAAGGGATCACCAGACGCTCAGTCACAGGCGTCGTCATCGCAATTGCGATCAGCGGCAGCAAGCTCGATGCAACGGCGAACTTCCTCCTGGCCAGTGCACCAAGCACGACGCCTGCAGTCCCGAGCAACCCGCACACGATCGCGTAGATTTCCCATGAAGACAGCTCAGCCAAGAATTCCATCATGCATCCATCGTCTTTATCAATCGCCATGTAGGCTGCCGGCGGCAACTCGCCTATGATCCGCCTGCCGCGTCCAGCACATGCCACTTGCCGTCAAAACATATCTATCGAGCCACAGCAGACGCCGGAACCAACAGCGCGAATTCGTGTGACAAACCAACCGTCATGCATTCAGTCTATACTCCTCCAGCGCACCATCGGGCAATCACAAGATTGTTCAATTTCCTGATCGTTAGCATACTTACTCGCGCTTCGATTGAAAACGAAACTCGTCGCACATCTCCGCAGCAAATCAGGTTTTGCTGCGACATCCGCAAGAATGGAACCGCTTCCGAACATCTTTGAACCGCGGGTATGCACATCCCAATGCCTTTCCGCATTCCAGATGAAAGCCGCCTCACACTTTTCCCGAGAGTGCCTTGCGCTCCGGCGCATTCGATTTAGATCCTCAGTGCCTAGTCAGAAAATGTTGCCGGCTGCGTCTTGCAGCTCTTCAATGTAAAGCCCAGCCGCACTTGGCGACACGACGATCAGGGGTGAGAGCAGCTTTTGGTGTAGGGAGCATTTTTCCTAATAAAGAATGGAAGGCGACGAAACGTGTAGGCTCAATTCTATTGATCCACGCACGCATCTAACCAAAGCGCTCACAGCCATCGTCAACAGGCATAAGCAGTGCCGGATCGAAGAATTTCTGCCATCGCACCGTTGGAGAGCGCAACAAAGTGCAACTCAATGACCGCCGCCAGCTCATTGAGGGCACTTAGCATGAAGCTCACGATCTGCTCTGCACTTCCCGTCGCAGACTCACGAAAAGTATCAATAAGCAAACCAGATATCGATCGCCAAAAGCGTGTTCTTGTAAAATTATACCATCTAAATTTGTATAATCTTACTTTTCGATCGTTAGGGTCAAAATAAATCCACTGAAGAGATCGTTCATGCAAACCTTCTGGTTTATTTTCATAGGGCTCGCTTGCTCCGTCGGCCTTGCTAGCTGCACACCCGAAACAAAAAGCCCAATTGTTCAGAAGCTGGAAACGAGCGAACTCCACGAATTAGGCGCGTCGTGCGGTGGCACATATTTCGCGTTCGATGGCGAGAATCTCGTCATGGTCACCAACGGTAAAAGTGAAGTTATACAGAAGAGCGTAAGATTTACCGACACGGGAGATAACCGGATCACGATGACCGCGAATTATGGCGCGGTAGACATGGTGACGCGATATCGCATCAATAGTGACGCAACTGTCCTGAACTTTGAGAGCTTCAATTTTGATCCAAAGTTAACATCCGAGCAACTAGCTAAATTAGGTTTAAGGCCAGAGCGCGAACTCGAAGCGCAAATGAGGGAAACAAGTCCACCAATGGTCTTGTGTCCAAGAAACACGACGTAGCTTGCGATTGCAGACATATGTGTGATGACCGGCAGACGCCAAGCCTGGGGCGCTTCAGACGAGCTCGCCGACTACGAAATTTATGGACAAAGCCAGCCATACCGTTTCGGCTATTCATCGCTCTGAAGCCTGACCAACCACGAAGGAGCTTAGATGCCAATCCGTGGATCGTTGCCTACCCCCTTCCCCAACCGTCTCGGCAACATCGACCAGATCAGGAGAGCTGCATAAGCAAGCGCAGCAAGTTCACTCGCGAGATAAGGGCCATGAAATGTGAGATTAGGATGTCATTTCCGATGACCTACGAGGGACAGCAGCAAATCGACTTGTGTGTTTAAGCAAGGAATGTTGACCCCGCTGGCGGGGTGATACTTATCCAATTTTGACCCCTCCCTGATTTCAACGGACCATCCTGCTTTTCAATGGATGGAGTGGGGAGTTGAAGAGAGTGGATACGATTGCGCGTGTCCGACGAGTCTTCCATGTTCAGGGTTGGTCGGTAAAGAAGATCGCCAGGGAGCTGAATGTTTCGCGGAATACAGTCCGCAAGATTGTGCGCTCCGATGTCACGGAGTTTACCTATAAGCGAGAGCACCAGCCGCTGCCCCGGATCGGAGCCTGGAGAGGCGATGTCGAGCGGTTCTTGCTGGCGAACGAAGGTAAGGCGGCTCGCGAACGGCTGACGTTGATCCGGATTTACGAAGAGGCCCGGGCGCTTGGCTATGATGGCAGCTACGATACCGTTCGCCGTTACGCCAAGTCCTGGGCTAAGACACGTGGAACGGTCACGTCCGAGGCTTACATTCCGCTCTACCATGCGCCCGGCGAAGCCTACCAGTTCGATTGGAGCCGCGAGATCGTGCTGATCAACGATGTGACGACGACGGTGAAGGTCGCGCATGTGCGCCTCTGCCACAGCCGGATGATGTTTGCGCGGGCCTATGGCACAAAGCCGATAGACGCTGGTTTCATTGCTAGTGGCCCAATGAACGCAGGTTTTGACACGGTTACAGCAACGTTGGCTAATGGCGCTGCGTTCAACATGGCGCAAGGTCAGAAAGTCGTCTTCAATTCCACAACTTCAAATTTTGGTGGTGGCACGTTCTACGGTAACAATATCGGCAGCACCTACATGAGTTACAACGGGTCGGTTCTCTTCGCAGCGGTTGCTGGAACGCCTGTGCTACAAATGAGCTCATCAGGGTTGGTTGTTGACGGCACGGTGAAGGCTTCTGGAGTTATTTCCACGCAGGCGAACCATATAAACATTGGATCAACTCAAACGCCTGCGACATCCTCGACGTCCTGCACCACAGGAGACCATGCTTGGGATGCAAACTACGTCTATTGTCTGTGTAGGCCCAAACACATAGAAACGAGCTGCTCTATCAACCTGGTGAGATGAGGAATCGAAAAGCCAAAGGCGCCCCAGCCATCGGCAGCGGCGGTCAAGCTTTCACTTCACCATCGACCTTTTTGATAAAAGATTTCATCAGGCGTCCTTCGAGGCGCCTTTTTCATTGGAGCCCATAATACACTGGTGGAGAGAGGGGCGAGCGATGTATTCGCGTTTCATTTGCTCGGAGGCGAAAGCCTGATCCCTCACATACGACGCATCGGCAAGTCCTTGCTCCACACAGAAATATCCTAAAAAGATTAGGATAACGCCTTTGCGGCTGTGTGGCCGATCTGTCTAAATATACCAACCACACGCCGTTGAATGAAATCGGCGCAACCGCCTGCGATGAGACATATGGCGATCAGGGTAACGAGGATTGCCCATCCAGGCAGGAATGCCGCCGCTACAAGAATGGGCGTGGCCGCGACGTCGCCAGCCTGTCGGCACAGGTTTCAGGCGAAGGCGTTCTTGCTCAGGATGCCGTTGACGACTGGCTTAAGGCCGTTGAATCGATCGACTCGATTCCCGTCAAGGTCATTCTTGAATTCCCGGCGAAAACCGTCACGTGGACGGGCAGTATGCACGTTTCCGACTTCACGATTCAGGGCGAGCTTGGCAACCGCGTGACCGTCAATGCGACCCTGAATTCTGACGGCGAACTGACGCGAACGACGACGCCCGTCACACCGTAATCATTCGGCCCGCAATTCAACTCAGACCGCAAAATCGTACGATCGGTCACAACTTTAAGGAGATTATATTGAACATCCACCATCTTAACGAAACCCGTAACGCCAAAATCGAAGCCCTGAAGGCCTTGGGCTCTAACCCGGATCAGTCCGCTTTCAACGCTCTGGAAGCTGAGGTTCGCGCTCTGGACGTCCAGATTGGCAACGCTCGCAAGATTGAAGCTTTCGAACGCGCCGCCCCTGCTGATGAGAAGTTCAATTCTGAGGTGCGCGGCAAGTATTCGCTCTCCAAGGCCATTCGCGAAGCCGCTGAAGGTCGTGGCCTTACGGGCTTCGAAGCTGAAGCTTCCGCAGAACTGGCAAAGCGCGCAGGCGGCGGCGAAGAACGCGGTATTCGCATTCCGATGTCCGTCCTGGCTGAAACTCGTGACTTCACGGTAGCCAACCCGGCATCCGCTGGCAACACCGTCCAGAATCAGTACGGCGAGCTTGTCGGCGCGCTTTTCCCGCAGGCCAAGGTTATCGGCATGGGTGCAACTGTGATTTCCGGCCTTCGTGGCGATTTCGTTGCACCTCGCCAGCTCGACGGCGCTGCAATCAAGTGGATCGACGAGAACGAGGCGGCAGGCAATACCGACGTCAGCTTCGACAACATCACCATGAAGCCTCACACTGCTTCTGCCCGCATGGTCCTATCGCGCCGTATCCTGCTTCAGAATGGCGTCTCGCTGGAGCAGCTCCTGAAGGCTGACCTTGCCCGCGCTATCGCTGCCGAAATCGACCGCGTTGCACTGGTCGGTCTCGGTACCCCCGCCAGCAAGGAGCCCAAGGGCCTCAAGGCATCTCTGACCGCCATCGTACCCGGTGATCCAACCGACATTTCCGACATCGCGGCTGACATCCTCGGCTCGGTTGCTCTGGAAAACGACACAACGTCAGGCTTCCTCGCCACCACGTCGGTCATGAATCTGGCCCGCAAGGTGAAGGACTCCACCGGCCGTAGCATCTCCGTTGCTGAGCAGTTCCACGGCATCCGCACGGAGGAAACCAATCAAGTGGCTGACAAGCTGATCTTCGGCGGCAACTGGTCGGCATTGGCAATCGGCATCTACGATTCGCTATCTATGATCATCGACCCCTACAGCCTGTCGGCAACTGGCCAACTTGCCTTAACGACTTTTGCCGATTGCGATGTGGCACTGAGGCATCCGAAGTCGCTGGCATACGCAACGGTAACGAGCGTCTAAGTCATGCCGGTCGTTTCAGTAGCTGAAGCTAAGAAGCATACGCGCATCGACTTTAACGAGGACGATGACCTTGTGCTGACCTACCTGACGGCCGCTGAGGGGTACTTGAGCAAGATAGGGGTGGCGATTGTCGCCCCTATCGATCCAGTAGCCCGGCAAGCCGTCCTGATGCTTACGGCGCATCTTTACAACAACCGCGAGGCCGCTGGCGAAGTGAACGTCAAGGAAATTCCGCTCGGCCTCCGCATGTTTATTCAGTCCATTCGAAAGGAGGCGCTATGACCATCGAAAAGCGGGCCGCGACAGACGTACAGTCTAGCGGCAAGACCATCGTCGGCTACGTCGCCAAGTTTAACAACACCGCACAAATTGCTGATTTTTCAGAGGAGATTGCGCCGGGCGCGTTTGCTGATAGCCTTGACACCAAGACTGATGTCCTAGCCCTGCAGGACCATCAATATGACCGCGTTATCGGCAGGACTGCTAACGGCTCGCTGAAGCTGGCCGAAGACCATATCGGGTTGCGGTTCGAACTGACCCCGCCAGACACACAGCTTGGCCGCGACGCCCTCGAAATGGTGCGCACGAAAACGGCGGGTGGATTGAGTTTTGGATTCACCGTCGCGCCTGACGGTGAACAATGGCTCGGACAGCACCGCATACTGAAGCGGGTAAATTTACGAGAAATTTCACTTATTAGTGGATTCCCCGCATATGGCGAAACTGAGGCAAGCATTCGGTCCCGGCCACTTATGAGCGAGGCAGAGCGTCGAATTCGCATTCTGGAGCTAGAGGGAGGCGTCTGATGTGGTTTTTCAAGAAGAAGCAAGCTGAGACCCGCATGGCAATGCTGTCGTCTGACCCGCGTATCGGCGAAGTGCTTGGCGGAATCGACGCCGCCAATATCGATCGTACGGCTAGCCTTGGCATTGCAGCCGCTGCCGTGAATCTGATTAGCTCAAGCATTGCGAGCGCAGAACTCGGCGTCTACAAGCTTAATGATGATGGCGTGGGTGCTACACTCGACACCGCGCACCCGCTGTATCACCTGCTCGTGGATGAGTCCTACCCCGGCGTGTCCGCCTTCGACATGAAGCAGCTTGTCAGCCAAGACCTAGCCGTGCACGGAAACGCCTATCTTCGGATTCATCGCAACGGCCGGTCTGAAGTTTCTGGACTCGAACCGATGGCGCATGCGGACGTCAACGTTGAAGTCGTCCCGTCAACCGGCCGCATGCGCTACCGGTGGACGAATCCGCTGACGAATATAGTTTTGGTCCTGACGGCCGATGAAGTGGTGCATTTCCGCTTTCGCCCAAAGTTTGCGGGCGGCATGGGCAGGTCGCCGATTTCGCTTGCCTCGACGGCAGCACAGATTGCCACGAGCTTGGAAGAGAACACGGCAGAGGGCATCGAAAACAGCTTCCGTCCGGCTGGTCTGATCTCGTTTCCGGAGGCCACGCCTGCCGACTTTAAAGACAACCTTCGGACGTCGTTCCGAGAAAAGTTCCTCGGCAAGCGCAACGCCAATCAGCTTATGGTTCTCGACAACGGGGCAACATGGACGTCTCTTGGTTTCTCGCAGCAAGACCAAGAAATCCTGTCTAGCCGCAAGTGGGCAGCCTTCGAACTTGCCAGAATCTGGAATCTACCTCCCTCTACTCTGGGAATTGTCGAAGGCTCGACATTTAACAATAGCCAAGAAGAGGGCCTCGCTCTCGTGAAACGCACGCTTCGTCCTTGGGCGCGCCGTATCGAACAGCAGTTGATTTGCGCAGTCATGTCGCCAGAAGCTCGCAAGCGCCGCTATCTGGAACACGATCTGTCCGAATTCCTGCAAGGTGGCATTCGCGACCGATACGAGGCTTATAAAATCGCGCACGAAGGCGGCTTCCTGTCGGTCGATGAGATCCGCGCACGTGAGAATTATGGCCGCGTGCCGAATGGTGCAGGGGCTGGCTTCATTCAGCCACTCAACTACGCCCCTCTCGGCTCGGTATCGATCAACGGCCAGCACAACACAGCGCAGGTGTCGGCATGACCGTGGCGGGGCAACTTCGGGAGAGACTGACTTTCCAAGGCAGGAAGTTGGAAGATGACGGATTTGGAAACATGGTGCCCGGCTCGTTCGGTGATCGATTCACCTGCGCTGCCAGCCTTCGCATCCTCAGGGGCAGCGAGACAGTCATCGCGGGAGCCTTGCAGGGGACGCAAGCTCTAGTGGCATTCGTCAGATACAATGCAAACGCTATGAAGGACGTAGACAACACGTGGCGGCTGAAGGACACGCGCACCACGAATGTCTACAGCATCCAAAGCTTCGAACCCGATGAAAAACGACAATACGCCCGCATCCTTTTGAAGCGGTACATTGGTCGGTGACGACAAGAACCCCCGGTGGCGCGAGCTGTCGGGGGTTTTTCTTTGCCATTTCGACAGGAAGCCTATGAGGTGATACGCTATATTATCAAAAACCGAGAGCTGAGATGGTGATGTTGGCTTGGTTGAGGCAGTTTCTAGGAAATAAGCGCCAAGCGACAGCCTCCGATATGATCGGGGCCTACGGCGCTCTATTAGACAAGTATCCGGGCTTTATAATGGACGTTACTATGCTTCCTCAGTCGAAGCTTAAAATGAAGGTTCTGTTGAAGACGCTTTACGGGCTGACGTCCGACCCCAAATTACATTCGCTCTTCACTGAAGGCTTTATGTCCCTCGCGAACTTTCAAGCCGGTGTCGGTTCAGACCCCGTTGACCCCAACATCATACCGGACGACTTCGCAACGGACGACCCACCAACGGCGCAAGAACTCGAACGAACGAGACGGCTTGCATCAGACCCGGCATTTTCGGCCAAACTTGAGCGGTTCATATTCTGGCAGCAGGCATTAGCCAAGGAAGCAAGCGAGCTGGATCGAGAATGGACAGGCTTTTTGCGAGGCGATTCTGTCTAATGCTTCAGCATGTTCCATGCGCCATTCATGTTCCACGGAGCTGCCGCTAACGATTGGAAAAGCCCGTAAATCAACGGATTCTGCGTAATTTTGCTAATCGCCGATGGCACATGATTTCCACCATAAATACCAAGCTAATCCTCTGAAAAGATTGGTATTTTTTGGTGAGAGCGATGGGGCTCGAACCCATGACCTACTGATTAAAAGTCAGTTGCTCTACCAGCTGAGCTACGCTCTCCCTCTCCGCGGACGTTTCCGCCCCGGCTGGAAGTGCGCGGAACATATGCAGGCGCCCCATTGCGGTCAACCCATAAAATTGCGGTTTTGGTGGCTTCAGGATGCTTTTCCTCATCTCCGGACGACGAAATCATGGCGTTTCCCCTGAAACCGGCGGGATAGCAGGCATGAGCATGAAACTGGAATCTGTGGGGAAGATCCAAGGCAACGGCGCGGCAGCTTGGTGTAGCCGGAACAATCGTAACAATTTCCCTCAATAGTAAGGGTTGCAATCAAGGGATTGGTTCGTTCGTACCGCAATGATTTGGGGTGCGAATCGTTTTTGGTGTATATCAGTTATTGTTAACAACCCGTCGGGTCCTCAGGAGGTTCTTTTATGGAAGACGCACACGTCGGTTGGATTGCAGCAATTATCATTGGCGGCCTGGCAGGCTGGTTCGCCGAGATGATCATGAAGAGCAATACGGGCATTGTCATGAACATCATCCTCGGCATTGTTGGCGCGCTCGTCGCCAGCTGGCTGTTTGGCGCACTCCATATTGCGCTGCCCTTCCATGCATGGCTGAACTATCTGATCACTGGCTTTATCGGCGCCTGCATCCTGATTTTTATCGGTCGCCTGATCCGGCGGTAGGAGGCTTCCCCGGCTTCAGAGCATTCCCGGGAAATTGTTCAGCGGTCTTCCGTCTGGGATGCCTGAGAAAGCAAAAGGATAGACCGTTTCCGCGGCGCAGATAAAAGCGGAAATAGTCCAGGGACGAGGAGAAGGGAAGACGGGGTTCGTCTTCCCTTTTTTGTTGTATTCGTTGGGTGCATGCACGTCATAGGCCTTTCCAAGTCGGTCCCCGGCCCTATCTACAGCAGTGGAGCCGAAAAGGAGGTTGGAAGATGACGGAAAACACCAATCGGATACCAGTACGCAAAGTTGTTCGTGGTCGTCCTTACAGCATCGCGGAATTTGCGCGGAAATACCGTCTAGATGACGAGGAAGCCAAACGTCTGTTCTATAAATTCGGCCCTTCGGCAACCAAGCTTGACCTGTTGATGGCCGCCAAACGGAAGTCGCCGTACCTCTCTTAAAGTGCCGGACTTCGATCCACTCTGAAACCACAGGCAAAGATAATGGCAGATGGCGGTCACGCCAGTCTGCCACCCTCTCTGGCTGTGGCGGATCGCAGGCTTTCGCGCGTTACTACTTCATTTTGATATATCACCATCGATTGCCTTCGGCAGTGCGAGGTGACACTGTCTGCCATATCGGCTTGCTTGGACTTACTGCATGCAAAATTCACTTAGCCATCTCGCCTATCTGGCGCTTGAGCATCAGATCGTGACGCTTGCCCTCGAACCCGGGGCGCTCGTGACCGAAAAGCAGCTGATCGAGATGGCCGGCCAGGGGCGCACGCCCGTACGCGAGGCAATTCAGAAACTTGCGTGGCAGGGATTGATCCATGTGCGTCCACGAGTCGGTTTGCAGATCGCGGATATTCGGCCCGATGATCATCGACACGTCATTCAGGTCAGGCGCGAGCTGGAGCCGCTCGCGGCTGCGCTTGCTGCCCGTCATGCCAATGAAGGGCAGCGCCGCCAGCTGCAGCTCTGCGCGCGCCGCATGGCCGGCTGCGCGGAGACCGCCGATCTCACCGGCTTCTTCGCTGCCGACAAGACATTCGACGAGATCCTGGAGGAGGCCTGCCCCAATAACTTCATTACCTCGGCCTTGGGACCGGTTCAAACCCATGCCCGTCGATTGTGGTATTCCACAGAGGCGCGCGGTCGGATGGATCACGCGATAACTATGCATATTCAGGCTATCGAAGCCATCCGCAATGGCGTTGCTGAAAAAGCGGCAACGGCGATGACTGCGCTGATCGACCAATTGAGCGGTCTATGAAAAAAGCGGCCTCGTTACCGAAGCCGCCTTTCATTTGCTTGTTCCTGTCGCTCGTCCAAGGCGTTTCTGTTTTCAACGCCCCGGACATGCTTTCTCAGTTTGCTTTCACGCAATCCCGGACGCAAAACCGCTACGCGCTTTTGCTGACATTGCTTTAGCCGACAAAGGCCCGTTCGATAACGAACTCGGCCGGCTTGCTGTTTGCACCTTCCGTGAGGCCCGCCTTTTCAAGCAGATCCTTCGTGTCCTTCAGCATCGCCGAAGAGCCGCAGATCATGCCGCGATCGGTGGCAATATCGAGGGCGGGGACACCGAGATCTGTGAAGAGCTTGCCGTTCTCGATGAGATCGGTAATGCGGCCGGTGAAGGGGAAATCCTCGCGGGTGACAGTCGCATAGTGGCGCAATTTGTCTCCGACGACTTCGCTCAGGAGTTCGTCGTTGCGGATTTCCTCGACCAGGTCGAAGCCGTATTTCAGCTCGGCAACATCTCGCGTCGTATGGGTAAGGATAACTTCCTCGAACTTCTCATAGGTCTCAGGATCGCGGATCAAGCTTGCAAAGGGCGCAATGCCGGTGCCGGTCGAGAACATATAGAGACGCCTGCCCGGCGTCAGTGCGTCGAGCACCAGCGTACCCGTCGGCTTCTTGCGCATCAGCACTTCGTCGCCGGGCTTGATGTTCTGCAGATGCGACGTCAGCGGGCCGTCCGGCACTTTGATGGAAAAGAATTCGAGTTCGTCCGCCCAGGCGGGACTTGCGATCGAATAGGCACGATAGAGCGGCTTGCCATCGACCATGAGGCCGATCATCGCGAATTCGCCGGAGCGGAAACGGAAACCTTGCGGTCTGGTCATGGTAAAGCGAAAGAGCCGGTCGGTATAATGCGTGACGCTCAGCACCTTCTCGGCGAAGACGCCGGCTGGCACTGCTGAAGCGAACTCATCTGTCTTTGCGGGGGCGTTCATTCTGTTTCGGATCCCGTATTAATCTTGCACGTCTTCCCTGGCAGGCTCATTACGCGACGCTGATATTACACTATAGCCGGTTTTGAAAGGCATTCCATTCCAGCCGGCGGCACAGGACTGAAATATGTATATTTCAATCAAGATTCCAGATCGCCAACACTATAAATCGACATATATCGACGGACCTAATAGCGGCCTTTCGACGTCAAGCCGACTTTGCCGGTAATCGTCGCCAGCTATAGGCCTGCCCGGCTTCGGCACGCCGCGCGGTTGGTTGATAGTAATGCGGAATGCCCGGCAGCCGATTTTCCGACAGCCGCTTCAATGCCGTTTCGTTGGTAACTGCGAAACTGTCGATCCCGACGCGCAGCATCAACGGAATCTGATCGATCAGCACATCCCCGACGGCCCGCAATTCGCTCGTATAACCGAAGCGCTGGCGCAGCAACGAAGCGTGGCTGAAGGCACGGCCATCACTGAAAGCCGGAAACGCAACGGCAACGATCGCGAGGCGATCAAGGTAAGGCTGAAGCCTGCTGACATCGTCTGCCGGCTTTATGACCACACCAAGGCCAGGTTCGTTGCTCTCTTCCGCCTTTGCGATGAGGGCATCGAGGCCAAGCAGCGGCTTTTGCGTCTCGGTTGCCTTCACCTCATCCGTTTCAATCACCCAGCCATCGTTTTCGACAAAACCGGTTTCCCGCCAGATTTTCGTCATGCTCATCTCTCCTTACGCTGCTTCGGCTGCCGAAGACGAGCCGTAGAGCGCCTCCTTGAAAGGCTGCGGTCCGACACGGCGATAGGCGTCGAGGAAAATTTCCGAAGGGTCAAGACGCAGGCCGAGATACGTATCGACGATCGTTTCGATGGCATCGGTTACCTTGTTCGGCTCGAAGCCTCGGCCGATGATTTCGCCGATCGACGTATTCTCGTCGCCGGAACCGCCGAGCGTGATCTGGTAAAGCTCTGCGCCCTTCTTCTCCACACCCAGCAAGCCAATGTGGCCGACATGGTGATGGCCGCAGGCATTGATGCAGCCGGAAATCTTGATCTTCAGCTCACCGATTTCAGCCTGACGCTCTGGCGAACCGAAGCGCGTGGAAATTTCCTGCGCAACCGGAATGGAGCGGGCATTGGCAAGAGCGCAGTAGTCGAGGCCCGGACAGGCAATGATATCGGTAATGAGGCCGGCATTCGCCGTTTCCAGTCCGATGGCAACCAGACCGCGATAAACCGCTTCAAGATCGGCGAGCGCGACATGTGGCAGGATGAGGTTCTGCTCGTGGCTCACGCGGATTTCGTCGAAGGCATATTCTTCGGCGATATCGGCCACGGCATCCATCTGCACATCCGAGGCATCGCCCGGAATGCCGCCGATCGGCTTCAGTGAAATCGTCACCATGCCGTAATCGGGGTTCTTGTGCGGTTGCACATTCTGCTGCACCCAGCGGGCAAAGGCGGGATCCGCCTTCTTCCAGCGAGCGAGATTTTCCCACCCTTCGGCGCGCTCTGGCAGCGCCGGCGGTTCGAAATAGGCCGAAATCGCCTGAACGTCTGCCTCCGGCAGCTTCAGTTCGGTGTCCTTGAGCTTGTCGAATTCGACCTCGACCTGACGCGCCAACTCCTCGGCGCCGGTTTCATGGACGAGGATCTTGATGCGCGCCTTGTATTTGTTGTCGCGGCGGCCATGCAGGTTGTAAACGCGCATGATCGCCGTCGTGTAGGACAGGAGATCCTCTTCCGGCAGGAAATCGCGGATCAACTTGGCGATGAGCGGCGTGCGGCCCTGCCCGCCTCCGACATAGACGGCAAAGCCGATCTCGCCCTTATCGTTCTTCTTCAGATGCAGGCCGATGTCATGCACCTGGATCGCCGCGCGGTCGCGCTCGGCGCCGGTGACGGCGATCTTGAACTTGCGCGGCAGGAAGGAGAATTCCGGATGAACGGAAGACCACTGACGCAGGATTTCGGCATAGGGCCTGGGATCTGCGACTTCATCGGCCGCAGCGCCGGCGAAATGATCGGCCGTCACGTTGCGAATGCAGTTGCCCGAGGTCTGAATGGCGTGCATTTCGACGGAAGCAAGGTCAGCCAGCGCGTCCGGCATCTCGGATAGCTTTGGCCAGTTGAACTGCAGGTTCTGGCGTGTCGTGAAGTGACCATAGCCGCGGTCATACGTGCGCGCGACATGGGCGAGCATGCGCATCTGGCGCGAACTTAACGTGCCGTAGGGAATGGCGATGCGCAGCATGTAGGCATGCAGCTGCAGATAGACGCCGTTCATCAAGCGCAATGGCTTGAAGGCATCTTCGGAAAGCTCACCCGAGAGGCGTCGCTCCACCTGATCGCGGAACTGTGCGACGCGTTCCGCAACAAAGGCGTGGTCGAATTCGTCGTAACGATACATGATTTCCTCGGGACTTCTCAGACTGCAATGAATTCAGGATCAGCAGCGGCGTAACCCGGCGCGTACTCCATCGTTGGGCCTTCGGCACGAATACGCTCACGCAGGCGCAGCGGCCAGAGCTTGCCATCGGTCTCGCGAACATCGACGAGGTTGACGTCGACGACCTTGTTGTCGGCATAGGCCTTCTTGCCGATCGCTTCCAAAGCAGCTTCCGCTTCAGCATGGCGAGCGACGAGCGCCTCCTGCAGCGATGTCACCCACTCACCATTCGCGTTCAGCCAAACGGCGACGCCATCGGTGAGCCGGTTTGCGGTCAGAACCTTGTCGACCATTAATCAGCTCCTTGCATAGTCATGAGCAACGGTCTCACGGCGGACCAGCGGCTCAGATTGTTCGAAATTCGCACCGGCGACGGCATCGCCGATGATAACCATCACCGGCCCGCTCAATTCCTCGCGGTGCTCGAGGTCAGGAAGATCCCGCAATATCCCATGCATCAGCCGGCGGTCACGACGGCTGGCATTCTCGATAACGGCAACGGTCGTTTCAGGCGGCAGGCCGGCCTGCATCAGGCGGCCGGCAACCGAAGCAGCCACCGTGCGCCCCATATAGACGGCGATCGTCGCACCCGATACGGCCAGGCTCGCCCAATCGGGCAAAACATCGCCCGTGAGATCGTGACCCGTGGTGAAGACCAGCGACGAGGCAACGCCACGCAGCGTCAGCGGCAATTCGAAATCCGCGGCGGCGGCGAAAGCGGATGTGATGCCGGGAACGATCTCATAGCCAATGCCGGCGGCACGCAAAGCTGCCATTTCCTCGCCCGCGCGGCCATAGACCAGCGGATCACCCGACTTCAGCCGCACCACGCGCTTGCCTTCACGGCCAAGCTGCACCAGCAGATCGTTGATCTCTTCCTGCGACTTGCTATGGCATCCCTTGCGCTTGCCGACCGACAGGCGCTCGGCATCACGGCGGCCCATGTCGACGATCGCCTGCGGCACGAGCGCATCGTAGACGATGACATCGGCTTCCATCATCACGCGCTGGGCTCGCAACGTCAGCAGATCCTCGGCGCCAGGGCCGGCGCCAACCAGCCAGACGCGACCCTGGATGTCACCGGATGACTGCAGCAGCTGACCGGCTGCCTGCTCGGCCTGCGAGATATGGCCGGCGTTGACGGCGTCTGCAACGGGCCCGGAGAAGAACCGCCGCCAGAAGACACGGCGCGCTACGCCACGCGGCACAAGATGCTCGACCGGCTTGCGAAAGCGCGTCGCCAGTTCCGCCAACTTGCCGAGCGAAGGCGACAGCATCTGATCGATCTGCGCCCGGATCATTTGCGCCAGCACCGGACCAGCGCCTTCTGTGCCGATGGCAACAGCCACAGGCGCGCGGTTGACGAGTGCCGGCGTATAGAAATCGCAATAGTCGGGCTGATCAACAGCATTTGCTGGAATTCGCTCGGCTCGAGCGGCGTCGACAATCCGGCGATCCGCCTCGGCATCACCGGTGGCAGCGAAGACAAGCGTCGCGCCTTTCACGTGATGCAAGGAGAACTCGCTGCGGACAGTCTCTATGCGATTGGCGATAAGGAATGCGTGGTAATCAGCTTCCGGCGCCTGAACATAGGCGATAATCTTCGCCTGGGTGTTCATCAGCAATCGCGCCTTGGCAAAGGCTTCGTCGCCATCGCCAAACACGGCCGCAACCCTTCCATCGATACGGAAGAAGGCGGGAAACACCGAAAGCTGATCAGTCCTGGGAGGCATCGTCATTCCAATTCGAAGTTCGCTGAATATCGCCTCAGCGGCCAAGAGATTGAAGAAACAGAAATTCTAATGCCCCTGCGTGAGCGTATTCTTTTGCTCGACAAGGCAAGGATTTGAGCAAAACTCACCGGGCGAGCAGATTGATTTAAATACAGGAAATCTATAGACTTTTAGAATTCACTATGGTCCCCGGCGATTTCATTGCCTGTGGCAAACGCCGCGTCATCGTCTTTTGCGCATTTCGCCCGACGGGCAATCCCGCTAGATTGGATGAAATTTTTCGGAGCATTTCCTTGTCGGACAACACGATCGCAGCCCGCCTTCTCGACGTCGTCGAACATGACATACTGCCGCTGACCCGAAAGGGAGTGGCGGCAGGAAACAAGGTTTTCGGAGCGGCAATCCTCCGCAAATCCGACCTCTCCCTTGTCATTGCCGAAACCAACAACGAGTTGGAAAATCCGCTCTGGCACGGAGAAGTGCACGCGCTGAAGCGCTTTTACGAACTGGGCGAGAAGCCGGCGACCAAGGATCTGATCTTCCTGTCGACCCACGAACCGTGCACCATGTGCATGTCGGCCATCACCTGGGCTGGTTTCGACAATTTCTATTATTTCTTCAGCCACGAGGATTCCCGGGATGCGTTTGCAATCCCGCATGATCTCAAGATCTTGAAGGAAGTCTTCGGTCTGGAGCCGGGCGGCTATCGCCGAAGCAACGCGTTCTGGAGCAGCTTTGCGATTTCCGATCTGGTCGAGACGGAAGCGGATCCACGCAAAGGCGAACTGAAGGGGCAGACGGCGCGTATCAAGGCAGCCTATGCCGGATTGTCCGACAGCTACCAGGCGTCGAAGAGCGACAACGACATCCCCCTGAACTGAATCAGCAAGACCCGAGGCAACGATGGAAGCATCGCGAGACATTTCCCGTCTGATCGACATCATGGCGGCGCTGCGAAATCCCGAGAGCGGCTGCCCTTGGGATATCGTCCAGACCTTCGATACCATCAAGCCCTATACGATCGAGGAGGCCTATGAGGTCGCGGATGCGATCGAGCGCAAGGATAATGACGATCTTTGCGACGAGCTCGGCGATCTCCTGCTTCAGGTTGTCTTCCATGCCCGAATCGCCGAGGAGGCCGGCGTCTTTTCCTTCGGCGACGTCGTGCATGCCATCACCCGCAAGATGATCCGCCGCCATCCGCATGTCTTTGCTGTCTCCGACGCCAAGACCGAAGATGCGGTGACGCTGCAATGGGATCGGATCAAGGCGGAAGAAAAGCGCGAACGAGCCGAACGCCGCGCCAAGAGCGGCATTACGGAAGATTTCAAGGCCGGCTACCTGGGCTCGGTGCAACGGACCTTCCCTGCCCTGACGGAAGCTTTGAAGTTGCAGGAACGGGCAGCCAAGGTCGGCTTCGATTGGTCGGCGCCGGAACCGATCCTGGACAAGATCGAAGAGGAGATCGGCGAGCTACGAGTAGCGCTCGCAAGCGGCGACAAGGCGAAAGTCACCGATGAACTCGGCGACTTGATCTTTGCCGTCGTCAATATCGGCCGCCATGTGAACACCGACCCCGAACAGGCCCTGCGCGGCACGAACACCAAGTTCCGCCGCCGCTTCCATCACATCGAGACGACACTCGAAGCTGAAGGCGAGACGCTTGAGGGCGCTTCGCTGGAGCGCATGGAGGAAATCTGGCAGTCGGCCAAGGCTATCGAACGGCAGCTTGGCGGCGTAAAGACCGCCTAGAAGCCCCTATTCCCAATCCTCGCGCTGCGGCTTCGGGCCATTGCCCATGCGCCGCTCCAGTTCGACCGCCTCGGTCTCCGTCAGGCGCACTTCGAGCGTGACAGTGCCGTCCTCATTGTCCTCGCGATTGTCGACGATGGCGTGATTGTACAGCCAAGGCAGCAACGCCAGTTTCTCCACGGGCAGCGTGATGGTCGTTTCCGTCAAAACGCCGGAGAGACGCCGGCTGATTTCATCCATCAGACGATCGACGCCTTCACCGCTCTTCGCGGAAACAGCAATGACGTTTTCCGTCGTCGATGCCTTCTGAACGATGGCGTCGTGTGCTTCCGGCTCCAGGCGGTCGATCTTGTTCCAGACCTCGAGAATGCGCTCGGCGCCCTCAGCTTCACCGATGCCGAGATCGCCAAGGATGCGCATGACATCGGCGCTCTGGACCTGATTGTCGTCATCCGACAGATCGCGCACATGGAGGATGAGGTCAGCTTCCAGCACCTCTTCCAGCGTCGCACGAAACGCCGCCACAAGATGCGTCGGCAGATCCGAGATGAAACCGACGGTATCGGAGAGGATGACGGTGCGGCCGTGCGGCAGCTTCATGCGGCGCAGCGTCGGATCGAGCGTCGCAAACAACATGTCTTCGGCGAGAACGCCCGCGCCGGTGATGCGGTTGAACAGCGTCGACTTTCCGGCATTGGTATAGCCGACCAGTGCCACGATCGGATGCGGCACCTTCCGGCGCTTGGCGCGATGCAGCTGACGAGTTCGGACGACCTGCTCGAGCTCTCGCTCCAGCCGGATGATCCGTTCCTGCAGCATGCGTCGGTCGGCTTCGATCTGCGTTTCACCGGGACCGCCCATGAAACCCGCGCCGCCACGCTGGCGCTCAAGGTGGGTCCAGCTTCGAACCAGACGGCCCTTCTGATAATTCAGATGCGCAAGCTCGACCTGCAGCGTGCCTTCCTTGGTGGACGCACGGCGTCCGAAAATTTCAAGAATGAGGCCGGTACGGTCGATGACCTTGGCGTTCCATGCCTTCTCGAGATTGCGCTGCTGCACCGGCGTCAAGGGATGATCGACGATGACAAGCCCGGCATTGAACTCGTCGAGCAGCGCAAGGATTTCCTCGATCTTTCCGGTGCCGAGCAGTGTTGCCGGCCGCGGATCGTTGATCGGGACAATCGAGCCGTTGACGACTTCAAGGTCGATGGCAAGCGCAAGACCCTTGGCCTCCTCCAGCCGGCTTTCGGGCGGGCGCGAGATGGAGATGGCGCTATCGGCCTGAGCGGAGCGCGCCGCACGCGCCTGTTTCAATACAGGCACGACGACGACAGCGCGCATATCATCCCGGTGCTTTACAGTCTCCGGGATGAGGGAATCATTTTTGGTATCGCGTGTCGTGATAGTAGAAAGTCCTGGTTAGGATGCGGCTTCTTCGCTCTCGAACATCTGCATGGGCTGACCCGGCATGATCGTCGAGATCGCATGCTTGTAAACGAGCTGCGAATGGCCATCGCGGCGGAGCAGAACACAGAAATTGTCGAACGAGGTCACGACACCTGTGAGCTTCACGCCGTTAATCAAAAAAATTGTCAGTGAAATCTTTTGCTTGCGAACAGTATTGAGAAACAAGTCCTGCAAGTTCTGAGAACGTTCCGCCATCGCGCCGCTTCTTTCTTTTTTGCCGACCTAAGTCGGTGAAATATCATGATATACAGAAACCCCGGGACCGGAGATGCCCTCATTCTCTCCTACCCAGCGCATGTTGGTATCAAATCACAGTCTTTTCCGCAACGTCGAAAAAGGCTTCGCGAATTTTCTGTGACATGCTGCCCGGATGGCCGTTGGCGATGGTTTCCCCATCGATCGAAACGACCGGAAAGCAGATGCTTGTTGCCGCCGTGATGAAGACTTCGCGCGCCTTCATCATCTCCTCGACGGAGAAGAATCGCTCGACAATCGACACGTCGAGCTTGGCCGCGACATCCAACAGGGTCGTGCGAGTGATGCCGCGCAGAATGCCGTGCTCGGCCGGTCGCGTCACGAGATTTCCGTCATGATCCACAACCCAGACGTTGGTGGCGGCCCCTTCCTTCACCATGCCGTTGTGATCGATATAGATCGCTTCCTGCGCTCCGGCTTCCTTGGCCTGCTGGCGGGCCATCGCGTTCGGCAACAGGCCGACCGATTTGATATCGACGCGATCCCAGCGGTTGTCACGGACGGTGATCGCCTTGATGCCATTGGCGTTTTTCTTCGCGATGGCGGACTGGTCAGTGCTCTTGGCGGTGACGACGATCGACGATGGTGTGCCGGCCGGCGGGAAAACGTGATCGCGCCTAGCAACACCGCGCGTGACCTGCAGGTAGAACAGGCCGTTGCGGACGTGGTTGCGGCGCAGCGTCTCGCGAATCACGAGAACGAGCGCCGCGCGTGCCATCGGCCACGCAATGCGCAGTTCGCTCAGCGAGCGGTTGAGCCGATCGAGATGGCGCGTCAGATCGACGATCACACCATGGCGCACCTCGCAAACCTCGTAGACGCCATCGGCAAACTGATAGCCCCGATCCTCGATATGCACCGTTGCATCGCTATGACTGACGTAGCGACCGTTCACATAAGCTATTCTCGGCATAAAAGCCCCTGATCAGAATTCGGTAATTTCGAAGCGGCCTGTAGTCGCTCAGACACCCAGCGACTTGAGCTTGCGATGCAGCGCCGAACGTTCCATTCCGACAAATTCCGCTGTACGCGAGATATTGCCGCCAAAGCGGTTGATCTGAGCGATGAGATAATCGCGCTCGAACATTTCGCGCGCTTCGCGCAGCGGCAAAGTCATGATGTGGTAGTCGTTCTTGGCGGAAACCTTCGGCAGCATGTCGCCCAGGTCTGTGGGCAGCATCTCCGCAGTGATCGGCGTGTCCGCGCCATCGGAGCGCGCCAAAATCATCAGACGCTCGATGTTGTTGCGCAGCTGCCGGATGTTGCCGGGCCAGTCATGGGCCTGCAGCACGGCCATGGCGTCATCGCCGATCCGGCGCGGACGAATGCCGGCCTGTTCGGAAATCTGGCGCATGAGCTGGTCGACGAGGAACGGGATGTCCTCGCGTCGTTCGGCAAGCGCGGGAACACGAACCGGGACGACGGCCAGGCGATGATAGAGATCTTCGCGGAACAGACCCTCGGCAATGTGGCTTTCGAGATTGTAAGCCGTGGATGAGATGATGCGCACATCCACCTTCACCCGCTTCGAACCACCGACGCGCTCGAACTGCTGATCGACGAGCACACGCAGGATCTTGTTCTGCGTCTCGCGCGGCATTTCACCGACTTCATCGAGATAGAGGATGCCGCGATGGGCTTCCTCCAGAGCACCGATCTTGCGCGCCTGGCCTGGAGAACCTTCGGTGCCAAAAAGGGCGATTTCCATGCGCTCCGGCGTGATCGCCGCTGCATTGAGGGCGACGAAGGGACCGTTCGCGCGGGTCGACTTCTTGTGAATCATACGGGCCACCAGCTCCTTGCCGGAGCCGGAGGGGCCGAAGATCATCACGCGGCTGTTGGTTGGCGCCACCTTGTCGATGGTCTGGCGAAGCTGCGAGACGGCAACCGATGTGCCGATCAGTTCCACCGCATCGCCGGTGCGGCGCTTCAATTCCGAAACCTCTCGCTTCAGCTTCGAATTTTCCAGCGCGCGCTCGGCAATCAGGATCAACCGGTCAGCCTTGAAGGGCT
Organism: Rhizobium sp. ASV20; assembly: GCF_016429015.1. GTDB lineage: Bacteria > Pseudomonadota > Alphaproteobacteria > Rhizobiales > Rhizobiaceae > Rhizobium. Next base: position 35,572 of record NZ_JAELTU010000009.1, read on the forward strand.
TCTCGATGAAGTCGAAGGCCCCGCGCTTGATGGCGGAAACCGCCGTTTCTATGTTGCCGTGGCCGGAGATCATAACCACAGGCAATTCCGGATGCCGCGCCTTGATCTCGTCCAGCAATGCGAGACCGTCGAGCTTGCTGCCCTGCATCCAGATATCGAGAAAGATCAGCCTCGGCGCTCGGTCGGAAATCGCCGCAAGCGCACTGTCGCTATCGTGCGCAGTACGGGTTTCATGCCCCTCATCCGAAAGAATTCCCGAAACGATTTCGCGAATGTCTTCCTCGTCGTCGACTACGAGAATATCAGATGCCATAGACGCTTTCCTTATCGCTTTCTGTCTGGGCGACGGCGGCCTGCTCACGTCGCGGCAAATGCACGCGGATCATGGCTCCCCTGCCCTGGTCGAATTCGGCGGGGGCGTCGTGAAGTTCGAGCTGCCCGCCATGGTCTTCAATGATCTTCTTGACGATTGCGAGGCCCAGGCCCGTGCCCTTGTCGCGCATCGTCATGTAGGGTTCGAGAATGCTGTGACGGTTTTCCACCGGCAAGCCGCGGCCATTGTCGATGATATCGACGGTAAAGCGATCGCGGTCTTGATCCAGGGAGGCACGCACGAGAACTTTAGGCTGTTCCCGCGCTTCGTCACTTGGCACCCCTTCAATTGCTTCGACAGCGTTCTTGATAAGATTGCCGAAGGCCTGGCCAAGCATCCGCGTATCGAACATGCCTTCGAGCCGTTCACTGCCCAGCTCTCGTTCGAACTTGACGTGATTGTTGCCCATTTCGCGCAGGAAAACCGAATCGCGCAGGATGTCGCGAAGGTCGCTCGGCTCCATGGTCGGCTTGGGCATGCGGGCGAATGAAGAGAACTCGTCGACCATGCGGCCGATATCGCCAACCTGCCGGATAATCGTATCCGTGCATTGATCGAAAACCGGGCGGTCGGCTTCGGCGATGTTCTTACCGAAACGCCGGCGGATGCGCTCTGCCGAAAGCTGGATCGGCGTCAACGGATTCTTGATTTCATGCGCGATGCGACGTGCGACGTCTGCCCAGGCGGTGGAGCGCTGCGCGATCACCAAATCGGTGATGTCGTCAAGCGTGATCACGTAGGATTCGTTGGCGTCGCGCGATTCTTCCCGCGTCACCTGGACGCTTAACGTCCGCACCGTCCCACCGCGCACGAGGCTGATCTGCTTGCGGAAATCGTTGCGATGGCGCGTCGTCGCCTCGGTTACGACCTGCTCGACCTCAGGCGCGATCTCTGCCAGATTCTGGCCAACGAGTTCGTCGCTGGTCAGTCCGAGCAGATCTGCGGCGGAGGTATTGACGATCGTGATGCGGTGATCGTGCTCGACACCTATTACGGCCGCGGTCACGCCAGAAAGCACCGCTTCGATGAAACGGCGGCGGTCGTCGACCTCGTCCTTCGCCTCAAGAATTTCATCGCGCTGCGTCCGGATTTCCGAAATCATCTTGTTGAAGGTACGCGACAGGCTGCCGACGTCGCCATCCGCCGAGCGAACAGGCACGAGCACGTTCATGTTGCCGGAGGCGACATTATCAGCTGCGCTGATGAGAAGACGGATTGGTCGAACGATGCGGTCGGCAATGGCGATGGCAGTCCATATCGCCGCCAAAAGCACGATCAACGCAAAGCCGATATAGAGAACCGCAAAGGCGATCTGCAGGGACATGCGTCCCTCTTCCATCGCCTTGTATTCAACAGTGTTGTCTTCCACCATGCGCATGGCATTCATGACGCGTGGATCGACTGCGCGCACCGTATAGAGAAACGAACCCGGGATTTCGTCCAGCTTGATAACAGCGCCGACGAGATTGGTCACACCGGGCGGAATGAGCGTCGGCTGGCCATTGGCCGAGGAATCCAGCGCATCTTTCGGGATGGCCGGAAGTGGTCGTTCAGTCTTGATTTCCGCCTGAACGATGGCGCTGCCGTCCCGGCGAACGAGGAACGCGCCGAGCAAGCCGCGACCGCGTGCCTGGCGCGTCATCAGATCGGCAAAACCGGTGCGGTCGAGGCTGTAAAGCGAACGATTGCGCTCCAGATCGTTCGCCATCGACACCGTCTGCCCCTGCAGATAGCTGGCGTTCTCCATCAGATAGGCCTGAGCGACATTCTGCGAGGAACTGATGATCTGCTGCGTGCGCACGCCAAACCAGCGATCGAGACCGACATTCAACGTGAGGCTTGCGACAATGGCGACCAGAATGGCCGGCGTGATCGCGACGATGGAGAAAAGGGCTACGATGCGGATATGCAGACGCGCTGCCGCACGGCCCCGGCTGCGCGCCTTCATCAGCCGCGCAACCTCGCGTACGATCAGCGCAATCAGCCCGAACACAAACAGGCCGTTAATGACGACGGAGGTAAAGACAACCGAGGATGTCGGGGCAATCGGTGTGAGACCGAGAAGCATCAGCAGCGTGGCGATCGCGCACAGAAGCGCACCGCCGGCCAGAACAAGGCCAGGTAGGGCGAAGGAAGCACGACGGTCTGTCACCTTGACAACCGCCTCGTCGCTCGCCGCCGGCGACACCGCGTCCTTGATCATTCCCATCATCTCCACACCCGAACGACAATCGGCAATTTGCCGATCTGCGCCCACCAGTCCGACTAAAGCACAAGCGCCTGGCTAGGCCGAAACTGTCATCCGGATTCGCCACAAAGCGAAACCATTAATTCAAATCATATCTGCAACACATTGAAAAATCGCACGAAATCCCACCTCAATGGAAAAACGTCAGACGAATCATCATCGCAGGAACGACGAATCTCCTGCGTGACCTTTAAGCAACGCATTGTGGCGAAAATGCAACGCATATCATTGCGTTGTCAAGCCGTGCGGGAGCTCCTGTAAACCGAAACTCCCAGTTCTCTGATCTTTTTGCGCAACGTATTGCGGTTCAGTCCCAGCAGATCGGCAGCCTTGATCTGGTTGCCGCGTGTCGCTGTCAGTGCAGCGAGGATCAATGGATATTCCATTTCCGTGAGAACGCGGTCGTAGAGGCCGGGCGGCGGTAGATTGTCGCCGAAGCTCGAGAAATAAGTTCGCATGTTCTCTTCCACCGCCTGCGCGATCGTCATGGTGCCGGTGCGAACCGGGCCCTTCTCGATCGGACTGTCGGGCACGTCGGCGCGCAGTTCCGCATCGATGATCTCCTTGGTGATCACATCCTGCGGATAGAGCGCCATCAGACGGCGAATGAGATTTTCCAGTTCGCGAACATTGCCCGGCCAGGGATAGGCCTTCATGAGCTCCAGCGCCTCCTGATCGAAACGCTTGGAACCAAGGCCTTCTTTTTCGGCCTGCTGTATGAAATGGCGGACTAGATCGGGGATATCCTCGGCGCGATCCCGCAAGGGCGGCAGCCGCAGCGGCACGACGTTGAGGCGATAATAGAGATCCTCGCGGAAGAGGCCCTGATTGATCGCCTGCTTCAAATCCTTGTTGGTCGCGGCGACGATACGGACATCCGTGCGGATCGGCGTGCGACCGCCGACGGTCGTGTACTCGCCCTGCTGCAACACGCGCAGCAGGCGCGTCTGCGCATCCATCGGCATATCGCCGATTTCATCGAGGAACAGCGTGCCACCCTCGGCCTGCTCAAAACGACCGGTGGAGCGGGCCTGAGCGCCGGTAAAGGCACCCTTCTCATGGCCGAACAGTTCGGACTCGATCAGATCGCGCGGGATAGCGGCCATGTTGATGGCGACGAAAGGACCGTTGCGGCGCTTGCCGTAATCGTGCAGGGCACGCGCCACCAGCTCTTTGCCCGTGCCGGACTCGCCCGTGATCATCAGCGTCAGGTCGGTCTGCATCAGGCGTGCGAGAACGCGGTAGATCTCCTGCATCGCCGCCGAGCGGCCGACAAGCGGCATGCCGTCCTGCACGTCGTCATCGATCTTCGTCGGCTTCCGCTTGGGCTCGGCGAGAGCACGGCCGACGATCGCGATCAGCTCGGTTAGATCGAACGGCTTCGGCAGATAGTCATATGCGCCCTTTTCGGATGCCTTGATCGCCGTCATGAACGTATTCTGGGCGCTCATGACCAGAACCGGCAGATCCGGTCTCGCCTTCTTGATGCGCGGCAGCAGATCGAATGCATTTTCGTCGGGCATGACGACGTCTGTTACAACGAGGTCGCCTTCGCCGGAGGAAACCCAACGCCAGAGGGTAGCGGCGTTGGAGGTGATGCGGACATCGTAACCCGCGCGGCTCAAGGCCTGATTGAGCACGGTGCGGATGGCCGCATCATCATCGGCGACAAGGATCGTGGCTGTCATCGAGTAGTCCCTGTAGAGTTCGGAAGTGGGGCATCTTCTGAAGTGATGCCCTTGGAGGCAGGCATCAAAACACGGAAAGTAGTGCGATGGTTCTGGCTATCGCATTCGACGATACCGCCGTGGTCGCCTATGATCTTGGCGACCAGCGCGAGGCCAAGGCCGGTTCCGTTCGTTTTCGTCGTGATGAACGGATCGAAGAGATGCGGGACGAGATCAAGCGGCACGCCGGGGCCATTATCGATGACGCAGAACTCCAGCGGCAGCGAAATCTTTTCGCGGGTGCCGGCGACCGACAGCCTGATGCCAGGGCGATAGGCCGTCGTCAGCATGATCTCGCCATCCTGACGGTCACCGACCGCTTCGGAAGCGTTCTTCACGAGGTTGAGGAAGACCTGCACAAGCTGGTCCCGGTTCGCAAAGACCGCCGGCAGTGACGGGTCGTAGTTCTCGGAGATCTTGATGTTGCGGGCAAAGCCGGCCTTGGCGACGGCTTTCACATGATCGAGCACCGAGTGGATATTGACGGGCACGCGATCGACCGGCCGCTCATCCGAGAAAACCTCCATGCGGTCGACCAGCGACACGATGCGGTCCGTTTCGTCGCAGATCAGGCGCGTCAATGCCCGATCGTCATCCTCGACCGATTGCTCGAGCAGCTGCGCGGCACCGCGAATGCCAGATAGCGGGTTCTTGATCTCATGCGCCAGCATGGAGGCAAGCCCCGTGACCGAGCGGGCGGCCGCGCGATGCGTCAATTGCCGGTCGATCTTGTCAGCCATTGAGCGCTCCTGGAACACCACGACGACAGAGCCGGTATCACTCGACACCGGGGCGACATAGAGGTCCACGAGCTTGTCCTGGCCCAGGCGCGGCGAGCTTAGGTCGACACGATATTCGTTAACCGGCGCGCGACGCTCGCGCACCTGATCGATCAGCGCCAGCAGCGGGCTGCCGAAGGGGATGAAGGTCGAAATCTTGTAGCGCGACAGATGCGACGCGCTGGCGCCGAAAAAGGCTTCGGCCTCCCAGTTGGCAAAGGCGATGAGGCCGGCCTCGTCAACCATGATGACCGGGTTCTGGATAGCGTTGAGAACGGCCATGGCTACCGAATTGGCCGCTTCACCCTCGGCTCCGGAACTTGATTTCGAAGTCATGCAGCCTCCTGGACGCATTGGGCGAGATCGGCGCCGGCCTGCAGCGCGGCAAGTAACGCTGCAGCCACCTCGCCGCTCTCTTTCGACGTCATGATTTTCGCCTTGTCGGCACCTGTCGTTGCCGGCGCATAGCGATCGAGATACCAGGCCAGATGCTTGCGGGCATGTCGGATGCCGACGGCTTCACCATAGAATTCCAGCATCATGCGGTAATGTTCGAGCGCGACTTCGATGATCTCCTGTCGGCCTGGTTCGCGATGACCGGCAAGAACGCCGGCATGCCATGGGCGGCCTTGGCAGCCGCGACCGATCATGACGACGTCTGCACCGGATCGCCGCAGGATTTCCTCGGCGTCTTCGATCGTTTCGACATCTCCATTGGCAACGAGCGGAATGGAGACGGCATCGCGCACGGCATGGATCGCGTCCCAATCCGCCCTGCCCTCGTAGAACTGCATGCGTGTGCGACCATGGATGGTGACGAGCTGGATGCCGGCTTCCTCGGCGCGGCGCGCAATATGAGGCGCGTTGATGGAGTTCTCATCCCAACCAAGGCGCATCTTCAGGGTCACGGGAATGTTCACCGCGCCGACCGTCGCTTCGATCAAAGTCAGCGCATGATCGGGGTCGCGCATCAATGCCGAACCTGAATAGCCGCCAATGACCTTCTTGGCCGGGCAACCCATATTGATATCAATGATATCGGCGCCGTTGTCAGCCGCGATCTTGGCGGCCTCGGCCATCCAATAGGCCTCCCGCCCGGCCAGCTGCACCATATGCGGCTTCAGTCCGGCGCTCTTCAGGCGTGCCCAGGATTCCGCCGTATCCTGCACCAGCTCGCGACTCGCCACCATTTCCGTGACGACAAGGCCTGCGCCATAACGCAAGGCGAGCTGTCGGAAAGGCAGGTCGGTCACACCCGACATCGGCGCTAGAATAACGCGATTGCGGATGGATACCGGACCGATGGAAAATGGGGCTGCGAGCTTGGAGGAAAGCAAATGATTATCTTTCGGGCACACCATACATCTGCACTATTTTTAGACACGCTTTAAAAGTTTGCCAAGAGGTTTCGAGGAGCCTCGATATTTTTTGGGCAAATGCTGGAAAGTTCTTGAGTGAGGCGATAGACCCTGCGGAAGCAGGATCCCGTTTTGGCGATCTATTTAGCATGCGCTTGTTCAAAGGAAAGCTTTACGCTTTTCAAAGCCATGCCGAAGACCGTGCCTTTCATCTTTCGGGGGTTTATGACGCAAATGCATTCAACGCAACCGCTGTCGGTAGGAATCGTGATCGTTGCCGCCGGGCGTGGCGAACGGGCAGGCGCTCCCGAAGAAGGCCCAAAGCAATATCGCCCGATCGGCGGCAAAGCGGTTATTGCGCATACGCTTGAAAGATTCGTGACATGGCCGCAGGCATCGAAGATCGTCGTCGTCATTCATCGAGACGATGAAAAGCTGCTACGCTCGGCGCTGAGCCAGGTCGCTGAAATGCCTGAGATCGAGATCGCCTTTGGCGGCGCGACGCGTCAGCAGTCCGTACTTGCCGGGCTAAGGCAGTTGAAGGACGGCGGCGTGACCCATGTGATGATCCACGACGCGGTGCGCCCCTTCTTCGATCATGATCTGCTGGATCGCGTCACGGCGGCCCTTGCAGCTGGCGCGCCGGCCGTGCTGCCTGCCATGCCGGTCAGCGACACGCTGAAGCGTGGCGACGCGAGCGGCTTGGTGGCCGAGACCGTACCTCGCGCCGGACTTCATGCTGCGCAAACGCCGCAATCTTTCCGCTTCGCCGATATTCTTGCCGCACATGAGAAAGCAGCCACCGACGGCAAAAGCGATTTCACCGACGACGCGGCAATTGCCGAATGGTGTAACCTGCCGGTGACATTGGTGACCGGCAGTGCAGATAATGTGAAACTGACGATCAAGAGGGATATTGCCATGGCCGATGAAAAGCTGACCGCCGGTCTTTTGCCTGACGTGCGCACCGGCAACGGCTATGACGTCCACCAGCTGGAGCCAGGCGACGGCGTCACCCTTTGCGGCGTACTCATTCCGCACGACCAGCGGCTCAAGGGGCATTCGGATGCCGATGTGGCCTTGCATGCACTCACGGATGCCCTGCTTGCCACATGCGGCGCCGGCGATATCGGTGACCATTTTCCGCCCTCCGATCCGCAGTGGAAGGGCGCCCCGTCCCGGATCTTCATCGAACATGCGGCTAAGATCGTGCGCGAACGCGGCGGCACCATCATGAATGCGGACGTCTCGCTGATTGCCGAGGCGCCGAAGGTCGGGCCGCACCGAGATGTCATGCGGGCCAAGCTTTCCGAATTTCTTGGTATCAGCATCGACCGCTGTTCGGTCAAGGCAACCACAAACGAGCAAATCGGCTTCATCGGTCGCCGCGAGGGCATCGCAGCCATCGCGACGGCGACCGTCGTCTATCGCGGAGGCAAGGCATAATGCATTTTCCCGATGAGATTATCGTACTCGCTCAGAAGATCGTCACCGACTTCACAGCTAGGGGTTGGATGGTCGCGACGGCTGAATCCTGCACCGGTGGCCTGATCGCCGGCGCGCTGACCGAAATCCCCGGCTCGTCCGCGGTCGTAGACCGCGGCTTCGTCACCTATACGAATATCGCAAAGATGGAGATGCTCGGCGTTCAGGAGCAGACGCTTGCGCAATTTGGCGCGGTTTCGAAGGAAACGGCGCTGCAGATGGTGCATGGCGCCCTCTTCCGCTCCCGGGCGGATTTCGCCGTCGCGGTGACCGGCGTTGCCGGCCCCGGCGGCGGCTCTGCGGAAAAGCCCGTGGGGCTCGTCCATCTCGCCGCCAAGGCACGCAATGGCAAGCTCGTTCATCATGAAATGCGCTATGGCGATATCGGCCGCGATCAGTTTCGGCTCGCCACCTTGAAGACTGCGCTGGAGATGCTTGTTACGCTCGGTCAGTGACCGGTCGCGGCATCAGGCATAGATTTTGTTGGCACGCGTCTCGAAGGCATCCGTGAACATGCGGAAGGCCCTGTCGAACATCGACCCCATCAGCGCGCCCAGAATGCGGCTCTTGAACTCATAGTCGATGAAGAAATCGATGACGCTGCCGCCATTTTCACCGGGCGTGAAGCGCCAGCGATTGTCGAGATATTTGAACGGGCCGTCGATATATTTCACATCGATCGCACGCTCCGCTTTGTTCAGCAGAACCTGCGTCGTGAAGGTTTCGCGGATCGCCTTGTAGCCGACGGTCATATCGGCAATCAGCAGGATCTTGCCGTCGCGCTCCTTGCGACTGCGGACCGCAAGCCCCTCACAGAGCGGCAGAAACTCCGGATAGCGCTCGACGTCGGCAACAAGGTCGAACATCTGGTCGGGGGAATGCGGAACGGGGCGGTGAGTTTCGAACTGAGGCATGAGCCGCAATTAAGCAGGACGGCCAAGAAGATCAAGAAGCTGACGCATTTCGCCGCGGGATTTCAGCTGTAAAACGGGCACGTTCGGGCCATGCTGCGCGAGGCCGGCAATAACTTTGGGCGAGAATTTCTCTTCGAACGTCCAGATGAAATGCAGAAACTCCCAGTCAACTTTCTCGATACAGCCTGGCGCCATTTCAGGGCGCGTGCGGCCCATCCATTTGATCCAGCGGGAAATTGCACCCCAGATGCATAGCAGACGCGGCATCCGTACCCAGATGACGAAATCGGTGCGCGGCAGGCGCACATCGAATGTCGATGGATTTGTACCATCTAGGATCCATCTCTCTTCCTGAACCTTGGCAACGATGATAGCGCGTTGTTCCTCCTTATCGCGCTCCACCCAACCGGGCAGCCACAGGACGTCACGATCGATGGAAACATAGGTGAGGCCGAAACGAGCGGAGATCTGCTGCGACAGAGTCGATTTTCCGCCCCCGGAACAACCCATAACGAGAATACGGTTCGCCCTGCGGATATGGTCGGCCGCTTCGACAAGATCGTGCACCTCGCTCCGCAATGCGGGCTTCGTCAGCTGATCCATTGCAGCCTCTCAGATATTGTTTCGGAGACGTGAAAGCAGTTCGTCGCCGTCACGGTAAGACATCAATGTCACTATAGGCACGTGGCCGCCGTGCCGCTCAAGCATGGCCTGAAACTGCGGCGCCTCGTTACGCTCGAATGTCCAGATGTAACGCAGGAACTTCCAGTCAAGCCGCTCCGGACATCCAGGCGCCATCTCTGGTCGGGACCGGCCTCGGTAACGAAACCAGCGGGAAATGACACCCCTCAGCGCAATATGCCGCGGCGGCCGTCGCCAGATGACGATATCGGTCCGCGGCAGCCGCAACGGCAAGGTTCCAGGGCTGTTGCCATCCATGATCCAGTGCGACCCTTCAACCGCCTTCTCGATCAACGCAATGGATTCCGGACGCGGCCGCAACGTCCAGCCCGGCAGCCAGAAAATATCCCGATCCATCGATACATAGGCAAGGCCGCGCAAAGATGCGATTGCCTGCGCCAGCGTACTCTTGCCGGTGCCCGAGCAACCGATGACAAGCACACGCTCCGCCTTTTGAAGGATGCGTGCGGCTTGATCTATATCGACGACATGGGAAAGCGCCTGCGGCGCGACAGTCTGCTCCACGGTCCAGCTCCATGATCGAATCTAAAGCGCCGATACCGGTGACAAACGGCGGTGTGTTCCCTAGGCCGCCTTAATAACAAAGAGATGACGGCGGGAACAAAAAAACCGCGGCACAATCGCCGCGGTTCGTTCAAAAGACAAAGCTGGTTGGCTTTCGGTTTACTCAGCCGCAAGCAGCAGCTTCTTGGCGCGAGCGGCACGCAGACGCTCGAAATCGTCGCCGGCATGATGCGAGGAGCGCGTCAGCGGGCTGGACGACACCATGAGGAAGCCCTTGGTATAAGCCACAGTCTCGTAGGACTTGAACTCTTCCGGCGTGACGAAGCTCATGACCTGATGATGCTTGCGCGTCGGCTGCAGATACTGACCGATGGTCAGGAAGTCGACGTCGGCGGTGCGCAGGTCATCCATCAGTTGCAGGACTTCGTTGCGTTCCTCGCCGAGGCCCACCATGATACCCGATTTGGTGAACATTGTGGGGTCCAGTTCCTTGACCCGCTGCAGCAGGCGAACCGAATGGAAGTAACGCGCGCCGGGACGTACCTTCAGGTAGTTGCCGGGCACGGTTTCCATATTGTGGTTGAAGACATCGGGCTTGGCGGCGACGACCCGCTCCAGAGCGCCCGGCTTCTTCAGGAAGTCCGGCGTCAGGATTTCGATGGTGGTTCCCGGCGAAGCAGCGCGGATTGCCCAGATGACCTTCTCGAAATGCTCCGCACCGCCGTCTTCGAGGTCGTCACGGTCGACCGAGGTGATGACGACGTGGCTGAGCCCCATCTCCTTGACGGCCTTGGCGACATTTTCCGGCTCGGCCATATCAAGTGCATTCGGCTTGCCCGTCGCGACGTTGCAGAAGGCGCAAGCGCGCGTACAGATCTCGCCCATGATCATGAAGGTGGCGTGCTTTTTGTCCCAGCACTCGCCGATGTTCGGGCAGCCGGCCTCTTCGCAGACCGTGACGAGCTTGTGCTCCTTCACGATCGAGCGGGTTTCGGCATAGCCCTTCGAGGTCGGCGCCTTCACGCGGATCCAGTCCGGCTTGCGCAGAACTTCGGTATCCGGCCGATGTGCCTTCTCCGGGTGTCGTACGCGCTTGGCTTCCGGGTTGATCGTGTCGAGAATGGTGACCATGAAACGTCTACTTTCCGCCGCTCAAATGCGGCCCTTCATCGCCGTGCGACTTTGGCGAGGAATATCAGAATGCATGCACCGATGAAACCGGTGATGAAAAAGCCGAGCCGGCCGCCGGGTACGCCGACATGCAGGGCTACCAGCAGCCCTGCAGCGACGACCGAACCGGCAATACCGAGGATGATGTTGAGAATGATGCCATAGCGCGCATCCATCAGCTTGCCAGCGAGCCACCCCGCAAGACCGCCGATAATGATCAGACCCAGCCAACCAACGCTTTCCATCAAACCCTCGTTTCAAGCGCAATTCAGGACAATCCTCCCGAATGCCGCGCTGCCTCTTACCGATAATGCGCTAGACGATCAATCTCGCCAGCAGCACCACGACGATCGCGCCGACGGTGGCATGGATGATTTCCACCACCAGCGCATTTTCAATGCCGAGCGAGATCCCGAAATAGTTGAACAGGAAGCCGCCCACAAAAGCGCCGATAACGCCACTCACAAGGCAACTGATAAGGCCGCCCCCACCGACGAGCAGGCTCGCGAGAAACCCTGCGACCAGACCGATAAGGAGAAAGACGACCCAACCTTGCGCAGCTATAGACATGTTGATTTCCTTTCCTGTTTTCCACCCTTTGGATAAAGGGCATGGCAGGAAATTATCAAGCGTTCAGCACACGGCCATAGGCGTCGAGCACTGCTTCCTTCATCGTTTCCGAAACGGTCGGATGCGGGAAGATCGTATGCATCAACTCTTCTTCGGTCGTTTCCAGGTTCATGGCAACGACAAAGCCCTGAATGAGCTCGGTAACTTCTGCGCCGACCATGTGCGCGCCCAGCAATTCGCCGGTCTTCTTGTCGAAGATGACCTTGCAGAGGCCCTGATCCTCACCGAGCGCGATTGCCTTGCCGTTGGCGACGAAGGAGAAGCGGCCGACGCGGATGTCGCGGCCGAGTTCCTTGGCCTTGGCTTCCGTCAGACCGACTGAGGCGACCTGCGGATGGCAATAGGTGCAGCCCGGGACCTTGCTCTTGTCCGTCGGGTGAACATTCGGCAGACCTGCGATCTTCTCGATGCAGACAACGCCCTCATGCTCTGCCTTGTGGGCCAGCATCGGCGGTCCGGCGACGTCGCCGATCGCATAGATGCCGGGCACGTTGGTCTTGCCGTAGCCGTCGATGACAACGCAACCGCGGTCAGTCTTTACGCCGAGCGCCTCGAGGCCGAGATTTTCGATGTTACCCTGAACGCCGACGGCCGAGATCATGCGGTCTGCAACGATCTGCTGAACCTTGCCGTCTTCGGTTTCGACATGGGCGGTGATGCTGTTGGCGGCCTTGTCGACCTTGATGACCTTCGCCTTGGTGAAGATCTTCAGGCCGCGCTTCTCAAGCTGCTTGCGGGCGATGCCAGAGACTTCGGCATCCTCGACCGGCATGATCGTCGGCATGACCTCGACGACGGTGACGTCGACGCCCATCGAACGATAGAAGCTGGCGAATTCGATGCCGATGGCGCCCGAGCCCATGACGAGCAGCGACTTCGGCAGGAAGTCCGGCTTCAGCGCCTCGAAATAGGTCCAGATCAGCTTGCCATCCGGCTCGATGCCGGGCAGAGCGCGAGGACGGGCACCAGTGGCAACGATGATGTGCTTGGCGGTGTAGGTGCCCTCGCCCTTGACGTTCTTCGGCACCGGATGCTGCGGCTCGACGGCCGGCTTGGTCGACTTGCTGACGACGATCTCGCCGGGCTTGGTGATCTTGGCTTCGCCCCAGATCACGTCGACCTTGTTCTTCTTCATCAGGAAGCCGACGCCGGTGTTCAAACGGGCGGAAACGCCACGCGAACGGGCGACAACTGCCTTTACATCAGCGCTCACCTTGCCTTCGAGAACGAGGCCGTAATCCTTCAAATGGTTGGAATGGTCGAGGATTTCAGCGGAGCGAAGCAGCGCCTTCGTGGGGATGCAGCCCCAGTTGAGGCAGATGCCGCCCAGATGCTCGCGTTCGACGATCGCGGTCTTCAGGCCAAGCTGGCCGGCGCGCACGGCGGCGACATAACCGCCCGGACCGGAGCCGATGATAATGACGTCGTAATTCTCAGCCATGTGTTTCCTGCCTTATTGCTGGCGGCGGGTCAGAGCCGGCGCCTTGACTGTATCAGAGACCGAGCATCATCCGCACGATCGGCTCGAGGCCGCGACCGAGCGCCCGGGTATTTTCCGCATCGAGATGAACGCCATCGAGCGGCGTGGTGATGGCAACCGTATTGGCATCGAAAAAGCCGCAACCCAGCTCGTCGGCCAGATCGCTGTAGAGCGTCGGCAGCTTGCTCGATTCCTTGACTGCGCCGAGGAAGCTCGCCGCGAAAGCGGCATTGGCCGTCTCGGTGACCGCCGGCGGGGCGACGATGAGGATATCGGGCACCTCATAATCGAAACCCCAGGCGTGATTGCGCACGAGCTGGACCAGCCTGCTGATGCCCTGCAGAGCAGCGAATGCCGAGCCGGCAACAACCGGCTTCATGTCATTCGTGCCGAGCAGGATGATCACGAGATCGAGCGGATTGTGGCTCTGCAGGATCGTCGGCAAAATCCTCGCGCCGTTGCGATCGCAATCGGCGAGATGATCGTCGAACGCCGTCGTGCGGCCGTTCAATCCTTCCGGGATCACGCGTGCCTGGTTGCCGAGCGCCTTTTGAAGCACGCTCGGCCACCGATCTTCATAGGCATGACGACCGACCGTCTCGGCACTGTAGCCCCATGTCAGCGAGTCGCCGTAACACAGAACAGTCTTGGTCATTCATGCCTCCGTGTGCAGCCAGGCTCAGACGAGCATCCCCATCGGATTTTCGATGTAGCCCTTGAAGGCTGCCAGGAGCTCGGCACCGAGCGCACCGTCGACGGCACGATGGTCGGTCGACAGCGTGACGGTCATCACGGTGGCAATCGCCATTTCGCCCTTCTTGACGATGACGCGCTGTTCGCCAGCGCCAACGGCCAGGATGGTCGCATGCGGCGGGTTTACGACGGCGGCAAAGTTCTTGACGCCCATCATGCCCATGTTCGACACGGCAGTCGTACCGCCCTGATACTCCTCAGGCTTCAGCTTGCGCTCCTTGGCGCGCTTGCCGTAGTCCTTCATCTCGTTGGAGATGGTGGAGAGCGTCTTCTGCTCAGCACTGCGGATGATCGGCGTGATCAGGCCGCCCGGAATGGAGACGGCAACGCCGACATCGGCATGCTTGTGCTTGACCATGGCACTGTCGGTCCAGGAGACGTTGGCATCCGGAACGTCGCGCAGCGCCAGCGCCAGGGCCTTGATGACCATGTCGTTGACCGAGAGCTTGTAGGCCGGGACACCATCCTTCGACTTCGGCGCGGAATCGTTGAGCTGCGTGCGGAGCGCCAGCAGCGCGTCGAGTTCGCAATCGACCGAGACGTAGAAGTGCGGGATCGTCTGCTTGGATTCCTGCAGGCGCTTGGCGATGGTCTTGCGCATGCCGTCATGCGGCACGAGCTCGTAGGAGCCCTGCTCGAACAGCTTGAGGACGGCATCGTCCGACATGCCCTTCGGTACTGCCGGAGCAGCAGCGGCCGCCGGCTGAGCAGCCGGTGCTGCTGCCGGAGCAGCCTTGGCGGTGCCGCCGGAAACAGCGGCTTCCACGTCCTTCTTGATAACGCGGCCATGCGGACCCGTGCCGGAGACCGCGGCTACATCGATGCCCGCTTCCTTGGCAAGGCGGCGAGCGAGCGGGGACGCGAAGGTACGATGACCGTCGTTTGCAGCAGGAGCCGATGCCACCGGAGCCGGGGCGGGTGCAGCAGGAGCCGAAACGCTTGCCGGAGCAGGCGCTGCAGCGGGAGCGGCCTGAGGAGCCGCTTCTGCCTTCGGAGCCTCCTTGGCAGCCGGAGCCGCACCGGAGCCGGCTGCCGCAGCGGCGACATCCTCGCCATCGGCAGCAATCACGGCGATCAGGGCATTGACCTTGACGCCTTCGGTGCCGGCGGGAACGACGATCTTGGCGACCGTGCCCTCATCGACAGCCTCGACTTCCATCGTTGCCTTGTCAGTCTCGATCTCGGCGATGACATCGCCGGACTTGATCTTGTCGCCTTCCTTGACCAGCCATTTGGCGAGGTTGCCCTCTTCCATGGTCGGCGAGAGGGCAGGCATAGTGATGTTGATAGGCATCGATGAGCCCTCCCCTTACTTGTAGCAAACGGCCTTCACCGCATCGACCACTTCAGCGACGCTCGGGAGCGCCAGCTTTTCGAGGTTGGCGGCGTATGGCATGGGTACGTCCTTGCCAGCGATCGTCAGGATCGGCGCATCGAGATAATCGAAGGCCTGCTGCATGACGCGGGTGGCGATTTCCGTGCCGACGGACGACTGCGGATAGCCTTCCTCGACGGTGACCAGGCGGCCGGTCTTCTTGACCGATTCGATGATCGTCGGAAGATCCATCGGGCGGATGGTGCGCAGGTCGATGAGTTCGACATCGATGCCCTGGGCTTCCAGCTCGGCGACAGCCTTCGTGGCATAAGTCATGCCGATGCCGAAGGAAACGACCGTGACGTCCTTGCCCGGACGGTGAATACGGGCCCTGCCGATCGGCAGAACGAAGTTATCCAGCTTCGGCACGTCGAAGTGCTGACCGTAGAGGATTTCGTTCTCGAGGAAGATGACCGGGTTCGGATCGCGGATGGCAGCCTTGAGCAGACCCTTGGCGTCGGCTGCCGTGTAGGGCATGACGACCTTGAGGCCCGGAATGTGGCTGTACCAAGCGGCGTAGTCCTGGCTGTGCTGAGCGCCAACGCGAGCGGCGGCACCGTTCGGACCGCGGAAGACGATCGGAGCACCCATCTGGCCGCCGGACATGTAGAGCGTCTTGGCGGCGGAGTTGATGATCTGGTCGATCGCCTGCATGGCGAAGTTGAAGGTCATGAACTCGACGATCGGGCGGAGGCCGGCCATTGCAGCACCGACGCCGATACCGGCAAAACCATGCTCGGTGATCGGGGTATCGATAACGCGACGAGCACCGAATTCCTGCAGCAGACCCTGGGTCACCTTGTAGGCGCCCTGGTATTCAGCCACTTCTTCACCCATGACGAAAACGTCCGGGTTGGCGCGCATTTCTTCGGCCATGGCATCGCGCAGCGCTTCACGGACCGTCATCGATACCATTTCGGTACCGGCCGGAACTTCCGGATCAGCGGCGGCGGCAACCTTCGGCTGGGCGGGAACCGGTGCAGCTGCCTGAGCCGGAGCGGCGGCGGGAGCTTCGGTCTTTGCCGGCTCAGCAGCCGGAGCAGCCTTGGCAGACGAAATGGCATCGGCCGATTCACCGTCCTGCAGCAGGATGGCGATCTTGGTGTTGACCTTGACGCCTTCCGTGCCAGCGTCGATCAGCAGCTTGCCGATCGTGCCTTCGTCGACGGCTTCCACTTCCATGGTGGCCTTGTCGGTTTCGATTTCGGCAATGACGTCACCGGAAACGACCTTGTCGCCTTCCTTCTTGAGCCATTTCGAAAGAGTACCCTCTTCCATCGTCGGAGAAAGGGCGGGCATGAGAATGTCGATGGGCATAGTGTCCCTCCCCGATTTAGAGCAGAATGTCGGTGTAGAGCTCGGATGCATCCGGCTCCGGATCGTTCTGGGCGAAATCGGCGCTGTCTGCGACGATGTCGCGAACATCCTTGTCGATATCCTTCAGATCGTCCTCGGTCGCCCAGCCCTTTTCGAGGAGGCGAGCGCGAACCTGCTCGATCGGGTCATGCTCGGAGCGCATCTTCTGCACTTCGTCCTTCGAGCGATACTTCGCCGGGTCGGACATCGAGTGACCACGGTAGCGGTAGGTCAGCATTTCGAGGATGATCGGGCCCTTGCCGGAGCGGCAATGCGCAACAGCTTCGTCAGCCGCAGCTTTGACGGCGCGGACATCCATGCCGTCGACCTGGATACCGGGAATGCCGAAGGAAGCGCCGCGCTTGGAGAAATCGGCCTGCGCGGTGGCGCGAGCGGTCGAGGTGCCCATGGCGTAGCGGTTGTTTTCGATGACGAAAATCACCGGCAGCTTCCAGAGCTGCGCCATGTTGAAGCTTTCGTAGACCTGGCCCTGGTTGGCAGCGCCGTCGCCGAAATAGGCAACGCTGACATTGTCGTTGCCGCGATACCAGTTGGCAAAGCCAAGGCCGGTGCCGAGCGAGACCTGAGCGCCGACGATGCCGTGACCGCCGTAGAAATTCTTTTCCTTGGAGAACATGTGCATGGAGCCGCCCTTCCCTCGGGAATAGCCGCCCTGGCGTCCAGTCAACTCGGCCATGACACCGCGTGCGTTCATGCCGGTTGCCAGCATGTGGCCGTGGTCGCGATAGCCGGTAATAACCTGATCGCCATCCTTCAGCGCCATCTGCATGCCGACGACGACTGCTTCCTGGCCGATGTAGAGATGACAGAAGCCACCGATGAAGCCCATGCCGTAAAGCTGGCCGGCCTTCTCTTCGAAGCGGCGGATCAAGAGCATCTCACGATAAGCGTTGAGCTCCGCATCACGATCGAAATCTGCGATCGGACCGCCATTGGTTTCCTTGGCTGATCTTGATGCTGTTTTACGGCTGGAAACGGACGCGTTTTTTCGCGGCGCCATTCAACCCTCCCTGTGTGAGTAGCCTCGTTTCTTGTCGAGGCGTAACATAGGCAAGATTACCCGCTACAGCAATGCCATAATTGCATGGCTCATATTCTTTGCAAGTTATTGATATAGCTCGCAAAAATCCAATTAACCGAAATCCGGTTAATTATGGCTGTTTATTGAAAATGACGATCTCGTTCGCCTTGGAGTATGTCAGCTGGTAGCGCGCATATTGGTCGAGCATATCCTTATCCAGGGAGCCGTCGCTGAGCAGAGCGACCTCCTTTTCAAGGTGCTCGCGCTTGGCGACGAGATCCGCCAATTCCTTGCTACGGTCGATGCGGCGCTGCTCGAAAACCTCGGTTGCCTTCAGCCCGTAATCGCCATGAACGCAATGATAACCGAAGTAACTCACAAAAGCGATCGTAATGGCGGGCAGAATGAAACGGCCGAACTTTCTCTTCTTATGATACTTTGTCCACATACTCGCTCGAAACGCTCTTGCCGTTAGGCGATCTCATCAAGGCCAGCGCCGCAAACATTGCAGCCAAAGACAAGATCACATCAAATCAAACACCTAGCGCTAAATTAACCGGGAGAGATTAACCGTCCGTTGACTCTAACTACGCCGGCCAACAAAAAACCGCGCCCTTGGGGCGCGGTTCGATTTCAGCACATCATGCAATTTGCAGCCCCATGAGGATACTGCAGATCAGGCATCAGCTGCGCAGGATGGAGCGGCCGGCATATTTTGCCTGCGGGCCAAGCGCTTCCTCGATGCGGATGAGCTGGTTGTACTTGGCAAGACGGTCGGAGCGCGACAGCGAGCCGGTCTTGATCTGGCCGCAGTTGGTGGCAACGGCGAGATCGGCGATGGTGGAATCTTCCGTTTCGCCCGAGCGATGCGACATGACGGCCGTGTAGTTGGCCTTGTGCGCGGTTTCGACGGCGTCGAGGGTCTCGGTCAGCGAACCGATCTGGTTGACCTTGACGAGGATCGAGTTGGCAACGCCCATGCGGATACCGTCGCGCAGACGGGCGGAGTTGGTCACGAACAGGTCGTCGCCGACAAGCTGCGTCTTCTTGCCGATCAGGTCGGTGAGCGTCTTCCAGCCTTCCCAGTCGTCTTCAGCCATGCCGTCTTCGATCGAAACGATCGGGTACTTGGCGGCGAGTTCCGCCAGATATTCGGCCATTGCGCCGGATTCCAGCGTGCGGCCTTCGCCTTCGAGTACGTACTTGCCGTCCTTGAAGAATTCGGTCGAGGCGCAATCGAGACCGAGAGCAATTTCATCGCCCGGCTTGTAGCCAGCCTTTTCGATGGACTTCATGATGAAATCGAGGGCTGCCGGAGCGCTGGAAAGGCCCGGTGCGAAACCACCTTCGTCACCGACGTTGGTGTTGTGGCCCTGCGATGCCAGTTCCTTCTTCAGGACGTGAAAGACTTCCGACCCCATACGAACGGCTTCGCGGATCGAGTCGGCGCCGATCGGCAGGATCATGAATTCCTGGAAGTCGATCGGGTTGTCAGCGTGAGCGCCGCCGTTGATGATGTTCATCATCGGAACCGGCAGCAGGCGGGCGTGAGCGCCGCCGACATAACGGTAGAGCGGCAGGTTCGCGCTCTGGGCAGCAGCCTTGGCAACAGCAAGGGAAACGCCGAGGATGGCGTTGGCGCCGAGACGCGACTTGTTCGGCGTGCCGTCGAGCTCGATCATGATGTTGTCGAGCTGGATCTGGTTTTCGGCATCCATGCCGCCGATGGCATCGAAGATTTCCGAGTTGACGGCTTCGACGGCCTTCTCGACACCTTTGCCATGGTAACGCTTGCCACCATCGCGAAGCTCTACGGCTTCATGTGCGCCGGTCGACGCGCCCGACGGAACCGCCGCGCGGCCCATGCTGCCATCTTCGAGGTAGACATCGACTTCGACAGTCGGATTGCCACGGCTGTCGAGAATCTCGCGGGCGATAATGTCGGTGATTGCGGTCATGATAGCTTCCTGCTCGCTGGTTTATAAATCGATTTAAATCGTCATAATCGAAGGCGCGGAAATTACAATGCGGAACCACGCCTTGATTTGACACTCCTACAGGCCGCCTAGCGCAAATTCATGTCAGCCTGTTGAATGCCTGAATTTTTCAAGCCTTGGCGACGGCGTCGAAGGCCAGCAGCTTCTCGAGAAGCCGCGGCATATCCTTCAGATAGACCATGTTCGGGCCGTCTGACGGCGCATTGTCCGGATCCTCATGCGTTTCGAGGAAGACGCCGGCAACACCGACAGCAACGGCGGCGCGCGCCAAAGTTTCGACGAAGCGGCGGTCGCCACCTGTAGAACCACCCTGCCCGCCGGGCTGCTGCACCGAGTGAGTCGCATCGAAGATGACAGGCGCGCCCATCGCCGCCATGATCGGCAGCGAGCGCATGTCGGAGACGAGCGTGTTGTAGCCGAAGGAGGCGCCGCGCTCGCAAAGCAGAATGTTCGGATTGCCGCTTTCATTGAGCTTGGCAAGCACGTTCTTCATGTCCCAGGGCGCGAGGAATTGTCCCTTCTTGACGTTGACAACACGGCCGGTTTTGGCAGCGGCAACCAGAAGATCGGTCTGGCGCGACAGGAAGGCCGGGATCTGCAGGATATCGACCGTCTTGGCGACGACGGCACACTGCTCTTCCGTGTGGATATCAGTCAGAACAGGAAAGCCATATTCCTTCTTCAGATCGGCGAAGACTTCCATCGATTTTTCAAGACCGATACCGCGCTTGCCGGAAAGCGACGTGCGGTTCGCTTTGTCATAGGACGATTTGTAGACGAGGCCGAGGCCGAGCTTGTCGCAAAGTTCCTTCAAAACGCCTGCGACCATGAAAGCATGTTCACGGCTTTCCATCTGGCAGGGACCGGCAATCAGCGAGAGCCTGGCGTTGTTGGAGAACAGGACCTTGGAGGCTCCCTCACCGACGATCACTTCGGAATTCGTGCTCATGCTATCTCCTCGAAGGCGAACAACGCGCCCTGTTCGGGCGCCAGCCGCGCCAAAATACGATTGTTCTTTCGCGTGTATGTGACGCCGTTAGCAGCGAAATGCGACGATGTCACGGAAAGATCGCGCGTTTTGAAAAGGATTGCCCGCGCCCGCAGACCCTGATCACGGTCGCTGACCCGCAAATCGTAAAACGCCTCGATACCTTCCGGCGTTAAAAGCTCCAGATCGGCATTGGCGGCCCTGATCGTCAAGCCGAAGGAATGCTCCGATACCCTGGGGCCGTCGAGAACATCCTCGAAAAAGCTCCTGAATGCAGCCGGCCTGTTCGTCGACATCGCTACCCGCGCAATGCCGGTGACGCCGTTTTCATGGCGTTCGAGCATGGTGCGGTCGGCCGGTAGCGGGTTGATACGCTGACAGCAGAACGCCAGAAAATCCGGCGCGCGCAAATCTGCCGCGAAAGCGAGGCGAAAACCGGCCGTCGCTTCCGTTCCATCCGGCATCTTCATGGGGCGCGAAAAATCCAGCATCGGCCCTGCCGAGATCGTCGCAGCCCTCAAACGCGCATCATCGGCAACCGCGTCATCTGTGCCGAAGACCACCGCCGAGAAGCCGTCGTCCCCGACGCGAAAGCGATAGGCCTGATCGCGTGCGACAAAGACATTGCCGTCGGCGGCGCTCGCTTCGCATTGCTCCTGCGACGCCACGCCCAAGGGCTCCAGATACGTCTTGTCAGAGAAGAAGACGCAGGCATTCTCGGTACCGAAAGGATGGCGGGCATCAGGAGCAACCGTGAAGCCGAGCTTGCCGAGACGTTCGCGCGCCAAAGCAATGTTGACGGTCGGCAGAACGAGATGATCCAGCGGATGCGGCGACGAAGTCATGGCTTCTCCTGTTTCCGAACGGAGCAGATTTGCGCCTATCCATCGGCTATTTCAAGATGGCAACGGAGGACTCGATAAGACCAGCAAGCGATCTCGCAAACGTGACCGTTGATTCGCCTCCGTAGCCGGCTCATCCTGCCCAACATCTCCCGGCAGCAACTGCATACAGACGTGTTAAATCGCCGCGTTTGAAAAGTCGGTTAGATCAATTTTTCCATGTTTATCAACGAGCTAGATTGGGCGTCATCCCGCGGGTCAGTCGAGGGATCCATTCGATAATGATAATTATTTAATTGATCGGGCGCGACTTTACCGAAATTTAAGTACTTGCGGAACACATATGGAACATATAGTGTCCGTTCTGGATTTGTTTCACGACTATTTCTTGATTCTGGGGTTCCAAAACGATGTTGACGCGCAAGCAGCAGGAACTGCTTCTCTTCATTCACGAACGCATGAAAGAGTCCGGCGTTCCGCCGTCTTTTGACGAGATGAAGGATGCATTGGATCTGGCATCCAAATCCGGTATCCATCGTCTGATTACGGCGTTGGAGGAACGCGGTTTCATCCGCAGACTGCCGAATAGAGCCAGGGCTCTTGAGGTCATCAAACTACCGGATGCCTATAACCCCAGCCTGCAGCCGCGCCGCGGCTTCTCGCCGAGCGTTATTGAAGGCAGCCTGGGTAAACCTCAACCGGTCGCTCCGCCTCCGCCGCCGAAAGTGGCGAATGAGGATCATAACAGTTCGGTATCAGTGCCTGTGATGGGTCGGATCGCAGCTGGCGTGCCGATCTCGGCCATTCAGAACAATACCCACGACATTACCGTTCCCGCCGACATGCTTGGTGCAGGTGACCACTATGCCTTGGAGGTCCGGGGCGATTCGATGATCGATGCCGGAATATTCGATGGCGACACCGTCATCATCCGCAATTCGACAACCGCCAACCCGGGCGACATCGTGGTCGCTCTCGTCGACGACGAAGAGGCAACTTTGAAGCGCTTCCGTCGCAAGGGCGCCTCCATTGCCCTTGAGGCAGCCAACCCGGCCTATGAGACACGCATTTTCGGCCCGGATCGCGTCAAGGTGCAAGGCAAGCTCGTCGGGCTTATTCGTCGCTATCACTAACCGGTGATCTCGGTTCGATTGGCGTACCGAATGTACCTGTGCGCCAATCGTAAGTTCGGTGTCGCGTCCAAGGGCGCTGCGGATTTTCGAACGCGGTTGACACAACAGGCTTATCGCCGCTGAGGTCGATCTCAACCGATCCGGTTCGCCGCAGTGTGGCGCCTGTATAGAGTGCTGCGCCTGAACGGCACCGGTCTAGACGCAGGCGTATAGGCGTCACAACGATATTCGCCGTATCACACGCGGGCGGCAGATAGGCGGCGTTTTCGATGGTGACCAATATGGCGCCATTCTCAAGCATCGCCACGCACCACGCGCCTTTCTGGCAAGCGAAACTTCCTTGCATCGTCCGATCGAGAGCCTCCTCCATTGCCTTGCGCACGGCTTTCTGTTCTTCGGCATTTAGCCGGCGGCGACGTTCCTTCTTGGTAATCCGAGGAAGCCGACTATCAACAGGAAGAATGGTAGGTGGCTGGTGTTCGGCCGCTACCATCGCTTTCTGCCATTGCTCGAAAATGAAAGCCTGCGGCCTTTCCCGATTTGTCGCCAATATGTCATCCTGCCGCAGTGCAACCAAAACACCATCCTCGGAGATCATCAGATCGGGCTTGGGCACGCCGGAACCAAGTGCTGCGACCCCGACCGTGAGGAGCAACAGCAGGAAGCCCAGATGGCGCAGCCTGGTTCGCAACACGCTCATGGCCAGAAAGCCGGCGATGAAGGTCGGCATCAGCCAAGCCGGCTGTCGCCCGAAGGTAATATCGCCACCCCAACCGGCGACAGTCTTTGCGACAAGAATGACGATCTCCAGTCCCTCTCCGGTGACTTTCCAGAGCGGCCCATCGAGGCCGAAAGGCATCATCAACATCGCGGCCATGCCAAATGGCATGACGACGAAAGAGACGATCGGCATCGCTGCAAGATTGGCGGCGAGCCCGTATGTCGCCAGACGATGAAAATGCTCTATGGAAAAAATGGCGGTTGACGCACCGCCGATGAAGGATGTCGATACTATGCCGCCGAAGAAGCGCGAGACGAACAGCACGGGACTCAGCCATCTCGACCGTGAAATTATGTTTTCACGATGCTGCCGCCGTTTCCAGAGCGTGTAGCCGGACACCAGCGCCAGCGTCGCGGCGTAGGACATCTGGAAACTCGGCCCGAGCACTTGCGACGGCGATAGGACGAGGATGACGATCGCCGAAAGCGCCACGTTTCGAAGGCTGATCGATGGCCGATCGAAGAGAACTGCGACCAGCATGATCGCCATCATGATGAAGGCTCGTTCGGCCGATACGCCGAATCCGGATATGAGATAGTAGGCCGTCACCGTGACCAATGCGCCGAATGCGGCGATCTTCTTGGTCGGCCACGCCTGGGCTAGACCTGGAAACAGGCTGAAAAGATAACGCAAGCCGATGTAAAAGATGCCGGCTGATAGAGCCATGTTCAAGCCGGAAACGGCGATGATATGCGTCAGACCGGCCGTTCTCAACGCCTCCGTCGCCTCATCCGAGAGTGCCCGTCTCTCATCGGTGACAAGGGCCGCCGCAAAGGCACCCGTGTCGCCGGGCAATATCCTTCTAATCCTGTCGCCTATGCCGTTGCGAAGGCCGGCGAGCCAGATGTCGGCTTCGTCCAGCAGCGAGCCTTCGATTTCGTCTCCTGCCGGTGACAATAGTGTTGGAGTGCCGTAGGCGAAGCCATTGGCGCCAATGCCGTTGAAATAGGAACTGAATGCGAAATCATTGAGGTGCGGCAGAGCGGGGCCTGCGGGCGGCGTCAGCCTGGCTCTGACCTGAATACGATCCCCGAGAGTAAATGGCTCGGCCTGTTTGCGCACGAAGATGGTGACCCGCTCCGGCGGTCTATGAATGGACGGCTTCTCTGTCGCGTCGATCTTGACGACGTAACGCCAGCGTCCATTGTCGTAAGTCTCGCGCCTTTCCACCCGACCGGTCACGGTCGTCGTTACGGCCGAATCGAGCATGACAGTCGAGGCGCGCCAGCTTTCCCACTGCGCAAGCGCCATGCCGAGGCTCATGAGCATGCCGGCGAAAAGCAGATGCCGCAGTAGCCGGCCCGCATCCGGTTTAAAAAGAAAACCGCCCGTAAGAAGCAGACATGCTGTCAAAACCGTCTGTAGAGGCGGATCGCTATCCATCCTGAACCAGAAAATCGCGCCGACACCCATGTAGATCGGCGCGAGGAGAATAGCGCGGCCGTGCACCGCCTCTTCTTCTATCAGCCGTCCAATAACGGCTCGCATATGGTTGAAGGCGAGATAGAGCCGCGCCGCCACAGATGCCTGATCTTGGGTGCGCTGGCCTTGTTCAGCCCCGATGCGCGGGATGATTGTGGCGATGGCATGACGTTGCTGCGACGGCAGAACAAGGTCCCGACCATCCTCCTGCTGCTCCGGTGCCTCCAAATTAGGCATTCACCGCCTGCCCCGCGCGAAACCACAGCTTTCGCGCGATTTTTGCCGTCACCGCTAGGTGATTTCAATCAAAATCGGCATGTTTGCGACGAAATGGAGCTACCCTCGATGCGCAGTATGCCCCATACGCCCTGTGCAGTGCCCAAAAGTTGATACTGCGATGCACAATTTGGCGTTAGGATAACTTGGCATTAGGCTCTGGATCATATAGCTAGTCGGTAGTCGCTTAACCTTTTGGCGCTTTTTATGGCGTCAATCCCGCCAAATCTTGGAGGATCAGCATGACGGAACAAAGCGCGAAACTAACTTGGGGTGAAAAGACGGTGGACTTGCCGGTGAAGACCGGAACCATCGGCCCAAGTGTCATTGATATTGGTGCCCTTTATAAGAACACCTCCACTTTCACCTACGATCCTGGCTTCACCTCGACCGCGTCGTGCGAGTCCAGCATCACCTATATTGATGGCGACGAAGGCGTCCTGCTGCATCGCGGCTATCCGATCGATCAGCTGGCCGAACACGGCGATTTCCTCGAAGTCTGCTACCTGCTCCTCTACGGCGAACTGCCGACGGCAGCACAGAAGAAGGATTTCGATCACCGCGTCGTACACCACACCATGGTGCACGAGCAGATGTCGCGCTTCTTCACCGGTTTCCGCCGCGACGCGCATCCGATGGCCGTCATGTGCGGCTGCGTCGGCGCTCTGTCGGCCTTCTATCACGACTCGACCGACATCACCGATCCGCACCAGCGCATGGTCGCTAGCCTGCGCATGATCGCCAAGATGCCGACGCTCGCCGCCATGGCCTACAAGTACCATATCGGCCAGCCGTTCGTTTATCCGAAGAACGATCTCGACTACGCATCGAACTTCCTGCGCATGTGCTTTGCCGTTCCTTGCGAAGAATATGTGGTCAATCCGGTGCTCGCACGCGCCATGGATCGTATCTTCATCCTGCATGCCGACCACGAGCAGAATGCATCGACCTCTACGGTTCGCCTCGCCGGCTCTTCGGGTGCCAATCCATTCGCCTGTATCGCGGCAGGCATTGCCTGCCTCTGGGGCCCGGCTCACGGCGGCGCCAACGAAGCTGCGCTCAACATGCTGAGCGAAATCGGCTCGGTTGACCGCATTCCGGAATATATCGCCCGCGCCAAGGACAAGAACGATCCGTTCCGCCTGATGGGCTTCGGTCACCGCGTCTACAAGAACTACGACCCGCGCGCCAAGATCATGCAGAAGACGGCGCACGAAGTTCTCGGCGAACTCGGCATCAAGGACGATCCGTTGCTCGACATCGCGATCGAACTCGAGCGCATCGCTCTGACCGATGAATACTTCATCGAGAAGAAGCTCTATCCGAACGTCGACTTCTACTCCGGCATCACGCTGAAGGCTCTCGGATTCCCCACGACCATGTTCACCGTTCTGTTCGCTCTCGCCCGCACCGTCGGCTGGATCGCTCAGTGGAACGAAATGATCGAAGATCCGCATCAGCGCATCGGTCGTCCGCGCCAGCTCTACACCGGCGCTCCGCTGCGCGAGTATGTCCCGGTTTCCAAGCGCTAAGCCACGGAAACGACATTAAAAAAGCCGGTCAGAAATGACCGGCTTTTTTGTTGGACAGGACTTCGAGAACAATCGCCGCCGCCTTGTCACCGGGTGGTTCCTCCGTCTGCATGCGCTGCCAGACCAGATCGTAGCCGGCCAGCATCGCCGCCTGCTCGGGAGTGTCTGTCGAGAGGCGTTCCATGTATCGGGCAAGCAAGCCGGGCCGCAAGACATCATTGATGAGCTCGGGCAGGACGGCGTAATCGGCAATGAGGTTCGGCAGAGCTGCCGTCCAGACCTTGATGCGGGCCATCACGAACCTGGCGAGCCACTCGGTCTTGTAAGTCGAAACGACAGGAACGCCGGCAAGGCCTAGCTCCAGGATCACCGTGCCTGATGCAGCCATCGCGGCATCCGCCAGAGCGAATGCTTCCCACTTTGCATGCTGACCGACAAGAATTTCCGGCTTGGCTGTCCAGCTTTCAAGCAGCGAACGCACCAGAGCCTCCTGCTTCGGCACAGTCGGCAGCAGATAACGGACTTTATCGTTTCTCCGGCTAAGTTCTTCGGTAGCCCGCTCAAAAACAGGCAGAAGCTGCCGGATTTCGGAACCCCTCGAACCGGGCAACAGAAGCACGGTTTTCAGGTCGTTACCTGCACTCGCATCGCGTCGCGCGCGTCTGCTGCGCGTCTCCAACAGATCGGCGTCGACAATCAGGCGATGGCCGACATAGGTTGTCGCCGGGCCGCCCAGCCGCTGCATGGCTTCCGGCTCGAATGGCAGCACGGCCAGCACATGATCGACATAGGCGAGCATCTTCTGTGCGCGGTATTCCTTCCACGCCCAGACACTGGGGCAGACATAATTGACGATAGGTAGATTGGGCAGAGCCTTGCGGACGCGCTTGGCGACGCGATGAGTGAAATCGGGACTATCTATGATCAGAAGCACGTCAGGCTTTGCGGCAATAATCGCCTCGGCGGTCTGCCGGATGCGGGCCAGCAATTTGGGCAGACGCTTGATGACCTGGATGAACCCCATGATCGAGAGTTCGGAATAATCGAACAGCGACCGCAGTCCCTGGGCCTCCAGCGACTCGCCGCCAACACCGATGAGTTCCACCGGTCCGGCATATCGCCGCTTCAGCGACGCAATGAGATCGCCGCCCAGCAGGTCGCCGGAAACCTCCCCCGCCACAACGGCAAGTTTCAAAGGCGCAGCACTCAAAAGAAGCCCTCCGCGCTCAAGCCTCTATCGATGCCGCAGACAAAAATGCCGGCTTCGTCCGCAGCCGCGATCACCGCCTCGCGGTCGAGTACCAAAGCCCTGCCCGCTTCAACAGCAACGCCGGCTAGACCGGCTTTCCTGGCGTTATGCACGGTGGATACACCGATCGACGGCAGATCGGCACGAACGTCCTGCTGTGGCTTGCACAGCTTGACCAGCACGCCGCGTCGGCGCGTCGATATGCGGCCTTCAGCCCGCAGTTCTGCAACACGCTCGATCATCTTGTCGGTGCCTTCGGCGCCCTCGAGCGCAACGACGCGACCGCCGACGCTGACCGCGCCCTGCCCGACATCGAGAAGGCCGAGCGCATCGGCAGCCTTGGCGCCCTGCGCGATATCGCGTAGGTCCTCATCCGACGGGGAAAGCCGACCGAGAGGCCCAGTGGAAGCCAGGAGATCTGGTGCGATTTCATGCGCTCCGACGACCCGAACGCCACCCGCTTCGATCAGGCGGATGACCATCTGCAGAACGGCATTATCGCCGCCAGACAGGAGGGTGCGTATTGTGGAAGGCAATTCCCTGATGACGCGCCAGGTCGGATGTACCTCCCGCCAGGCTGGACGCCGCGCCACACCGCCGGACATGACGACACGATCGACACCGTAGCGGCGGAACATCGCTTCAAGGCCCGCGAAATTTCCAACACCGAGATTGGCGTGGTCGAAGCTGGACCAGTCGCGGTCCGCTTCATTCGTCAGGGCGATAACAACGGGATCTTCACCGGCTTGGCGGGCGGCATCGGCGACATAAACAGGCAAAAAACCGCTGCCTGCGATGATCGCCAGCCTGCCTTTGCCGCTTTGGCCGGCCGAACCCACGTCAGCTCTTGCCGCGATTGGGGGACGAGAGCGCGCGATCGCTATCGGCCGCGATGAAATCGAGGATCTCCATCACTTCCTTACAATCGGCATACTCGTCACGGATCGCCGCCGCATTGTCCCGGATCGAGCGTTCGCCTTCGAAGATGCTCTTGTAGGCGCGTCGAACTTGGTGAATGACAGCGCGTTCAATGCCCGCCCGCGTCATGCCAACAATGTTCAACCCGGAAAGCACGCCGGGATTTCCATTCAACATGCCGTAGGGGATGACATCGTAGCTCGCGGCAGAAAGACCGCCGATGAAAGCCTGCCGCCCGATGCGGGAAAACTGATGCACCGCGCAACCGCCACCGAAGATGACCCGATCTTCGACAATCACGTGTCCTGCCAGCATGACATTGTTGGACAGAATGACATTGTTGCCGACGCGACAATCGTGCGCCACATGCGAATTTGCCAGAAACAGATTGTTATTGCCGACAATCGTCTTGCCGCCGAAGTCGGCCGTACCGGTGTTGATCGTCACGCCTTCACGGATTGTGCAATTCTCACCGACATCCAACGTCGTCTCTTCGCCGCCGTGATGGACACTCTGCGGGTCGCCGCCAACGACGGCCATTGGAAATATCTTCGTTCCCTTGCCGATGGTCGTACGACCGGTAACAACGGCGTGGGTCAGCAGCTGCACATCGTCATGCAACACGACCTTGGGGCCAACGTGGCAGAAAGGTCCGACCACGACATTCTCACCAACGACCGCACCATCCTCAACGACCGCGAGCTTATGGATGCGCGCGCTTTTTGCGATGCTGCTCATGCCTCGTTCTGATCCTTCCGCACGATCATGGCTCCGATATCCGCTTCGGCAACCAGGTTGCCATCGACCTTAGCGTCGCAATGGAACTTCCAGATCGTCCCGCGCTGCTTCAGCTTGACGACGTGGAATTCGACGCGATCACCCGGAACAACCGGCTTGCGGAAACGGGCATTGTCGATCGTCATGAAGTAGACGAGGTTTCCGCCGATACCGTCTTTCTTTGCGCAGATTGCACCGGCCGTCTGCGCCATGCCTTCGATAAGCAGGACGCCCGGCATGATTGGCGATTCCGGGAAATGTCCCGTGAACTGAGGTTCATTGGCCGTTACGTTCTTGATGCCGATCGCCGAATTGTCGCTGTCGATCTCGATGATCTTGTCGACCATCAGGAACGGATAGCGATGCGGCAGCAGCTTCATTATTTCCAGAACATCGGCCGATGACAACGACGTCTTAGCTTCCTCAGTCATGCTCCGCACTCCCGTCCTTCTTATCCCTGGCTCCTGACCGCTTAGCGATCTCCGCCGATTCTCTCAGAAAATCCCACAATGGCCGCGCAGGAAGACCCGCATAGCGCTCGCCGGCTGGAATACTGTTCATAACCCCGCTCTTGGCACCGATCTGCACGCCGTCGCCGATGTGGATGTGACCATTCAGGCCCGCCTGCCCACCGATCTGCACGCCATCGCCAATGACCGTGCTACCAGCGATCCCGACCTGGCTGACGATAGCACAATGGCGGCCGATGCGAACATTATGTCCGATCTGCACCTGGTTATCGATCTTGGTGCCCTCGCCGATCACGGTGTCATCCATCGTGCCGCGGTCGATGGTCGTATTGGCACCGATCTCGACATTGTCCTGAACGATCACTCGGCCGATCTGCACGATCTTGATCATGCCGCGCGGCCCCGGCGCATAGCCGAAGCCGTCCTGCCCGATCCTCGCGCCATTGTGGATGATGACCCCGTTTCCGAGATAGGCACAAAGTACGCTCGCACCACCGCCGATGCTGCAATTGCGACCGATCTTCACACCAGGCCCGATAAGAGCGTTGGCGCCGATATAGGTCCCCTCGCCGATTTCGGCGCCGGCGCCGATGACTGCACCGGGCTCGACGCCGATATTCGCCTCGAGCTTTGCTGTGGGGTCAATGACCGCAGCCGGTGAAATTCCAGTGGAATTTGATGTGAACGCGATGGGTCGCATGGCCTGCGGATGAAGCAAGGCGCCAACGAGCGCAAAATCCGTATGTGGCCGCTTTGACAGAATAACCGGGACGTGATCGGGAACAAAGGACCGCAAGGCAGGCAGGCAAATAATAGCCGATGCCTTGCAGGTCTCCAGTTCGGAACGACTCTTCCGGGAAATAATGTAGCAAACATCGCCTTCGCCTGCCCGGTAGACAGGAGCGATAGACTTGACGACGACCTCCGCAGAGGCCGTATCGTCAAGTTCCGCCCCAAGGTATTCCGCCAACTGTTTCAAGTTGACGCCACCATGGGGCGGGAAAAAACCAGTATGTTCCATAAGCACCAGCTCCAGAACGGTGTTCAAGCCCGCAGTTCTGGACTGCCGATATCAGAACTGGTTGGCGATGCCAAACCGGAAATTCTGAACCTGGTCGTAATCTTGCTTAAGAACCGGCACGGCATAGTCAACTCGGATGACACCGAACGGCGACGACCAGATCAGACCGGCACCAAGCGAAGCTCGGATCGAGCTGTCGTTGTAAACCGCATCACCGAATGAATTCGTCTTGTTGCCGTAGAGCGTACCCGCGTCCGCGAAGGCAGCGACACGCAGACCGATATCCTGTGGAATACCCGGCATCGGCATGCTCGCTTCAGCCGAAGCGGTGAAGTAAGTCGTGCCACCAAGCGGGTTGTTATTGTTATTGCCCACACGAGGACCGATACCGGCATTCTCGAAGCCGCGAACTTCACGACCACCGAGGGTGAACTGATCGAAGACGTTCAGCTTGCCATCGGTCGGCAAGACGTAACCGGCGCCAACCGTGAACGAGCCAATGATATCGGCTTCGTCACTGATCATCTGATAGTAACGAGCCTTACCGCTCAGCTTGTAGAAGTTCGAATCGCCGCCGAGGCCCGCAAATTCATGCGTAAACTTGGCGATGAGACCTTCGCGCGGCAGATTTTGATCGTCCAGCGTGTTGTAGGTAAAGGTCTGCGAAACGGTCGACTGTGTCCAAGGGCCGTTCTCAACAAGGTTGATATACGGAGCCGAAAGATTGTTCTGCCAATCGTTCGTGCCATCGTAGGTCAGGCGCTTGTAGTTGTAACGCAGGGTCGTCGCCAGATTCTCGGTGATCGGCGCGGTGACGCGCAGCGAGAAGCCTTCTTCCGAATAGTCGTAGTAATCGTCGCTCGACGTCTGGTTCTTGAAGATATCGAAACCAGCAGCCAGACGATAACCGAGGAAGTAGGGCTCGGTGAACGAGATGTTGTAGGTACGATTGCCTTCCGTACCGGCACCTGCGGCGATACGAATATACTGACCGCGACCGAGGAAGTTCTTTTCTTCGACCGAAGCTTCGAGCAGCAGACCGCCGTTGTTGCCGACAGCATAGCCCGCACCGATACCGAACGAGCCGGTCGGCTGGTCTTCGACGTTGACGATCACGACAACACGATCCGGAGCGCTGCCCTGTGCCGTCGAGATATCCACCTTGGTGAAGTAGCCGAGAGCATCGAGGCGACGCTTGGCGCGCGTGATCATTTCCTGATTGAACGCATCGCCTTCGTTGAGGTCGAACTCGCGGCGGATAACGTAATCGCGCGTACGGGTGTTGCCGCGGATTTCAATGCGCTCGACGTAAGCCCGTTCGCCCTGGTCAACCAGATATTCGATACCGATCGTGTGACCGGTCAGATCGCGGTTGCCGCGGGGCGTGATACGGGCAAACGGATAGCCGGCGGAGGCTACACGCTTGGAGATGTTTTCGATCGAGGTCTGAATATCCTTGGCGCTATAGACAGAACCCTTCTGGGTAATGACAAGGCCCTTCAGTTCGTCGGCGTTGATGCCATCGACCGTCGAAACGACGTTGATATCGCCATAGGTATAGCGCGGACCTTCGTCGACATTGAAGTTCAGCGTGTATTCGTTGTTCTGCTCGTTCAGCGTCGCGTCGGCGCTGACGATGCGGAAGTCGGCATAGCCGTGATTGTAGTAGAACTGACGCAGCGTATCCTGGTCGGCCTGCTGGCGCTCAGGGCTGTAGACGTCCTTACGGGTCAGGAACGACAGGAAGTTGCTCTTCTTCGTGCTGATGACCGAAGCAAGGCGACCGCTGGAGTAAGCCTGATTGCCCGAGAAATTGATCTTATCGATTTTCGTGCGATCGCCTTCATTGATGACGAAGGCAACGTTGAGGCGACCTTGGGCGACCTCGGCGGTCTGCGTCGTCACCTGCACATCGTTACGACCGATGGAGGCGTAGGCATCCTTGATGGTCTTGATATCGGCCTGAACGGTGGCTTCGTTATAAGGACCGGCAGCATGCGTCTGGACGATGCCCTGAAGCTTGTCGTCCTTGATCTTGCGATTGCCGTTGAAGACCACAGCGTTGATCAGCTGGTTTTCCTTGACCGAGATAACCAGGGTGCTGCCCGAAACGCTGATATGGACATCGGAGAAATATCCGGTTGCATAGAGCTGCTTCACCGATGCATCGATGTCGCCGGGAGAGAAGCTCTTGCCGGGCTTGATTGTGATATTATCACGGACAGCCGTTGCCCCGATGCGTTCCGCACCACGAACATCGACCCGCTGAATCACAGCGGCTTCCGCGACTGAGGCAGAGGCAAGGGTGATAACACCAGCGCCCGACGCAACAACACCAGCAGACAGCGCTACCGCCGACACTGCGTTCAATAATCTTGAACCAGCCTTCATTTTCACTTCTTACCTTTTTTTCAGTCGTCCCCAGCCCCGAGCGAACCCGATTCCGGCCACGTGTGTCGTTTTACCCGCTTTTGACATACAAGCAAGGGAGCAAGTTAATTTCCGTTTACTTCATTTCAAAGCGTGACCCATTCGCCACTACAGCTTTGAAACATCGTAAATAAATCGTAATTTTCCTCTCGCTTTGCCCCTCTAGCCTAGCCGGGAACTAATATCGTTCCATGTCGCAAACACCATGAGTGAGAGCACCATCGCAAATCCAATCCGAAAAGCGATGTCCTGCGCCCTTGCACCCAAAGGTTTTCCCCTTACGGCTTCAATCGCATAGAACATCAAGTGCCCGCCATCAAGTACCGGCACGGGCATCAAATTTAATAACCCTATTGAAACAGAAAGTATGGCGGCAAATTGCAACACCGCGGAGAAACCCAGGGTTGCCATTTGCCCCGACATTTGTGCAACCCGGATAGGCCCGCCCAGCTGATCGGCCTTCATATAGCCGCCGATGACGTTGCCGAGATATTCGAACGTGCCGGAAACGATGCTGCCGGTCTGCTTGACGCCCTCGCCTATCGCCTGAAGCGGTCCATACGACTGATAGCGCAGCTTGGGTGGCTTCTGACCATCGGTAACGCCGATGCTGGCGATTTTCGTCGGCGCGCCGAACGCATCGAGTTCCTCTGTCATCTTCGGCGTCACCGCCACGTCACGCGTCTGACCATTGCGCTCGATGGATAGAGAAATGGGCTTATCGACATGAGCCGCTGCATAGCGCTGCACTTCGCCGATAGAGCCGACAGCGCGTCCGTCCACAGAAAGAATGCGGTCACCGAGATCCAGTCCCACGCCTGCCGCCGGGCTATCGGATGCAATCGATCCGATCAGCGGATCGATAGGCCCGATACCGATGCTGCCGACATCTTTCTTGTTGCCGGAGGCATCGGTGTCGATCACCGTCTCCGGAACAATCGGAAAATCGCGAATCTGTCCGTCGCGCTGCACCGTCAGCACGACGCTTTTGCCTGGATGATCGCTGACGTAGCGACCGACCTCGTAATAGGTAGCGACATTCCTGCCGTCGATGGCGATCAATCGGTCCCCTGCCTGGATGCCGGCTTTTGCGGCCGGCCCGACCGGCTCAACTGCCGTCACCAGCGGATCGACAAGCGCGATGCCGATGCGACCCATCTCCATCTTGTTGCCGAATTGATCGGTGTCCTCAACCAGCTTCGGCACGATCTGGAAATCGCGCTTCTGCCCATCACGCTCCACCGTGAGAGCGATCGTGCGACCCGGGCGCAGACCGACATAACGCTGCACCTCGTCGAAGGTGGTCACATTGGTGCCGTCCACGGCCACAAGCCGATCGCCGGGCTCTATGCCTGCCTCTGCGGCTGCACCGTCACGCGTCACCATGGCAACGACGGGATCGGCTGCCGTGCGGCCATAGACACCGAAGAGCACCGCAAAGATCGCTATCGCGAGAATGAAATTCGCAATCGGGCCTGCGGCAACAGTCGCGGCTCTCTTCCAAAGCTTGGCACCGCCAAAGGATTGCGCACGCTCTTCTTCGGTCATCGCAGCCAGCTGATCCGTATCGGTCTTGCTGGAGGCATCCTCGTCGCCAAAAAAGCGCACATAGCCGCCGAGCGGTATCAGCGAAAGCTTCCAGCGCGTGCCGTGCTTGTCGGTGAAGCCGGCAATCTCCGGGCCAAAGCCGATCGAGAACGCCATGATGCGAATGCCAGACCAGCGACCAACGAGATAGTGGCCCATTTCGTGCACGAAAACGAGCAGCGACAGAACAAAAACAAACGTAATGACGTTGTTTGTCAAGAAACCGATGAAGCCTGCCGCACTACCCATGCAACGATCCTGTTCGTGTTAATTTCAGACCCCGAGCAGAACGCCGCCCAATGACAAGGTCTCGCCGCTCATTGTCAGCGATATTACGATAGCCAACAAAAACGCCGCAAAACAAGCAAAAATTAGTCCATCGACCCGATCCATGACGCCGCCATGCCCGGGAATCAGATGGCTCGAATCTTTTACACCGAAGCGGCGCTTCATGAAGGACTCGAATAAATCGCCAACCTGACTGCAAACGGATAGCACCAGCGCAAGCACCGGAATCCTGAGATCGTCGGCGGAGAAGTAACTCCAGACGACAGCGGTTCCGGCGATAACGGCCGCAACGGCGCCCCCTATCGCACCCGACCAGGTCTTACCCGGCGAGATGCGCGGCGCAAGCTTCGGGCCGCCAATCGCACGGCCAACGAAATAGGCAAAGATATCGGTTGCCCAAACGGTTGCGAAGATGAACAGCATCAACACGAAACCGCGAAGATCGTCGTCGCGAATCTCGGAAAGGGCAATCGCGATCAAGCCGGAATAGAGTATGCCCCCGGGCAGCCACCAACTCTTTTGGCGAAGAACGACCATGATCGCCGAAACGACGACAAAGGCGGCCAGGACCTCCATGGAATAGACCGATTCGCTCATCACGGTCGCACCGGCAATCAACGCAATGCCTACCCAGCCAAGCGCGTTTCCTTGCGGGTCAGTACCGTGCAGGTCCGATATGGTCGACCATTCATAATAAACGAGCAGGCTTATTGCGGCCGCCAGAAGCCGAAAACTCAATCCGCCATACCAGGTAGCGGCGAGAACGATCGCGGCAAGCACAATGCCGGAGATGATGCGCAGCCTGAGTTCGCGGCTCATCAGGACCCCACCGCCGCCGCCGGCTTGGCGGAAAGCCCACCAAAGCGCCGGTCGCGCGCGGCATATTTCTCCAGCGCTGCAAAGAAGAGATCACGGCTGAAATCTGGCCAGAATTCAGGCATGAACATAAATTCCGAGTAGGCGGCCTGCCAAAGCAGGAAGTTCGACAGCCGCTCCTCGCCGCTGGTGCGGATAATCAGGTCGGGATCGGGAATACCGGCGGTATCCAGACGGGCGCCGACCAATTCAGGGCTGATGTCCTGTGGACGCAAGCGACCGGCCTCGACGTCCTTCGCCAGGCTGGTAAAGGCGCGCGCAATCTCGTCGCGCGAGCCGTAATTGAAAGCGATCACCAGTGTGAGAGCCGTATTGCTCCTGGTGGTTTCTTCGGCTTCGAGCAACAACGGCAGGATATCGCCGCGAAGATTGTCGCGATCACCTATGACCCGGATCCGCACATTCTGGCGGTGAAGCTCGGCGAGATCCCGCCGGATGAATGCCTTGAGCAGACCGAGGAGATCGCTCACCTCGGTCTCCGGGCGGCGCCAATTCTCTGAGGAAAAGGCAAAAAGCGTCAGATATTTTATGCCGATATCACCGGCAGCCCGCACAGTCTCCCGAACCGCCTCCACACCCTTGCGGTGGCCCATGGTGCGCGGCAAACCGCGCGCGTTGGCCCAACGCCCGTTGCCGTCCATGATGATGGCAACGTGTTCGGGTACGACAGAGAACGTAGGAGCTGACATTTGGATCCGGTTTCGTTCGGCAGAAGATTCTCTGGCCTCGTAATCTAGGGCGCTGTCGTCGCTTTCAAATGTTTTCAGACAGAAAGCGACGCGTCCCAGGATACGATCAGACGTGCATGATTTCCTTTTCTTTATCGGCTAGCAAGCGGTCGATCTCGGAAATCGTCTCATCTGTCATCTTCTGCACACGCTCTGATAGCGAGCGGCTCTCATCCTGGCCGATTACGCCATCCTTTTCAGCCTTCTTGAGGCCATCCATGCCGTCGCGGCGCACATGGCGAATCGCCACCTTTGCCTTCTCGGCATATTCATGAGCGACCTTCACCAGCGAACGGCGGCGCTCTTCGTTGAGTTCAGGCAGCGGAATACGCAGGTTCTGGCCGTCCATGATCGGATTGAGGCCAAGATTGGATTCGCGGATTGCGCGCTCGACAGCACCGACCATCGACTTGTCCCAGACCGATACGGTAAGCATGCGGGGCTCCGGCACGGTGATGTTGGCGACCTGGTTCAGCGGCATGCGCGAGCCGTACGCTTCGATCGTGACCGGATCAAGAATATTGGCGGATGCGCGCCCGGTGCGCAGCGAGGCGATGTCGCTCTTGAATGCCGCTATGGCGCCGTCCATGCGACGCTTCAGTTCCTTGAGATCGGTTGCTTCACTCATGTCTATGCTCCCCTGTAACAAGGCGACACCGGTCTCCCCGGCGCCACAGGAATGTCAGTTGTCTGATACGATGGTCTTGCGGCCGCCGCCGGTCAAGATTTCCGCGAATTCGCCCTTCTCATGGATGGAGAAGACGATGATCGGAATTGAGTTTTCCCGTGCAAGCGCAACGGCGGCGACATCCATGACTGCCAGCCCCTTCTCGAGCACCTGACTATGGGTCAGATGGTCGAAGCGCTCCGCATCGGGGAATTTCTTCGGATCGGCGGAATAGATCCCGTCGACCTGTGTGCCCTTGAAAATAGCCTGCGCACCCATTTCCGCGGCGCGCAGCGCTGCCGCCGAATCGGTGGTGAAAAACGGATTTCCCGTGCCGCCGGCGAAGATCACAACGCGTCCGAGCGAGAGATGATAGAGCGTGGCGCGCTGCGAGAAGCTCTCGCAGATCTCCGGCATGGAAATGGCCGAGAGCACAACGGTCTCGATATCGAGTTTGCGCAGCGAGGTTGCCAGCGCCAGTGCATTGATGACGGTTCCGAGCATTCCCATGTGGTCGCCGGTCACGCGGTCGCCGCCCTTGGAAGCCACGGCGACACCCCGGAAAATGTTGCCTCCGCCGACCACGACGCCGACCTCGACCCCCATGGCACGCGCTGCCGCGATGTCGGATGCAATACGGTCTGCGACGGTAACATCGATGCCAAATCCCTGACTGCCCATCAGAGCTTCACCGGAGGCCTTGAGCAACACGCGCTTGTAGATCGGCTGGGACATGGTAGCTCCTTGAAGTGATCACCGGGGGAATGATTGTGAATGCCGGATACACGAAGGGCACCGCGTTGTCACGCGATGCCCTGATGTTTTCCCTGATATGGTTTCACCAAACCGGGATATGGCTTCTTTTGCCAATCAGCCCTTGGCGACAGCTGCAACTTCGGCAGCGAAGTCGGTTTCTTCCTTCTCGACGCCTTCGCCGAGGAGCAGACGGGCCATGCCGACGACTTCGATCGCAGCGCCAGCGGTCTTTTCAGCTTCCTTGATGGCAGCACCAACCGTCAGATCCGGGTTGATGACGAAAGCCTGCGAGAGAAGAGCAACTTCCTCGAAGAACTTGCGCATGCGGCCTTCAACCATCTTCTCGATGATGGCTTCCGGCTTGCCGGATTCGCGGGACTGCTCGATGAAGACGTTGCGTTCGCGCTCGGCGACAGCGGCGTCGACTTCTTCGGCACGGATAGCGAGCGGGTTGGTAGCAGCGATGTGCATGGCAACCTGACGGCCGATCGACGTCAGAACAGCCTTGTCGCCGACCGACTTCAGGGCAACCAGAACGCCGAGCTTGCCGATGCCGTCGCCGGCAGCGTTGTGGATGTAGGTGGCAACAACGCCGTGCTCGACTTCGAGCTTGGCGGCACGACGGAGCGTCATGTTTTCGCCGATGGTTGCGATAGCGTCCTTGATGGTGTCAGCGACCGGCTTGCCGGATGCCGGGTACGTCGCAGCCGAAATGGCTTCGACCGTGCCGTCGGTGGACAGAGCTACTTCGGCGACGCCGCGAGCCAGATCCTGGAAGGCATCGTTACGGGCAACGAAGTCGGTTTCGGAGTTGAGCTCGATAACAACGGCCTTGTGACCGGCGCCGGCGATGGCGACCAAGCCTTCAGCGGCGGTACGGCCGGACTTCTTGTCGGCCTTGGAGATGCCCTTGGCGCGCAGCCAGTCGATCGCAGCTTCGATGTCGCCGTTGGTTTCGGTCAGCGCCTTCTTGCAATCCATCATGCCTGCGCCAGACTTTTCGCGCAGTTCCTTTACCAGTGCAGCCGTAATCTCGGTCATAAGCTTCCTCTTGTCGGTTCATACGGTGCGGCATGCGGCTTTGAGCCGAAACGGCACCGATTTGAGGGACGAAATGTACCCGTAAGTATGACAGCGTTATGAAGCTGCGTCATACTGTGGAATTCTTGATTGGAACAAGCCTGGATTTACCGCCCAGGCAAGGCGTTATGCAAAACGCGATAAGGCCGCTCGAACTCGTTGAAGTCGCAAACGGCCTTATCCCGGATGTCATTGCGCTTGGGCGGACAGCCTACTGCCCGCCTCGAGGCGCGATCAGGCTTCGGTGCCGTCCGCCAGGGTCGGCTCGATCGGGGCTTCCTCGGAAGCGCCGAGGTCACGGCCGGACGCACCCTGCTGGCGAGCGATGCCGTCGATGGCAGCGCGCGAGATCAGGTCGCAATAGAGAGCGATGGCGCGCGAAGCGTCGTCGTTGCCCGGGATCGGGTAGTCGATCAGGTCCGGATCGCAGTTCGAGTCGATGATGGCGACAACCGGGATGCCGAGGCGCTTGGCTTCGTCGATCGCGATCTTTTCCTTGTTGGTGTCGATGATGAACATCAGGTCCGGCGTGCCGCCCATGTCCTTGATACCGCCGAGGGCCTTGTCGAGCTTTTCGCGTTCGCGCTCAAGGTTCAGACGCTCCTTCTTGGTGAAGCCCTGGGCTTCGCCGGAGAGGATTTCGTCGAGCTTGCGAAGACGCTGGATCGAGTTGGAGATCGTCTTCCAGTTGGTCATCATGCCGCCGAGCCAGC
The DNA here is from genome assembly GCF_016429015.1 of Rhizobium sp. ASV20. Classification (GTDB taxonomy): domain Bacteria; phylum Pseudomonadota; class Alphaproteobacteria; order Rhizobiales; family Rhizobiaceae; genus Rhizobium. Next base: position 75,999 of record NZ_JAELTU010000009.1, read on the forward strand.
GAGCGTTGACGTAGTACTGAGCCGAGCGCTTTGCGCTGTCGGCGATCAGTTCGGACGCCTGACGCTTGGTGCCGACGAACAGAACGCGGCCGCCACGGGCAACGGTGTCGCTGACAACCTGCAGAGCGCGGCTCAGCAACGGAACCGTCTGAGCAAGGTCGATGATGTGGATGTTGTTACGATCGCCGAAGATGTACGGCTTCATCTTCGGGTTCCAGCGGTGCGTCTGGTGGCCGAAGTGAACACCTGCTTCGAGAAGCTGGCGCATAGAAAAATCGGGCAATGCCATGCCTTTATATCCTTTTCCGGTTGAACCTCCGCAAGGCGAACAGCATCCTCTTCGAGAATGCCACCGGGCGGAACGATCCGGATTTCTCCCGGACAATCCCATGCCTTACGTGTGGAATGCGGGTGCCCATACATTCGATTCGCTTGGAATGCAAGGCTTTGGTCGCGAAAAATGCCGGCCCCTGCCCTCAGGCGGCCAGTTTCTCGAGCAGCGCCAGCATGACATTGGCGTCCGGCATCGGCAAGACTGCATCGATTTCCGCCGGCAGCAAGCCGGCAATCGCGCTGTCGGCATCACCGGTGACGGTTCCCAGCGGTCCGCGAAAGCCGTGTTTGGTCCAGGCGAGTTCCTGCAGTCGCGGGCTGATCAGCGCTTCGATCATCCGATCAACCTGTTCATCGATGGCAATGAGCGGATGGGAAGAATAGACCGTCGGATGCGGATAGAGCACGACGGGCTTCGCGCCGTTGCTAGCCTGGATTCTCTTCCATCGCTGCGGATCGGCGAGAATCCATTCCACCAACTGGTTCTCATAGCCGACGATCATCGGTTCACCGCCAATGCCGCCCGCGAGATATTGCTCGAAGAGCTTGCCCGACGACGATGCCTTGAAACCCATGTTGCGGAAGACGGCCTGCGCCTTGTCGCCGAACTGGGCAAGATTGGCGGCACTCGCGACATTGCCGCTCAAAAGGCTAAGCACAAGACCGGCAAACATGAAGCCTGAATTCGAGCGATTAGGGTCGGTTGAAACGATCCTCGACTGCCCGTAGAGCGCTCCGACGCCGAGTTTCGACCAGCTCGCGCCGGACAGTACGGCATCCAGCAGCGCCTTCAGATCGAGCTGGTGCTGTCCCTGCGATGTCGTCGTGACAAGGCCGGCTTTGGTCAACCCATCGACGACGGGCAGCCAGGAATAGACGACAACGGGGGTATTCAGAATAACGCGGTCGTTGCGGATCTTGATACCGTTCTGTCGGGCGATATCGACCATGATCGATGATGAGGGCCACAGAAAGGACGGCGTCTGCGAGAGCAGCGCCTGCTCACGCACCATTTCGACAGAGCCGGCGACACGACTGTTGATCTCGAGCCCGTGGCTGTGCAGCGCCGAAATCACATCCTGATCGGCAAGGAATGCTTCCTTCTCGCCGCCTATGAAGCCGAACAGCTTCGTGCGATTGCCAAGCAGCCCCTGCAGTTCCGGACGATCCTTGACGGCGAAATAGCCGCCGGTTCCGGCAACGCCGGCAGCAAGAAGCCCTACTCCGAAGGCGCGGCGGGAAATGGCCATCAGTGTCCTATGTCCTCTTTGAGCGATGCCTGTATGAGGCGCAACTCGGTATCAAGCGTATCAAGCCTGTCATCGGCCAGGCTGTCGGAATAGTGCACGAATGCATCCTCAAGCTTGGCCAGAACCAGCTCGACCTCCTGAAGGCGAGCGGCATCCGGCTGGCGCTTCGCCTCGATCGCGGCAAATCCTTCCGCCACCTCGGCTGCACGCGGCAGGTAATAGCTGAGGAAACGCCTAACCGTGCCGGCGCTTTCCGGATTGGCCTCTACTTTGGCAAACACGTCGGTAGCGATCTCTGCCAGATGTCGCACCCGCTTTGCCGTCTCCCTGCTGGAGATCCGGGTGGCCGAAACCTCCAGTCTTTGCGCGGCCGGCGCCGCCGCACTCAACAGGTCACGGGCGAAATCCAGGCGCCCCTTGCCGATCGCTTTCGCATCCAGACCTTCGAACATGCGTTTTGGCGCCAGGACGAAGATCAGGCCGACGAAAACCAGGAAGCCGATGATGGCGGCGATCCAGATCGGCATACCGGCGAGGAAGCTCAGCGCAGGAACCATCACCGCGGCGATAAACCCCGCCACGATCCAGTTCCCGTCATTGCCAAACCAGTTACGCATTATTGTCCTAGTTGTAACCGCGCACCGCCCGGAATGCGCTGACCAGATCGCCTCGTCCATCGAACACGCGTCCCGAGGTCTCTTGCGCGAGGGCGTCCAGCTGCCGCTTGTCGGCATCGCCGAAAGTGATGCCGAACACCGGTACATGCGGATTTACCGATGCCCAGCGGCTCATGAAATCGCGATTGGCATCGTCGGACTTGCCGTCAGTCATGATGACGATGGCGGGTAGATAGGACGGCAGGTTTTGCGTGCCTCTCATCCAGTCGAGCGCCCGGCCTGCACAGGCATACATATCCGTGCCGCCACCGGCTCGCTGTCGCGAAACCCTGTCGACGAGTATCTTCTGCTGGGTCGGGTTTCCCGAACCTTCGTAGGTCGCGCGCACGTTGGCATCGAAGGGAATGACCATGATGCGATCGGCAGGCGTCCATTGCGCCAGCACCTTGCCGGTTTCATCCGGATTGAACAGGAACCGCATTGCCGCCTGCAACTGTCCCTCACCCTGACCTTCCATCGACCCGGAAAAATCCAGGCAGAGGGCCGTCAGCGACGGTTTGCGCAATGCCACCTGATAGAGATCGAGCGCCTGGCGGATAACGGCAGGCTCCGGCATGCGAACAGCAGTGACCAACCGGGTCGGATCGAAGTTCCAAGACGGATCCGGCTTGGCGGCGACGTCGGCAAACGGGATACGGCGGCCCGTATCGGCAATGCGCTTCTGCACCGGTCCCGAACGGAGATATTCGATGAGCTGGTTGAAGAAGGTCTCGACCTCCTGCCCTCGCCCGTGATCGACGAAGCCGATCGGCGAGTCCGCCACCACAACGCCATCGGCCGGATAGATGGCGTAGAGCGGCTCCTTGCCCATACCCACCAGCTTGTCGTTCGTTTCCTTCAGCACCGCCTCGTAGTTCCACATGGCGTCGTAGAGAACGCCCTTCCTCGCCGAATCCGTATAGAGATCCGCCAGCCAGCCCGAAGAGCCGGAAGAACGCTCGACACCGCCAAGGAGCGAGCGGACGGCATCTTGAACCTCGGGCTTGTCGAGATCACCCGGCTCGATGACGGGCTTGTTGCCGAGCGCGCTGGACAACATGCCGAGATAGGCGCTGGCACCGGAATTGGATTGGGTGGCCGACGTCATGAGAAACTTCAGCGAGCCGTTCTTCACCGCCGCCAGGATGTCCTTCATGTAAACCGGTTTGCCGGTCCAGCCGAGCGCATCGGCCTTGGATTTGCGCACGCCGAGAATGACCGGCATCTGGGCGACCGAAGTGAGCGATTTCACCCGACGCTTGGCGTCGAACATGTCGACCCAGACACTCGATGCGGGCCAAACGGCATCCTGCTCGACACCCTTCTCGCTTTGGAGAGCAAGCCCGATATCCAGCGTACCCTCGTAAGAGAAGGTGCAAGCCGCCTTCTTTTCCTTGCAAAACTCCTCGACGATCGGCTGAAGAACCGTATTCTCCGAGCCGGAAACGATCGAGAATTTCGGGCCTTGGCCGCCAACGTCACAACTGCTCAGCGCAATACCTGCTACGAGCGTCAGACCGGTCACGAATGCGCGGATCATCATTACGTCACCGCGCCTCGATCATTGCCTTCTTGAGCTCAATGGTCATTTTCTGCATCCGCTGCTCGGCCTCGGCTCGCTTGGCGCGGCCATCCTCCTGCACCTTCAGCACACCGCCGATCGTATCGATCAGATCGCGATTGGCGGCGGCAAGCGTATCGATGTCGACGATACCGCGTTGCGATTGCTGTTCTATGGCAATCGCCTGATCTTTCATCATCTTCGACGCCTGGCGGATCATGTCGTTTGTGGCGTCGGTAACAGTCTTCTGCAATTCCAGCGCGGACTTCTGCTGTGACAGGCCAAGCAGGATCACCATCTTCTGTTTCCAGGCCGGCACCGTCAGCGCCGAGGTGGCTTGCAGATTTTCGATCAAGGTCTCGTCACCGGCCTGAACGATACGGATCTGTGGCAATTGCTGGATGCCAAGTTGGCGCGCCTGCTGCAGATAGAAGACCCGCTTTTCCAGCCGGTCGAGCGCCTGGAGGCTGTCCTGGTAAATCTGCGCCTCCAACATGCCGCCGCCGGGATTGGCGGAGGCAGCATCGGCGGCACTCTTCAGACGCGGAAGTTCGGTCGCACGGAAGCGTTCGGCAAAAGCCTTGCCCGCCTGCACATAGGCGTCGAGCTGCAGGATGGATTGCTTGGTTTCCTCGTGCAGATCATCGAGCAGCGCGATATCGCGGCGCAGAACATCCTTATGGCGGTCAAGCTCCAGCCCGATGCGATCGATCTGGCCGGCAACATCCTCGAACTGCTCCTTGAAACGCTCCAGCCGCGCCCTGAACGAGGAAAACATTCGCGACAGAAAGCCTTCGTCCTTCAGCGAGGCTGGATCGAGCTTCTTGGATTTAACGATGATATCGGTCAGCAGATTGCCGACTTCACCGAGATCGCGGTTACGGACCTCACGCAAGATACGGTCGGAATAATCCGAGACAGACTGCTGCGCGCGATCGCCGTAGACGGAAATGCCGGCGCGATCGGTCAGATCGATAGTATCGCCGATACGTGCGACCTCCGCCGGGTCAGCGGCTACGGCCGGCAGGGTCTCGCGTGAGGCGGCTGGGATATCGGCATTGCTCATAGGTCGCGCTTTCTCGTCGATAACACGGAGCCGACCGCAAATTTTCAATCGCCCCCAAGACGATCATTCCCCCGCGCGCCCCACCACAATTCCAGATCGGCGCAGGTGTGAGATAGACTCACCCCCGCGTGCCGACCGTGTCACACAATAGTGAAACTTGGATCACAGTTTTATGACGATGATTTCGCGCTTTGCGCGCTGGCGGCGAGCTACTGGCATGCCTTGGTGTCGAGAACCTCAAGCTTGGTGAGCTTGCCGGTCAAGGAGAAATCGCCATAGTCCATGGTGAGATCCCTGGTTATGCCGTTCTCATAAAGCTTGAACGACATGCGATAGACCGGCATCGCATCGCCGGTAGACTTCTCGTTGAAATAAGCAACAGTTACTGGCCAGAAGGTCGTTTTGGCGAAAGCACCCGCCTTGGCGGCATCGGGATCGTCCGTCGCCGGCGTCTGCTCCTTGCCCACCACAGTGGTGGCGATCAGCGGCTTATCGCCATCATCGGAGCCATCAAAGACCTGTGCCTCGAAGAAGTTCTTGCCGAGCTTGGCATTGTGAATGATGTCGAGCATATGCTCCGTCGGGAAACGGCTCTCGATCAACTCGACCTGCTTGCTGTGCGGTTGAGTGAGATCGACCTTTATACCCTTCTGGTCGTCGATGGCGGCGCCCCGTACATCCTTGTCGAGCTGGCTATCGGTGTAGGACTTGGTCTCGAAGCGAAAGATCCGCTTGCCGAGATCTTCGAACGTGGTTGTCTGCTGATCGCTGACGCGGGTGGAATCGCCGGTATCGATCTTCGTTACAAAGCGGAAATTGGTGGTGAATCCGGTGCAATCGGAACCGTTGAATTCATAAACCATCCGGCCGAACATGCCGGCAATACCAGAGCGATCGGAGGCATCTTTCAGCTCCAGATCATAGACGGCCCGGTGCGCGATCAAGCCGCTCGGGCCTGCCGCATGCGCCGCCGTGGTACCCAGTGACAGAATGCCCAGCCCCGAAACAACAGTGGCAGCAATACTCGAGCGGAACATTCATTATCTCCTGTTGGACTCGCACGCGATGTTATAAGAACGCTTTCGGCTAAAACGAGGCTGCCTGTGCCGATTGACGGAATTTAGTCTTGATGCCGGATTTTTGAAGTTTTTACAACAAAACGGGAGATGAAAATGTCCGCTGCCATTGAGGCTCGTCTGAAGGAACTTGGTATCACTTTGCCGCAGGCCGCAGCACCAGCCGCCAACTATGTTCCCTATGTCATCAGCGGCAATCTTCTCTATCTGTCCGGCCAGCTGCCGATGGAAAACGGCAAGATCGGCGTAACGGGCCACCTCGGCAAAGACGTCGACGTTGCCGGCGGCCAGCGCGCAGCCGAACTCTGCGCCATCAACATTCTCGCTCAGGCGAAGGCTGCGCTCGGCGGCGATCTCGGCCGTATCAAGCGGCTGATCAAGTTGAACGGCTTCGTCGCCTCGACACCCGATTTTGTCGAACAACATCTTGTAATCAACGGCGCCTCAAATCTTCTGGCAAATGTACTCGGCGAAGCCGGCAAACATGCTCGCGCCGCCGTCGGCATGGCAGCTCTGCCGCTCAATGCCGCCGTTGAAATCGATGCCATCCTGGAAATCGCATAATGAGCAAGCTTGCCTGGCTGACCGAGCGCCCCGTCGCCCATCGCGGCTATCATGACATGAACAAGGAAGTCTGGGAGAACACGCTCTCGGCCTTCAGCCGTGCCATTGAAGCGGGCTTCGCCATCGAGTGCGACCTGCACTACGCCTCTGACGGCGTTCCGGTCGTCTTCCACGACGATGATCTGCAGCGCGTCTGCAATCTGCCGGGCGAAGTG